>NZ_JARWAI010000029.1:0-550 GCF_031451645.1 Vreelandella gomseomensis | reverse complement strand
CCATCCTTTAAAGAAAGCGTAATAGCTCACTAGTCGAGTCGGCCTGCGCGGAAGATGTAACGGGGCTAAACCAGGTACCGAAGCTACGGGTGTGCCTGCATCACTTAAGACTATTCGCTTAACGTCGCGAAGCGACGTTCAAGCCCTCCCGAACGTCGAGTTCGGTGGGGATGAATAGAGTAGGCTTAAGGATGCAGGCACGCGGTAGAGGAGCGTCGTGTACGCCAATGAAGGTGAATTGAGAAGTTCGCTGGAGGTATCACGAGTGCGAATGCTGACATGAGTAACGATAAAGGGAGTGAAAAACTCCCTCGCCGGAAGACCAAGGGTTTCTGTTCGACGCTAATCGGAGCAGAGTGAGTCGGCCCCTAAGGCGAGGCCGAAAGGCGTAGTCGATGGGAAACGGGTCAATATTCCCGTACCGGACATGGTTGCGATGGGGGGACGAAGAAGGCTAGATGAGCCAGGCGTTGGTTGTCCTGGTGAAAGTCAGTAGGCTGAGGAGTCAGGTAAATCCGGTTCCTCAAGGCCGAGAGACGAGACGAAGACA
>NZ_JARWAI010000028.1:0-595 GCF_031451645.1 Vreelandella gomseomensis | reverse complement strand
AGTCGTAACAAGGTAGCCGTAGGGGAACCTGCGGCTGGATCACCTCCTTAAACGATGCATCATCCTCGCGGTAAGCGCTCACAATGAATTACCTGATCAAGTGATAGAGCAAACGGTAGCTCATTGAGCTGTTGCCGATCAGATGATCTGTGATGGCTGAATACCGGGTCTGTAGCTCAGTTGGTTAGAGCGCACCCCTGATAAGGGTGAGGTCGGCAGTTCAAGTCTGCCCAGACCCACCAAATTTGCGTAATACGTCGTTGCATTATTACTCGCATAGCAGGCTATGCGTCGCAATAATGCGCCTAGTCTTACACAAATTTGCGTGTCGTTAGTATTGGGGCCATAGCTCAGCTGGGAGAGCGCCTGCCTTGCACGCAGGAGGTCAGCGGTTCGATCCCGCTTGGCTCCACCATTCTTGTTTTCGTTACCACCGTTTGTTGTTTTGTGACCATTGATAAGTCAAAGCGCAGTGACTGCGTTGCCTTATCACTGTTCATCGAACAGTCGCTCTTTAACAATGTATATCATGCTGACATGAACGTTTTTTTAAGACGTTCATACGTAATTGTTTTGTGATACGTCTCAAGCGTAT
>NZ_JARWAI010000026.1:0-753 GCF_031451645.1 Vreelandella gomseomensis | reverse complement strand
GGGCACTTGAAGTCGAAGCGCTTTCGCGGGCGCATGTTCAACTCAAGCGCGATCTCATCTAGTTCTTGCTGGCTATAGACCGATAGATCCGTTCCCTTGGGCAAATACTGTCTTATGAGCCCATTGATATTTTCGTTGGCGCCCCTCTGCCATGGGCTGTGTGGGTCACAGAAGTAGATAGCGACACCGGTATTCTGGGTGACCTTGGCGTGCTGTGTCATCTCACGTCCCTGGTCATATGTCATGCTCTTCCGTGTGGCCAGCGGCATGCGATTCAGCGCCGCGCTGAAGCCTTCTACCGCAGAGGTGGCTGTCGCATCGTTCATCTTCGCCAGGATCAGGTAACCGCTTTTGAGTTCGACAAGGGTGCCGACAGCCGATGCATTGTTCTTGCCCTTGATCAGGTCGCCTTCCCAGTGGCCAGGAAATTCACGTTTTTCCACCTCTGGAGGGCGGAGATGGATGCTGACCATGTCCGGGATCTGGTTGCGCCGGTCGACCTGGCCACGGCGCGGCTTACGGGTTGGCTTGCCTTGCCGCAAACAATGGATCAGCTCCTTTCTCAGTTCACCGACGGGCAACGCGTAGATGGCACTGTAGATCGTTTCTCGGCAGACGTAGGCGTCTCGAAGGTCAGGGATATTCATATGCTTGAGCTTGCCGCTGATCTGTTCGGGAGACAAGCGCCGACGCAGCATGTGCTGAATCAGGGCGAAACGAGGGCTGCCAGGAAGCAGTTTGCGCCTTGGTCGA
>NZ_JARWAI010000025.1:0-990 GCF_031451645.1 Vreelandella gomseomensis | reverse complement strand
GTGCCTGACGATGACCTACTCTCGCATGGGGAGACCCCACACTACCATCGGCGCGAAGCGGTTTCACTGCTGAGTTCGGCAAGGGATCAGGTGGTTCACGCTTGCTATGGTCGTCAGGCGTAACTGGCTGTACATCATGCTGTGTTTTGTGGGCGTCTCTTACCAAGCCCTGTGTCTTGAACAGTCGGCTCAGTGCGCGTATCCGGTTCTTTCATCGTTATCATCACGACCAGACCCCTTGGGTGTTATAGGGTCAAGCCTCACGGGCCATTAGTACACGTTAGCTCAACGCCTTGCAGCGCTTCCACACCGTGCCTATCAACCAGCTGGTCTCGCTGGGCCCTTCAGGAGGCTCTAGGCCTCAGGGATGTCTCATCTTGAAGGGGGCTTCCCGCTTAGATGCTTTCAGCGGTTATCCCGTCCGCACATAGCTACCCGGCAATGCCACTGGCGTGACAACCGGAACACCAGAGGTGCGTCCACTCCGGTCCTCTCGTACTAGGAGCAGCCCTTCTCAAACATCCAACGCCCACGGCAGATAGGGACCGAACTGTCTCACGACGTTCTAAACCCAGCTCGCGTACCACTTTAAATGGCGAACAGCCATACCCTTGGGACCGACTTCAGCCCCAGGATGTGATGAGCCGACATCGAGGTGCCAAACACCGCCGTCGATGTGAACTCTTGGGCGGTATCAGCCTGTTATCCCCGGAGTACCTTTTATCCGTTGAGCGATGGCCCTTCCATACAGAACCACCGGATCACTAGAACCTGCTTTCGCACCTGCTCGACGTGTCTGTCTCGCAGTCAAGCACCCTTATGCTCTTGCACTCATTGCACGATGTCCGACCGTGCTGAGGGTACCTTCGTGCTCCTCCGTTACGCTTTGGGAGGAGACCGCCCCAGTCAAACTACCCACCACACACTGTCCTCGATCCGGATAACGGACCTGAGTGAGAACGCCAATGATGCCAGGCTGGTATTTCAAGG
>NZ_JARWAI010000024.1:0-1238 GCF_031451645.1 Vreelandella gomseomensis | reverse complement strand
TGTAGTGGTTCAATAATTCCGGACACCAACGTAGGTGGTAAGATCGCCACCATAAACGAGGTGTCTGATGACCAGAAAACGACGTTCCTTTACGCCTGAGTTCAAGCAGGAAGCAGCCAGCCTTGTGCTGGATCAAGGCTACACCATCCCCCAGGCGAGTACCTCTCTGGGTGTTGGGGAAAGCGCCGTCCGTCGCTGGGTTCAACAGCTGACGGAAGAGCGTGGGGGCATTACCCCGAAGAGCAGAGCCTTGACCCCTGAACAGCGCCGAATCCAGGAGCTGGAAGCCCGCTGCAAGCGGCTTGAAATGGAGAAAGACATACTAAAAAAGGCTACCGCTCTCTTGATGTCGGACGACATGAATCGTACGCGCTGATAGACCAGTTGAGTGAGCAAATGCCTGTTGAAATGGTCTGCAATGCGTTCGATATCAGCCGTTCCAGCTATTACGAGAACCGCCAACGACGGAACCATATAGACGTTGAGCGTCTAGCTCTGAAGGCCCAGGTAAGCCGCCTTTTTACTAAGAGCCGCAGCTCTGCTGGCAGCAGGACGATCAAAGGCATGCTCAACGATGACGGCGTGATTATTGGCCGCTTCAAGGTTCGACAGTTGATGAGTGAGCTAGGGCTAATCTGTAAGCAGCCAGGCCCTCACGCTTATAAGCAGGCTACCATTGAACGACCGGATATCCCGAACCATCTGAACCGGGAGTTTGCTGTAAAACGGCCTAATCAGGTCTGGTGCGGTGACATCACCTACATTTGGAGTGGCCAGCGGTGGAGTTACCTGGCCGTTGTGCTGGACCTATATGCTCGACGTGTTGTTGGCTGGGCGATGTCATCCAGCCCGGACGCCGATCTGGTCGTCAAAGCTCTGGACCACGCCTGGGAACAGCGCGGCCAACCAGAAAAAGTCATGTTTCACTCGGACCAGGGAAGCCAGTACGCCAGCCGTAAGTTCCGTCAGAGGCTCTGGCGCTATCGAATGACACAAAGCATGAGTCGGCGTGGCAATTGCTGGGACAATGCGCCGATGGAGAGGCTGTTCCGGAGTCTGAAATCTGAGTGGGTACCGGCCTTGGGATACCGAAGTCTGTCTGAGGCCCAAAAAGATGTTGGGGGCTATCTGATGGACTACTACAACCGGAAAAGACCTCATGCATTCAACGATGGCATTTCGCCCGTTGCCGCTGAGGAAAACCTTAAGATACTGTCCGGGATTAGTTGACCACTACA
>NZ_JARWAI010000023.1:0-1292 GCF_031451645.1 Vreelandella gomseomensis | reverse complement strand
CAGTCGCTCTTTAACAATGTATATCATGCTGACATGAACGTTTTTTTAAGACGTTCATACGTAATTGTTTTGTGATACGTCTCAAGCGTATCCGGCAATCGTTATCATTGCGAGATACCAGACCCCTTCGGGTTATAGGGTCAAGCAATGAAGCGCACACGGTGGATGCCTAGGCAGCCAGAGGCGATGAAAGACGTGGAAGCCTGCGATAAGGCTCGGCGAGGTGGCAAACAACCTGTGACCCGGGCATTTCTGAATGGGGAAACCCACTCATCATCAGATGAGTATCCCACGCTGAATATATAGGCGTGGGAGGCGAACCAGGGGAACTGAAACATCTAAGTACCCTGAGGAAAAGAAATCAACCGAGATTCCCCCAGTAGCGGCGAGCGAACGGGGACCAGCCCTTAAGCATGTGACTGATTAGGCGAACACGCTGGGAAGCGTGGCCATAGCGGGTGATAGCCCCGTAGTCGAAAGTCTGATCATGTGAAATCGAGTAGGTCGGGGCACGAGAAACCTTGACTGAAGACGGGGGGACCATCCTCCAAGGCTAAATACTCCTGGCTGACCGATAGTGAACCAGTACCGTGAGGGAAAGGCGAAAAGAACCCCGGAGAGGGGAGTGAAATAGATCCTGAAACCGTGTGCGTACAAGCAGTAGGAGCAGACTTGTTCTGTGACTGCGTACCTTTTGTATAATGGGTCAGCGACTTATATTCAGTGGCGAGGTTAACCGTATAGGGGAGCCGTAGGGAAACCGAGTCTTAACTGGGCGACACAGTCGCTGGATATAGACCCGAAACCGAGCGATCTATCCATGAGCAGGTTGAAGATTGAGTAACATCAATTGGAGGACCGAACCAGGATCTGTTGAAAAAGATTTGGATGACTTGTGGATCGGAGTGAAAGGCTAATCAAGCTCGGAGATAGCTGGTTCTCCTCGAAAGCTATTTAGGTAGCGCCTCACGTATCACCGCCGGGGGTAGAGCACTGTTTCGGCTAGGGGGTCATCCCGACTTACCAACCCGAGGCAAACTCCGAATACCGGTGAGTGCCAGCGTGGGAGACACACAGCGGGTGCTAACGTCCGTTGTGAAAAGGGAAACAACCCAGACCGTCAGCTAAGGTCCCGAAATCCTGGTTAAGTGGGAAACGATGTGGGAAGGCTCAGACAGCTAGGAGGTTGGCTTAGAAGCAGCCATCCTTTAAAGAAAGCGTAATAGCTCACTAGTCGAGTCGGCCTGCGCGGAAGATGTAACGGGGCTAAACCAGGTACCGAAGCTACGGGT
>NZ_JARWAI010000022.1:0-1783 GCF_031451645.1 Vreelandella gomseomensis | reverse complement strand
CAGCTCTTTAATAATTTGATCAGGTAATTCATGTGGGCGCTTGCCGATGAGGGTGATAAATCACCGAATATCAAGGCAAGCGGTCATGTAAACGACAGTTTTTAAACGAAAGTTTTTAAACGACAGTTGAATGAATTCGTTTGAACCTTGAGCCAAGTTTGGTTCGCTTCTGTCGCCTTCGGGTGGCAGGTAAGAACCGCATAGATCTTAAACTGAAGAGTTTGATCATGGCTCAGATTGAACGCTGGCGGCAGGCCTAACACATGCAAGTCGAGCGGTAACAGGGGTAGCTTGCTACCCGCTGACGAGCGGCGGACGGGTGAGTAACGCATAGGAATTTACCCGGTAGTGGGGGATAACCTGGGGAAACCCAGGCTAATACCGCATACGTCCTACGGGAGAAAGGGGGCTTTGGCTCCCGCTATCGGATGAGCCTATGCCGGATTAGCTAGTTGGTGAGGTAATGGCTCACCAAGGCGACGATCCGTAGCTGGTCTGAGAGGATGATCAGCCACATCGGGACTGAGACACGGCCCGAACTCCTACGGGAGGCAGCAGTGGGGAATATTGGACAATGGGGGCAACCCTGATCCAGCCATGCCGCGTGTGTGAAGAAGGCCCTCGGGTTGTAAAGCACTTTCAGCGAGGAAGAACGCCTATCGGTTAATACCCGGTAGGAAAGACATCACTCGCAGAAGAAGCACCGGCTAACTCCGTGCCAGCAGCCGCGGTAATACGGAGGGTGCAAGCGTTAATCGGAATTACTGGGCGTAAAGCGCGCGTAGGTGGCTTGATAAGCCGGTTGTGAAAGCCCCGGGCTCAACCTGGGAACGGCATCCGGAACTATCAGGCTAGAGTGCAGGAGAGGAAGGTAGAATTCCCGGTGTAGCGGTGAAATGCGTAGAGATCGGGAGGAATACCAGTGGCGAAGGCGGCCTTCTGGACTGACACTGACACTGAGGTGCGAAAGCGTGGGTAGCAAACAGGATTAGATACCCTGGTAGTCCACGCCGTAAACGATGTCGACCAGCCGTTGGGTGCCTAGCGCACTTTGTGGCGAAGTTAACGCGATAAGTCGACCGCCTGGGGAGTACGGCCGCAAGGTTAAAACTCAAATGAATTGACGGGGGCCCGCACAAGCGGTGGAGCATGTGGTTTAATTCGATGCAACGCGAAGAACCTTACCTACCCTTGACATCCTGCGAACTTGGTAGAGATACCTTGGTGCCTTCGGGAGCGCAGAGACAGGTGCTGCATGGCTGTCGTCAGCTCGTGTTGTGAAATGTTGGGTTAAGTCCCGTAACGAGCGCAACCCTTGTCCTTATTTGCCAGCACGTAATGGTGGGAACTCTAAGGAGACTGCCGGTGACAAACCGGAGGAAGGTGGGGACGACGTCAAGTCATCATGGCCCTTACGGGTAGGGCTACACACGTGCTACAATGGCCGGTACAAAGGGCTGCGAACTCGCGAGAGCAAGCGAATCCCTTAAAGCCGGTCTCAGTCCGGATCGGAGTCTGCAACTCGACTCCGTGAAGTCGGAATCGCTAGTAATCGTGCATCAGAATGGCACGGTGAATACGTTCCCGGGCCTTGTACACACCGCCCGTCACACCATGGGAGTGGACTGCACCAGAAGTGGTTAGCCTAACTTTGGAGGGCGATCACCACGGTGTGGTTCATGACTGGGGTGAAGTCGTAACAAGGTAGCCGTAGGGGAACCTGCGGCTGGATCACCTCCTTAAACGATGCATCATCCTCGCGGTAAGCGCTCACAATGAATTA
>NZ_JARWAI010000021.1:0-2638 GCF_031451645.1 Vreelandella gomseomensis | reverse complement strand
TGCGTATTCCGGCGAACGTGACCGGTCATTCCGGTGATCGTGACCGATTTGCACACGGCCTTCACGCTGGAGAGAGTTTTGTACGCTGAGCGGTCACGATGGGTCAACCGATTCCGTTTTTTGTGCGTTGGTTTTTCTCAGTGATTCCCCTTTCAGATTGAGTCGGTGAGCGCCGTGCAGGAGCCGATCCATGATGGCGTCTGCCAGCGTGGCGGAGCCGATGTAGTCATGCCAGTGCTCCGTGGGTAACTGGCTGGCGATGAGGGTGGAGCCCCGCCCGTGTCGGTCTTCGATTACTTCCATCAGGTCCTGCCGCTGCTGCGCCGTGATCTTCTGCATGCCCCAGTCATCCAGGATCAGCAGGTTGGTCTTCAGCAACTGGTTCATCAGCCGACCGTAGCTACCATCACCGTGCGCGATGCGCACCTGCTCGAACAGGCGCGGCACTCGCAGGTAGCGCACCGAGAGGCCTTGCCGGCAGGCCTGATTGCCCAGGGCACAGGCCAGCCAGGTCTTGCCGCAACCGGTAGGCCCGGTGATGCACAGGTTCAGGGACTGGCGGATCCAATCGCTGCTCGCCAGGGCCGCCATACGCGAGCGTTCCAGTCCCCGGGGATGGCGGTAATCGATGTCTTCGATGCACGCCGGCACGCGCAGGCGGGCGGCCTTGAGCAGCCGGTCCAGCCGCCGGTTTTCCCGGTGCAGCACCTCCCGATCCACTAACAGGGCCAGGCGTTCCTCGAACGCCAGGTCATGCGTTTCCGGTTGAGCGCGTTGTTGTTCCAGGGCATCGCCCATGCCCGTCAGCTTGAGGTGGCGTAAGGTATCGAGGGTGTTGTGCGTTAGCATACGTTTCTCCGGGATCAGTGGTAGTAGTGGGGGCCGCGAACGTTGGTGTGAACCGGCAGCTCGGTCAGTTCCGGTGGCTCCTCGGCCACCGGCAGCGGTAACTGATCCAGCCCCTGCTTCAGAATCGAGGTGATGCTCTGGTAACTGGCGGAGTGGATGGCCAGCGCTCGGGCACAGGCCTGCTCAAGGCGATCACGACTGTAGCGCCGACTAAGGTTCAGAAGGCCCAGGCAGGCGCGGTAACCATGTTCCGGATGAGGCCGATCCTTGAGCTGCTTCTGCACCACGCCCAGCGTGCCGGGGCCGATGTCATTGGCCCAGTTCAGGAACCGTCCCGGTGACCAGTTCTGATGGGCCTGGTGCGATTTGGGCATGTGTTCAGTCAGGGTGACGAAGCGGCCCTTACCATGACGAGGGTGTAGCGCCACTCGCTGCCCTTTGTGCATGACCTCCACGGAGGTGTCGGTCACCCGAACGTCCAGCTTCACCCCCACCAGGGCGTGGGGCACGCTGTATAGCCGCTTCTCGATCTCGATGTGATAGTCGATACCCGGCCGTGCCTTACGCCACTCGGCGTAGGTGTAGGGCGTGGCGGGGAGTGGTCGTAGTGCCGGTCGGTCGAGGGCATCGAACAGGCTTTGCCGACTCTCTGTCCGTCCTTGGAACGGGCGCTGGTTCAGCGCTGGTAACAACGCGGCGATGGCGGCGTTCAACTCGGCCAGAGAGAAGAACGTCTGGTGCCGTAACCGGGCCAGGATCCAGCGCTCGACCAACAGCACGGCGGCTTCAGCCTTTGCCTTGTCCTTGGGCTTGTAGGGACGCGCGGGCAGCACCGCCGTCTGATAGTGAGCAGCCAGTTCAGCGTAGGTCTCGTTGATCTTCGGGGTGTAACGGTCCGCCTTGGTGACCGCTGCCTTGAGGTTGTCCGGAACCAGCAGTGCCGGCACCCCGCCGAAGAACGTCAGCATCCGTTGGTGGGAGGCGATCCAGTCCGGCAGGCTCTGGCTCCTGGTGGCCTCGGCGAAGGTGTAGCTGGAGGCACCAAGCACGGCGACAAAGACCTGGGCCTGACGCATCTCTCCGGTGCTCCGGTCCACCACCGGCACGGTCGGTCCGCAGTAATCGATAAAGACCTTCTCGCCGGCCCGGTGAACCTGGCGCATGCTGCGCCGTTGCCGCCCCCGCCAGAGCCGGTAGTGGTGGCAGAATTGGCTGTAGCGGTAGGCCTTGTCGCCGTGGCGTTCCGTGTACTCGGCCCAGAGCAGTTGCAAGGTAACGCCCTTGGTCTTGAGTTCCTGGTGGACCTGGAAGTAATCCGGCTCGGCAAAGCGTGAGGGCGGTGCCTTGACGGGGAACAGCCGTACTTCCAGCCAGGCCTCATCAGCATCCTCGGGCAACGGCCAAGTGATGCCCTTCGCCTGGGCCTGGCTGACGTACTTGCCGACCACGCCTTTGGAGAGACCACAGGCGCGGGCAATGCGGTCGTGGCTCAGGCCTACTTCGTGCTTGAGGCGCAAGACCTCGATGATCTGTTGCATGGAAATCCTCGCAGCCGGCATCCGCACTTCCTCGTGATGAAAAAGAAGGGTATGCCGAATAAAGTTGAAGAATTCCAGCGTGTTGGATGTGATTCCGGGGGAACGTGACCGATGATTCCGGCAACGTGACCGGCGATTCCGGAAAACTGCCCAAAATCGGTCACGATAAAACGGAATGCGCGGTCACCATCATCCAGAACAGACGGTCACGTTCAAACGGAATGGGCGGTCACGATAGGGGGGAATACGCA
>NZ_JARWAI010000020.1:0-16741 GCF_031451645.1 Vreelandella gomseomensis | reverse complement strand
GAGATGGAGTACAACAGCTGCCGACTCCACTCGACCTTGGCCTATCAGACGCCAAGGGAAATCGAACTGGCAGTTGCGGCTTGAAACTGTGCCCGCTCTGACTTGACCAGAACATGCGGCTTCGGTCAATTTCAGCCGGCAAATCACTTTTGGGTCATTGCCATTATAAACAAGCACCCTACTGTGCTAACACATCCGCCACGCCGCGCTCGGCTGCTTCGATGGCACCTGCTAGATAACCGGCATACTGCTCGCCCCACTCGCTGCCAATCCCGATTAAACAAGGCTGCCAAGCACCATCTTCAGCGCGCGCTGACGGTGCCATGCTGTGGTGCTCGCTGGGCATTTGATCCGCGTCGGTAGCGGTAAACAGCTCCTGTGCCCAGTCTCTAATCACCTCCCCCTCCGGGCTAGATGCTTGAGGACCAAACAGCCTAGCCAACTGCGCACGGCAGTGCTGGCGTAGCGCCTCATCGCCAAGCTGCGCACGGGCCCTGGCAGGCAAACTGAAAAAACCAAACAGCGCCCCGTGGCCATCCGGATGTGACGCATCATGAATTTCACCCAGCGGGCCCATCAAACTGCGCGCCTCTCCCGAAAGGTGATCTTCTCGCCAAAAAGGGGTGGGGTACAGCGCGACGTATTTAGCTTGAGGCGCCATCCAAGTCGCAGTACTCGCCCATTGTTGGGTGATCCGCTCCGGTAACGATGGCGAAAACGTCACCGACTGCGCTGCTAACCTCGGCGGCACTGCTAGCAGCACATGCTGGGCGGTATAGCGTTGCCCACCAGCACACCCCAGCTCCACACTGCCGCTGGAAGTCAGCGACATCGAGTAAACAGCCTGCCCGGTGTAAATCCGCGCCGAACCGATGCGCTGGCGCAACGCATCAATCAACGCCTGCATGCCGCCCCGTAGTCGCATGGATGGAGGCTGATTCACGAAGCCCTGCATACGAACTGGCGGCACCTGGTGCGAGCGTTCTACTATCATATCGCCAGTTTCATACTGGGCGAACGACGTAAGCCCCAGCGATTTTACCAGCACTTCTAGTGAGTGCTGTAACTCCGGCCAATACCAAGAAGGCCCCAAATCAAACGCCTCCATAGTGTCATTCTCATCAGGCCATAACGACGCAATACGCCCACCTACCCGCGCCCGCGCTTCCAACACCACATAATCAGTAATGCCCCGCTGTTCTAACAAAAACGCGGCATAAAGCCCTGCCAATCCAGCGCCTACAATAGCGATACGTGATGTGTGCATGAAAAGTCTCGGTGATCGATAAGTACCGAAAGCATAACGCAATATGGTGAGTAGACGGTCATCATCTAAAGCAGATTAAAAATCACCCATGCCAGCGAAGCATTATCGTCTCGACGTCACCAAGACTAGTGCTCACACCTAGCTTGGCAGTGGGGGCGGGTGACGGCACACCTCATTAAATAGCTCATCAATGTGCTGCACATCGGTAGAATAAATAACCCGTCACACCAATATTTTCACGCCATTTGAAGCCCCAGGATGTCTCGTGCTTGCTGCCAAGTGGCTACGGGGCGATGGTACTTGTCGCACAGCGCGACGGTTCTTTCAACTAGTGCTGCATTGGAGGCTGCCAACGTATCGCGGTCTTGGCGCACGTTATCTTCGAGTCCGGTACGGGTATGCCCACCTGCTGCAATCGCCCACTCATTAACCACGTATTGGTTGGCACCTATGCCTGCCCCGCACCACTTTGCATCGGGAGCTAGTCGCTTGAGCGTCTCTATGAAGAAGTCAAAACTAGGCTTGTCAGCGGGCATTGAGTTTTTAACTCCCATGACAAACTGTATGTAAAGCGGCCCTTTTAACTTACCCTGTTGAGAAAGCGCTACCGCCTGATGAATGTGCGAGAGATCAAACGCTTCGATTTCAGGCTTAACGTTGTACTTAAGCATTTCACTTGCCAGCCACTCCACCAATTGAGGTGGATTCTCGTAAACGCGGGTCGGAAAATTATTCGATCCCACCGACAGACTAGCCATATCAGGTTTAAGCGGCAGCATCCCGCCGCGTGCTTCGCCAGCACCAGATCGGCCACCGGTGGAAAACTGAACAATCATGCCTGGGCAATGTTTCTTGAGCCCTTCCATCAGACGGCTAAACTTCTCCGGGTCGGATGAAGGCGTTTGGTCGTCATTACGCACATGGCAGTGCGCAATACTAGCTCCGGCTTCAAAGGCTGCCTGAGTACTTTCGATTTGCTCATTGACGGTAATCGGCACTGCTGGATTATTTTCTTTTCGTGGCAAGCTGCCCGTAATGGCAACGCAGATAATGCATGGCTGAGACATAAACACCTCGCTTTATTTTTATAAGAAGCACTCAAAACAGGAATAAACGTTAGATGCACTACGGCTAAAATCTAACGTTAATAAAAGCGGTTAACAAAAGCGCGCCAATAACTTACACACGTTCTTGTTAGCCATCAATGGCTGCATCCACTGTCACTGGAGCGATTAAAACACCGCCCCTTTTGCTTTTCATAATGCGAGGAATGTAAAAAAGTCCAATCTGGTCATATCAACAACGGGGCGCCCTGTCCTTAGAGTCAAGACGGACACAGAATACATTCACAAGGTTGCACTTCTGTTATTCGCAACGCCGACTTAACAACGCACGTCCTTGTGAGCGCCGCCTACCGGCACCCCACTACCCCGATATGGTGTAGGTGGCAGCGCATACTGACCCACAACAAAACTTACAAGGTGACCTCATGGATAACACTCGACTCAAAGGTAAACACTGTCTCATTACTGGTGCTGCGCGTGGCATGGGGGCGGCTGTCGCTGAGCATTATGCCGCGCAAGGGGCAAAGGTCTGCGTGGCAGATCTCAACGTTGAGGGGTGCGAAGAGGTTGCGCAGCGCATCAAATCAAAGGGTGGTGATGCTATTGCCGTTAAGTTGAATGTTACTAACCGCGAAGACGTACAGGCAGCCGTTAACGCTACAGTACAGGCGTTTGGTAGCTTGAACGTGATGGTTAATAATGCCGGCATCAATAAACCGTTAATGTTTCTTGATATTACTGAAGAAAATTGGCATCAAATTATGGATGTGAATGCGCTGGGCTGCTTACTCGGCATGCAGGAAGCCGCTAAACAAATGATTAGCCAGGGCAAAGAAAGCGGACCTTATAAAATCATTAACGTCGGCTCGATTCTCTCCCGCCAGGCGTTTGACGATGTTGTGCCCTATTCATGCAGCAAGCATGCTGTGCTGGCAATGATTAACGGCGGTGCTAAGGCCTTGGTAGATCACAACATTACCGTTAACGGCTATGCCCCAGGCGTGGTGCGCACCGAGCTTTGGGAACAGCTGGATAAAGACTTAGTCAGCATCGGCAAATTCGAGAAGCAGGGCCAATCGATGGACGAGCTGGCTGAAAAAATGATTCTGATGAAGCGTTACTCTTACCCAGAAGATGTGGTCGGTACCGCGTCGTTCCTGGCCAGTCAAGAGTCCGATTACATGACCGGTCAACTGCTGATGATCGATGGCGGCATGATTATGCAATAAGCATTCAGCGAGGAAACCACTGCCCCCATGCCTGCTTCTCAGGTATGGGGGTTACTTCTTTTCACCTGTTCAATAATGGCCCTTTTCTCGCATAACCTTATCAGCACGCTCCTGGGCAATAAAAAGTGCTTTTTTAATCGAGCGCCGTCCAGCCAGCACATCGAAAATTTCATTACCTGCAATGCTGATAAGCTCCGTAATGCCGGGAACCGGCGGGCGTGGCCACGCCTGCAAGACGTCTTGCTTCGCCATATCATCGACAATCGTAATCAACGGTGACAGCGCAGACACTTCCGGGTCTTGGCTAACGCTAAAACGCGGTGTGACCAAGCTACCATTCATGATGTAGAGCTTCGACATATTGGGCGAGGTGAGATGTTTTAAAGCTGTCCACACGGCTTCCATACGTTCTTTTGACAAGTTGGATGGTATCGCCAATGCATATCCTCCAATGGGCGTAATCGCCCTGCCGTGAATGCCCACCGGGTGGGATAAATACCCGGTATTGCCGTATGCCGGTGATCGCTTATCAAACTCGATCAAGGGTGCCAAAAGCGTGTAGCAGTACGCCATGCACGATTCACCCGATGCATAGGACTGCGCCCGTTCGTACCAGGACATATTCAAAATATTCGGCGGGGAATATTTGAGAATATCCAACATATATTCGCAGGCCCTGTAAGCGGCATCCGATTGAAACATGGGGCGCAGCTGCTCACCGCTGGCGTTTTGAAAATCAAAGCCGCCTGCATGAAGCGGTAGATCGACAATGGGCTGCCCAAATTTAGCCATGAGAAAGCTAAACGTATGCCCCAGCGGCGTGCCACGGGCGGCGTTCCAAGCGATGCCGTATCGCCCCTTGGCAGGGTCGTGCAACTGCCGTGCGACTTTTACCAGCGCCTCGGTGGTGCTGGGGGGCGTTAACTGCGCAGCCGACAAAATATCCTTGCGATAACAGAGCAGTTCAGGGGTGGTTTGCACCGGTATGCCGTACTGGCAACCCGCATAGCCGGCGCTTTGGATTGCCATGGGATGAAAGTCAGAAAGATCGTAGCCATCGCGCTGGATGAGGGCGTCTAGCGGCATCAAAACGCCCTGCGCGACCAAGTCGCCAAACCAGGGCAAGTCGCAGGCGACAATGTCGTAGCGGGATTTCGCTAAACGGGCATTGTCGAGAATATCATCCAGCAAGTTATCAATGGAGCGCGCTTTATTGCGAATTTCCAGGCCAAAAATGGACTCTAGCTGCCGTTTTAAATTATGCATGGCCATAAACGTAGGGTCCGCATGCGCCAGCACACGTAAGCCCCCTTTCAGCTCCAGCCGCGCGGAAAGCACAGCGGGTGTCGAGATCACCCGCTGAGACGCTGACATACCTAAAAATATCTTGCTGCCAGATTCCGAGGCGGGGTCGATCCCAAACAGCGGGCCCAGCAGGCCCTTAATGCGCTCCGCGTAGCTTTCCCACTCTTCTATCATCTGTGGGGAGGGGTGCAGCGAGACGGTTTTTCCAGTCTTTGTGCGTGGGCGCGAAATGAGAAGGCCTCGCTGCATAATGCTTTCAATCCCGCGCTTAGCGGTGCCATACGTCAGCCCTGAGGCATCCGCCAGCGAGGTAGGCGTAGTTAACCGGCCCGCCAGATGGTTGCGCATCACGTGCAGCAACATCCGCATCTCACGATACCCCAGCGACATCGAGAGTGTTGATTCGGTCTCGTTTTCAAACTTCTCAATGAACTCAATGAAGCGCGCTAACTCGGTGTTCGATATTTTGGAAACGGGCGTTTGCGATAGCTTGTCGTAAGGCCCTTCTGGATGCGTATCGTCAAACAGGGTCAGTCCACTGGCCTCTTTTTTCATGATGGCTCCCACGCCTTAGGTGACTATCAAGATCACACTGGCTATCAAGGTCGTGCTGGCGATCAAGGTCACGCTGCCCCAGCACTCTAGGCGTTAACTTACTCCATCGATAATCAGCCGAATACCTAACAAAATGAGTAGGCAAAGAATGACCCGGAAAAACAGCTCGCCATCCACCCGCCGCTGAATGATCAACCCTAACTGGATGCCCAGCCATGCCACCGGCATCAGCAGCAGCGCGATGGTGAGATTATCGAACGTCACCAGGCCAAGCAGCGTATAGGGCACCAGCTTTACCAAGTTGGTAATCGCGAGAAACACCACCGCCGTACCTAAAAATTGCTGCTTGGTGAGTTGGCACTGCAGCAAGTAAAAGTTCAACGGTGGGCCGCCTGCATGGGCAATAAAGCTGGTAAACCCGGCGATTCCTCCACACAGACGCCCCACCCAAGTGGGCAGCAGTCGGCCGCGCAGCGGCTTAAACAGACCCCAAAGGCCAAACAGTACGGAAAAAATCCCCAGCAATAGTGTCAACAGCGCTTCATTAAACCAGCCATAGGTGAAGTAGCCCACCGCAACGCCTAATATCGCAGGCGGAAACATTAGCCACAACAAACGATCCACCCGCTGTCGCCACCACGCTTTTAGGCTGAACACGTCCATCACAATTAGCAGCGGGAGCATCACCGCCACTGCAAAGGTCGGGCTTGCCTTTAGCGAGATCAGCGGTACAGCAACCACCCCCACCCCGCCCGCAAACCCCGATTTGGAAATCCCCGTCAGTAAAACGGCCACTATCATCAGTGCCACAAACACCCAATCAAACGCCATCAGAACACCCCTTTCAGATAGAGCCTTAACGCCTGGCCACCCACGCAGAAAAAAGGGCCATGACAGGCACGGCCCTTTTTCGGTAGGTCAACCAGCATGCCTGCTTAAGGCGTGCTTACAGCACTTTGCACACTTCCTCGAAGGAGAAACGGTCGCCACGTGGGAACAAGGCGCTGGCATCGCCATAGCCCAAGTTACACAGGAAGTTGCTCTTCACTTTACCATCCGGGAAGAACTCTTCATCCACTGCGGCATTGTTGAAGCCCGACATGGGGCCAGCATCCAAGCCAAGCGCGCGGGCCGCTAAAATCAGATAGCCACCTTGAATGGAGCTATTGCGGAACGCCGTGGAGTGAATAAAATCCGGCTTGCCCTCGAACAGCGATTTGGCATCTTTGTTATGAGCAAACATGCGCGGCAGATGCTCGTAAAATTCCGTATCAAAGCCAAGCACCGCGACCACCGGCGCCTTCATGGTTTTTTCCTGATTGCCTGGCAACAGAGCAGGCTTCAAGCGCGCTTTTGCCTCATCGGTGGTCAGAAAAATAATCCGCGCTGGCTGGCAGTTCATGGAGGTGGGTCCGAAATGCATTACCTCGTAGAGTTCACGCAGGGTTTCTTCACTCACCTCACGGTCCTGCCAAACGTTATGGGTACGTGCTTCAGTGAACAGCGTTGCAATTGCGGCTTGGTCAATCTTGCTCATGTCGTTTCCTCTTTCGGTTTAACCAGCTCAGTAGGAGCCAGACGTTCAGGGTGAATCGTTCAGGCCGTCTTTAAGCCGAAGTCGTATTGAAAATAGCGGTAAGGGGCGTCCATCTGCCGGCCGTCGGGCGCTTTTCCTGCGGGTTGCTGAACAAATTCCTTCACCAGGGAATCTTTAACGCCAAATACCGCATCAGAGTCGAGGTAGGGGTCGTCTTCCGCGAAGATTTGAGTGACCAGGGTTTTGTACCCCGGCGCCATCAGCATGAAATGCACATGGGCGGGGCGATAAGGATGACGTCCGGTGATTTCGAGCATTTTGCCGACTGGCCCATCCGTCGGAATGGGATAAGGAGAAGGAACCACCGTCCAGAAAGCGTATCGCCCCTGATTGTCGGTATGAAAGCGTGCGCGCAGCGTCGCGCTTTCAAGCTCGGGCTTCTGTACGTCGTAAAAGCCTTCGCTGTCCGATTGCCATACGTCGATCGTGACATTTGCCAAGGGCTTGCCCTTAGCATCATGCACGTTGCCCTCGATAAATAACGGCTCACCATCCACACCCCAGTTAATGGCATCACCTTGATTCGCTTGGGGAGGGTCCGCGACGTAAAAAGGCCCCAACACCGTGCTGTCGGTAACCTCAGGATTACTGCTTGAGTGATTAATTGCATCCACCAGCATGGTGACGCCCAGGGTATCTGACAGCAGGATAAACTCCTGGCGTTCGTCGTCGCACATTTGCCCTGCTCGGGTGAGGAACTCAATCGCCTGAGTCCACTCTTTCTCGGTGGGCTTCACCTCGCGCAGGTAAGCGTGCAGGTGTTTTACCAGGCCATTCAGTAGCGTTTTCAGCCGCTCATCCTCACAGCGTGAAAACTCATCCATCACGGCGGCGGTTATATTGTCGGTGGTGAGATTACGCATGTGTGTGCCCTCCCTGCGTGATTGGCGATGGCTCGCTTAACCCTGACAGGCGCTCGGTATGATGTACGGTGGCGATATAGTCATCGTTGCCATGCCCGGTCGCGATAAGGGCGGTATAGGCTTCGCGCATTTGAGCTGCTAACGGGGTCGATACCCCAGAGCCGTGGGCGCAGTCGAGGATCAAGTCAAGATCTTTGGCCATCTGCGAGGCGGAAAACGTCGAGGTAAAATCGCGCGCTAACAGGGGGGGCACCTTGTACTTCACCATGGGGGAACCCACCGCGCTGTCAGCGATCAGCTCCAGCATAGCGTCCCATTCAATGTTGCCTTTACGCGCCAGCGTCAGCGCTTCACTCATCATCCCGGCACTGACGGCAATCATCAGGTTAATGGCCAGTTTGGCTACGCGAGCCTGATCTTCATCGCCCAGCCAGTACTGCGCTTTGGTAAACGCTGCAAACACGGGCTTGGCTTTTTCCAGCGCATCGCGTGGGCCGGAAACCATCGCGGACAGCGTGCCCGCTTCTGCCGCGACGGGGTTACCGGATACCGGGCTACGCAGATAGACCACACCGTGAGCCTTTGCCGCCTCGGCCACTCGCTCAGAGGCTTCCACACTCACCGTGCTTGTCTCAATTAAGATACTGCCGTTCATCATGTGACGAATCAGCTCGCCAGTCTCAAGGCACAGACTGATCAATGCGCGGTCATCAGGGATGGAGACAAACACCAAGTCGCAATCGGCCACGGCATCTGCCAGTGTTTGATGAGGCGTCACTCCGACCTCTGCAGCGAGAGCAAGGCGCTCTGCCGACAGGTCAAAGCCTTGAACTGGGGTTCCAGATTGGATAATACGAGCAGCCATCGGCAACCCCAATTTACCCAAGCCTACCCACGCCACTTGGGGGGTTGTTGAAGACGTTGTAGAAGCGGTTTTCATGGGGTCACCTCCTGTGTTGATTGCGCTTCACGCGCCAGCAGTTCGGCGTGAATGCGGTGGCCAGACTTGGCCAGCTCGGCGATGCCCTGCTGAGTCTTCATTAACAGACGGCCGCCACGTTTTTTGAACTGCCCGGCCACCATTACACTGTCGACGTTGGCAAGGCTGGTTTGCATGATCACTGTAGAGACAGGGTCGTTCACCGGCTGCATATTGAGCTGGTTGCTATCGAGCAGCACCAGGTCAGCCTGCTTACCCGGCGTGAGGCTACCAATACGATCATCAATACCCAGTGCTTTTGCCCCATCGAGAGTGATCCACCCCAGCGCCTCACGAGTGGTAATGGTGGAGGTATCGGGGATCTTTCCCTGCTCACGGCGCGAGGCGTCGTTATCCAGGGAGCGCTGCATACCCAGCGCCGCCCGGGCGACGCTGAACATGTCTCCAGAGAGCACCGATTCAAGATCCACGCCTAAAGACACCACGCCGCCGTGTTGACGAACGAGCCCGGTGACAGGGAAACCGTGTCCCTGGGTCATTTCGTTTTCAGGTGCAATGGAGAACGTCACGCCGCTGGCGCAGAACCGGGACATTTGGCCATCGTCCAAACTTTGACCATGCACAATATTGATATCGGGGCCCAGCAGGCCACGCGCTTCCACCTCGTCCCAGGCACCGGGGGCCACGGCCTCACCGCCGCCTTGGTGCATTGACGCAACTAAGCCAAACTCCTTGGCTAGCGCAAAGTCCTGCAGCGTCACATCCAGGGTTGAGTAGTGAGGGCCAAGAATGGCCATGCCTAAGGTGACGAGCCCTTCTGGATTTGCCAGCTCGCCGTTCAACAAGCGCTCTATTTCATGGCGGGGATGGGGAATTTTACTAAAGTGCGGCTGGCCGGGTTTAGGGTCGGGCTTAGGCGAGCCATGCAGAAACAGCGCCCGAACACCTGATTCCTTAAGCCCTTTCACCGCAGCGTCGGTGTGCTCGGGAGTCGGGTTGTTATGGCACCAATCACCTAACGTTGTGGTACCGCAATTCAGCTGGTTAATCGCGCCCATCCGGGTGGCAATGTAGATATCCTGCGGCGTAAACAGCGCCGCAAGGCCACGGTGGACATGGCGGAAATACTCCAGCAGCGTCCAGTTGGCGGCAACGCCGCGTAGGCCGGTCTGCCAGGTATGCATATGGGCGTTCACCAGCCCGGGAATTAGGATACCGCCGCCGCAGTCCATCACCTCGGCTGCGTGTGCCTTGGGATGATCGGTGAGGTCATGCCCCACGGCGACGATTCGATCACCCTCGACCAGTACCTGGCCATCGCTCAGTTCGCCCAACTGCGAGTCCATGGTGACAACCGTGGCATTAACAAACAGCGTGCTCATTGGTCACCTCCACTGTCCGCCTGCGGTCGTTTCCCCGACTGCGCGTCGCTTAGCAAGCGGTGGATCCCCTTGGCTTCCACATCGCGTGGGTTCCAGTAAGGGTTGCGGGTAGCAATCTCAGTGGCACGCTCTACATCGTCTACGCTAAAGCCTAGCTCGGAGAGTGCGCTTGGGGCGCCGACGGCACGCCCCAAGTCGTAAAGACCTGCCGCCGCATCGTCACAGCCCAGCGCACGCCCAATACGCGCCATCGCCTCCGTCACTGCGGGCGCGTTATACGCCAGCGCATAAGGCAACACAATGGTGTGCGTTTCCGCATGGGGAAGGTTAAAAGAGCCGCCCAGGGTGTGGCACAGCTTGTGATGCAGCGACATGCCCACCGACCCCAGACAAGTGCCGCACAGCCAAGCGCCGTAGAGCGCATCAGAGCGTGCTTCAACGTTGGTAGGATTATTGGCAATCACCGGCAGGCTTCGCGCCAGCGCCGCAATACCCTCCTCTGCCATCAGCGCAATCACCGGATTGCAGTCGCGGGCATAAAGCGCCTCTACCGCATGGGCAATCGCGTTAATCCCGCTGGTACCTGACATCACCGCAGGCAGCGTTAGGGTCAGGTCAACGTCATAAATAACCGTTTCCGGCAGCACATCCAGGGTGCGCTGGGTGGTCTTGATACCGTCGCTCGTTTCACCCAGGATCGGCGTCATTTCCGAGCCCGCGTAGGTGGTGGGTATCGCGATCTGAGGTAAGCCAGTACGTAAGGCAATGGCTTTACCCAAGCCAATCGTTGATCCGCCACCGATGGCCACCGTACAGTCTACATTTAGCTCTTTGACCACCTGTAAGGCACGCTTGGTCACCTCGACCGGCGTATGCATGACGGCATCCGCGTAAACGCCCACGCCCTTATCGCCCAGCAGTTCTAATACGCGGCTTGCCTGCTCTTGTTGCTGAGGTGTGGCTAACACCAGGGCGCGTGAACAACCGAGATGTTCAAGCTCTTGTCTCAGCTGCGCCAGGGTACCTTGGCCAAATACCACGCGGGATGGCAGGCCATCATAAACAAAAGGTTGCATGAAACATTCCTTATACGTTTGAAGTGGGCTGAGTGCTCGCTACCCTCTATCTTCTAGCGAGCACACCAGTCGCAACAGGTGAGCTAGCTCGCCTGCGCCTGCTTTCCCATACCGGTAATGGCTTGCACCAGCGCGTCCTCACTGACGTTGTCACCATCAAACTCCGCGGTGACGCGGCCGTCGTACATCGCGATAATGCGGTTACTCAGGCCCAGCACTTCGGGCATCTCTGAGGAGATCACCAACACGGCGTAGCCGGATTTGGCTAAGTCTTTGACGAGGGTATGGATTTCAGATTTTGAACCGACATCAATACCCCGCGTTGGCTCATCGAGGATGAGCAATTTAGGCTGGGTATGCAGCCACTTGCCGATGACGATTTTCTGCTGATTACCGCCGCTTAAATTGCCGACCTTTTGGCGCCAGCTGGGGGTTTTGATTTTCATGGCTTGGTGATACTTGTCGTAGACTTCGCGCTCTTTCGCACTGGTCATAAAACCTAAGGACGACACGCTAGAAAGGCTTGCCAATGTCATGTTGTCACGACAGTTCATTCCCAGAATGAGGCCCTGGTCCTTGCGGTCTTCTGGTACTAACGCAACACCGCTCACCACCGCATCGTGGGAGTTACGAAAGCTCACCACCTCGCCATCCAGCAATACGTCACCCTTCGATGGCGTGCGTAAGCCAAAGATGGTTTCTGCTACTTCTGAACGCCCCGCGCCTACCAGCCCGTACATGCCGACAATCTCGCCCTTGCGAACGTTAAAGCTGACATCCTCAAAAACACGCTTCACTGACAGGTTGCGCACTTCCAGCATGTTGTCGCCGAAATCAATGGGTTTGCTGGCATGATCAAGCGCTAGACTGCGGCCGATCATCATCCGCGTGATTTCGTCTTCGTGGGTATCAGCAGTGTTGACCGTGCCGGTGTACTCGCCGTCTCGCAGCACTGAAATGCGGTGCGACAAATGGAAAATCTCATCCATGCGATGGGAGATGTAAACAATGCCCACCCCCTGCTCACATAACGAATTGATCACGTCATAGAGCACCGGCTTTTCGTGGTCGGTGAGCGATGCCGTGGGCTCGTCAAACACGACGACCTGCGGCGTAAAGGCAAGCGCTCTGCCAATTTCTACCATCTGTTTTTTGGCAATCGACAGCGAGCCCACTACATCGTCATGCTGAAAACCGCACTTGAGCCGCTCAAGAATCTTATTGGTATCCTCACGCAGCTTTCGCCAATCCACGCGATTGCACGACTTTCTGGGCAGGCTGCCGAGAAAGATGTTTTCGGCGACTGTCATTTCAGAGACCAGCGACTGCTCCTGATGGATGAGTACGACCCCCGCGCGCTTGGCATGCTTGGGATTCTCGAAGGCCATTTCCTGGCCGCCTAAAATAATCTTGCCTTCGTTGGCCTGGTGTTTACCGGCCAATACTTTCATCAGTGTCGACTTGCCAGCCCCGTTCTCACCCAGCAAGGCATGTACCTCACCGGGACGAACGTCAAAATCAACGTTGTTGAGCGCTACCACACCGGGGAATCGCTTCGTGATGCCTTTAAGTTCCAGGATGGGTGCTGCATCGATTGGCTGACGTGATTGCGTTGATGAGGCGTTCATATCCGCACCTCCTTAGCCGAGGGTGCATTAAGCTTCTTATCAATGATCAGAACAGAGATGAGAATCGCGCCGAGAATAACGAGTACGTAAAAAGCGGGCACCTGCATCAAGTTCATGCCGTTGCGCAGGATACCGATGGCAAGTACGCCGCCTAATGTGCCAACAATGCTGCCGTAACCACCGGTTAATTTCGTGCCGCCCAGCACTACTGCCGTAATCACCCAGAGCTCATAGTCCCGGCCTAGATTAGGTGTAGCAGCACCCATTTGGCTGGCGAGCAGAACACCCGCGAGTGCCGCGAAAAACCCTACGATGATGAAGTTGATCATCATGTGTCGGCCTAGACGGATGCCTGCGTCAATGGAGGCTTCCGGATTACCCCCCACCGCAAAGGTATTGCGACCGTGCCCCGTACGCGTCAGCACCAAGTGCATAATGAGTGTGCAAACCAAGAAGATGACCGCCAGTGTCGGCATGGGGCCTACCGTGCTCATGCCGAAATCAGAGAACGCAAAGTTCATGGCATAAAACGACTGCTCACCGGTGTAGAGGAAGATTAAACCGCGAACCCCTAGCATCGCCCCAAGCGTTACAATGAAAGCGTTCACGCCTGTTTTCCAAACGATTAAGCCATTCAGTGCCCCTAACAACATGCCAGAGCCAAGCGCGGCCAATATGGCCAACGTCATACTGAACTCTTGAAGACCTACCGCCAGAGAAGCGGCAAGCCCAAGCGTTGCGCCCACCGATAGATCAATGTTGCCGTTGATCATGACCAGCGTCATACCAAGTGCAATCAGGCCAATCGTCGATGTTTGAACCAAAATATTGGTGATATTCCCCCACGACAGAAAATACTCTGACATGAAGCTGAAGAAGATAAAGATGGCGATCACGAACACCCAAATAGGCTGGATAACCGCTTTACCTCGGAAGAAACCTTTAATAGACATCACGTGTACTCCTCCGCGTTATGAGTGGGTTGTCAGCAAGCGCTTACGCTTATTGGCAAGATCCAGCCATACCGCCAAGATGATGATTACCCAGGTCACTATCCACTGGATGTAATAGGGGTAGCCCATCAAGAGCAGTCCATTTTGGATAAACCCTAAGATCAAGACCCCAACCACCGTTTTCCAAATACTGCCCGCGCCACCTAACAAGCTCGTGCCGCCAAGAATGATGCCGGCCAACACCAGTAGCTCGTACCCCTGCCCTACGTTGTTTTGCGAGCCCATCACTCGCGAGCCAAGGACAAGGGCTGCACAGGCCACACAAAAGGCTGAAATCAGGTAGGTGCTAAAGACGCACCAGTTTTTACGAATGCCAGAATAAACGGCCGCCATCGGGTTACCACCGACGGCAAAAATACGGCGGCCATACCCTGTGAAAGACATCACGACTTGAACCAAAATGGCCAACATCGCGAAGAGCAATATGGGAACGGCAATGCCGCCTAGGTAGCCTCGTCCAAAGAACGCAAACCAGGTACCTTCTTGATTGGCGATGTCAACGTTTTGACCACCGCTGTAAATCAGCACAAAACCTTGTATGGCCGACAGCATGGCGAGCGTCACAATGAGCGAATTAAGGCGCAAAAAGCCAATTAATAAGCCGTTAACCGCACCAATCATTAGCGTTAATGCGAACATGATGAGAATGGCATTCGTAGGGCCGATCTTATCGTGCAGATCCACCACCAACACCGTCGAGAATGACAGCATCGAACCCACCGAAAGATCCAAATTCCCGCCGATAATGACGACCGTTACGCCAACCGCAATGATGCCAATAATGGAGACCTGTCGAACCACCGTCATAATGTTCGACTGAGAAAGAAACTGCTCAGAGAACAGCGAAAAAACAAACATGCCGATCAGAAAAAATATCAGAATTCCCTGAGCCGAGAGGAAGCTCATGACGCTTGCCTTGCTGAGCCTTTCTGTCGATATCCTTGATTTGGATTGTTGTGCAGAAGCCATGCTATTCACCTGTAAAATCACTTTGGAAAGCACTGCCGAGTGCAATGGATAACCGGGTTATCCATTGCCTCTTACAGCGCCGCCCAGCGCAGGAAACCTGTCGTCAGGTTGATACTGTCATTCGGCGCAGGTGCTTTACGCGCCATACGCCAGACAGCACGCTTCACCTAAAAAACGGGGCGGTCGAACTCGCTGAGGTTTTCAGCCGTGATTTTGGGGGTTTCGAAGAAATTCATTTTAGGAACCTCTTCACCGGCCAATACATCCAGGGCCGTTTGCAGGGCGGCTTCTGCATCGTCAACAGGGGACTGATAAATAGAGCCGTAGTACTCGCCACGCTCAATGGCATCGTAGCCAACGGCGAAGTTAGTGGCGCCAATGAAAATAACATCGTCTGCACGGTCAGCGCCTTTCGCGGCGTTGAGTGCGCCAACGCCCATGTTGTCATCCCCCGAATAGACCCCATCGATACGGTCATATTTCGTCAGGAAGTCTTCCATGACGCGCTGGGCACGCTCGCGGTTCCAGTTGCCTGGCTGCGTTTCCAACAGCTCCACTCCAGGGCAAACCTCCGCCAGACGATCTTCAAAACCGGCCGCCCGCTCTATCGCCGTGGTATACCCAGGCTGGCCAGCAATTTGAACGATCTGGCCTTCGCCACCGAGGGCATCGCACATCATTTCAGCAGAGGACACACCCTGCTGAACGTTATCCGGGCCAGAAAAGGCGGAGATAAACTCCATGCCCGCCTCAGCGATTTTAGAGTTGGTCACTACAACAGGAATGCCAGCACTGTGAGCTTGGCGAATCGCGGGGATGACCGCTTGACCGTTAGTAGGCCAAATAATGATGGCGTCGACACGCTGCTGGATAAGGTCCTGCATTTGGCCGATCTGGCGAGCCACATCGCCACCGGCGTCCAGCACCACGACATCCACATTTCCTTCACGCTCTGCCGCTGCTTCAAACGCGCTTTCATAGGTTGTCTGATAACTATCGACACCCACGTTGTTTTGAGTAATACCTATACGATAAGGGCCTTCGGCGTGCGCTGTCGCAATCGACATCAATGTGACCGATGCAGCAATGGCGGTTTTATTGAACATTTTGTTTCTCCTAGCGTTTTTATTAATTGTTTTTGGCTTACAGACTCGTAAGGCTTGTCAGGAGCTTACTGCTCGGCTTTGTTGAGGCACAACGTGACCGCGCAAAAGAAATGACCAATTTGGTTTTTTTAATGCGCTTCGTTTTACATCTCCTAAAAACACAACGCTTGCCAACTCTACAGCAAGTCAGAACGTTTTTATTCTTACTAATATTGTGCAACCGCCACATACATCCAGCTTCGCGCCAACAATGGACCCTGGCTTCATAGAATTAAGTCTTGAGGCCGGCATTAGTCAGCGACAGATCGCTAAGAGTATTGGCGTTCATAGCAGCACCCTTAGCCGCGAGATAAAGCGCAACGGGATGGCCAGTGGTTATGCGCCCGAACAGGCCCAAGCGGCAAGTGATCAGCGCCGACGCAACACCTGGAAAGTGACAAAGCGACCGCCAAGCCTGATGCGCCAATACTTCCAGAAAGCGACTGACTTTCGAAGCGTGTCTGACACAGAGCTACCAAGGGTGGTCAATAAGCTGAACGATAGACCAAGAAAACGACTGGGATGCCGAACCCCAGCCCAGGTGTTCTTAGGTAAATACTTGGGAGGACTAGAAACCGCTGGTGCTGCACTTACTGGTTGAATTCAGGCTTAAAGCCGGGCGGATGCAGGCTCTGAGTGCAACACCGTCAATGTGTCGATGACGGAACCTCATGGTACTTCGCCAGCTCCTCGCTCATCACCTCAATT
>NZ_JARWAI010000019.1:0-25684 GCF_031451645.1 Vreelandella gomseomensis | reverse complement strand
GGAAAAGACCTCATGCATTCAACGATGGCATTTCGCCCGTTGCCGCTGAGGAAAACCTTAAGATACTGTCCGGGATTAGTTGACCACTACACTTGTCACAGGCGGGCAATCGCAGTGACAGAAAAGCCTCTAGCACACTGTATCGTAGCGGCGACGCGCTTCGCGCCAGTTGACACCTGCGAGCGTCGCCAACTCTGAAAGAAAGTGTTTAAAGACAACCATTGATATCATTCATGCAAATGACGTTTCATCGGTCGCATTACGTTTGCGTGAGGCGCGTTTCACTATACGGAAGCGAGAGCGGATCTCGTCGCGCTCCATGTAGCAGCCTTGCAGCCAGCGATGACCGCTTGTGCCCTCAAAAGCATCGCGAGCGTGGAGAAGCCGGCGGTTGTCAAATATCACCAAATCGCCTGGCTTATAAGTGAAACGTATGGCGAATGTGGGGTCACGCAGCATTTTCTGTAGAACCATCAGCGCCTCATAGGCGGGTTCTACATCCTCAAAGTTGGTTTGCAGCGGTCCACGTAGAAAGTCGGCTATGCGAACCTCAAACAGCTCACCACGCTCATCCAGGCGAATCATCGGCGAGTACCAAACGTAATCGGTGGTTTTGGCAGTGTTAGCAAAGCACCAACGTGCTCGGGTGAGTGTGGCAAAGGCTTCATAATGCTGCTCGCGCAACGCCTCGGCCACGGCAAATCCGTCGAGCATGACCGCCTCGCCGCCTTCCACGCTGTTTTCTAGGCAGTGCAGCATTTGCATACCCGGCTGGTATTCCCTAGTTGGTAGATCGACGTGGGGTGGCAGGGCAATGGATGTGTAAGCGTTGGAGTCGGGGTTCGGTTTGGCTTTGACGTTGAATAGCATGCCGAAGTTGGTGGGCCTCACGGGGCCAATGCGCCGAGCTATCGCTTCGAGCGAGTCAGGTGTGGTGGGCAGGTTGCGCAGGCGAACTAACCCCTTACCCAGTATGCTCGAAAGGGCAGGAGCGAGTATTGCCTCCTCTGTCTCACTGCCTTCTTCGGTTTCGAGTAGACCCGCGGCGTCCAAGCTATTTAAGCCTTCTCCAGAGTCTCTCTTCCACGTTGTTATCGGCACTAGCGGGGCTTCAGGATCATGAGCATTGTCATAGTCGTGAGCTCTAAGCCAGCCCGGGTGGAAGCGTAAGCGCAGTCCTTCCGGAGCAAAGCCTATGCATAACGCACCAGCTTCATCGATCTCGGCGTCAGAAATCTCAGGCCAACTGGGCAAGGTAGAAAGGTCAAGAATGCGCTCGCGAGTCGCTGGATTTACAGTTGTCTCATCAGCCGCATTCTCACGCAGCCAGATACTGTGGTAGCGACTCTCACGTCCATCGCACCAGGTTACCGTCAGCAAGCGTGGGCTGAAGAATACCTGCTTGGGTTCGGCCTCAATAGGCCAAGCATCGTAGTCAGGTGTCAGGGGAAGTGCTTGAGTCATGTTGGTCTCCTAGGCGATTGGCTATGTCGCTAAGGATGCCTGTCAAGGACATGCAATTCGCAACAGGATTCGACACTCACTATGCATGATTCGACACAGCTTGCTGGCGTAATTGGCTAGGCGTGGAGCCGTAATAGTGGCGAAAAGCACGACTGAAGCTTGAGGCAGAAGCAAAGCCAGTGGCCAGGCTAATGTCCATGATGCTATGGGGTGTTTCACTCAGCAGCCGATAAGCGTTATCCAAGCGCCGAGCCAAGTAGGTCTGCTGAGGTGACATTGCCAAATGGCGGGAGAAAAGGCGGTCGAGGCGACGCCAGGAAATGCCAAGTTCATTGGCAAGCGCGCGGATACTTAGCGGTGTCTCAAGGTTCGTATCCATTAACGTAATGGCACGCTGAATCATAGGCTCTTGAGGTATCGCGGGGTCGCGCTGACGGCTGGCTGGACGGCGCCCATGCTCGTGGATGAGCTGATCACGTACCTGTTTGGCGAGCACGTCACCGTGCCGGCGCCGGATCAGATCAAGGCTCATGTCGATGGCGGCGCTTCCACCGGCGCAGGAGAATCCCTCCTCGGTAACCTCGTAAATCGATTCTACGACATCAACTCTGGGGAAGTGGGCGTGGAAGTCAGATAGGCATTCCCAGTGCAGGGTCACTGTTTTGTCATTGAGAAGACCAGCAGCAGCGAGTGCGTAGCAGCCGGTATCCATGCCGCCAAGCACACAGCCTTCGAGGTGGCAGGCACGTAGCCAATCAATCAATTCATCATCTATGCAACTCTCAGGATCAAAGCTTGCGCAGACTGCCAGGCTAGGAACCTTCGGGGCTGCGTGAAGGGAACTATTGACAGCGAGTGTCATGCCGTTTGAGGCGATAACCGGTTCACCATCGCGGCTGATCAAGTCCCACTCAAAGAGAGGACGTCCATCAATGCGATTGGCGATACGTAGCGGCTCAATCGCAGAGAAAAAGGCCACCATGGCGAAACGTGGCAGAAGTAGAAATCCAATGCGCTCGGGGACAGCGTTGGGGGGCTGGAGTCTCATAGTCGGCAAGAGAATACATGAAGATAGCGCTCTATGGAGCGCCATTTAGTGAAACCGAAGGACCATAACTCTCGAGTGTGGCACAAAACAGTGATAGCAGTGCTCCCAGCGGTCATCAGGAGCTCAAGGGACGCGTGATCCGCTTGGACTCCAAGTAGGCGTCGAGCCCTGCTTGGCCCAATTCACGACCGATGCCGCTACATTTCATGCCGCCCCAACTGCCCTGGGGCGGTGCTACTTGGTCGCTGTTGCACCAGACGTTGCCCGCCTCCAAATGCCTCGCGATGGCCTCGGCGCGGTCCGGGTCGCCGGTCACCACCGTGGCGGCCAGGCCGAAGTCGCTGTCGTTGGCCAGGGCGATAGCCTCGGCGTCATCGGCCACGCGACGTACGCAGAGCACCGGGCCAAAGATCTCCTCCCGCCACAGGCGGCTGGTGGTGGGTACTTCGCGGTAGAGGCGCGGTGCCACAAAGAAACCTTGCTCGGGCAGGGAGAGGGTGGGCGTCTCGCTGTGTAGCCCCTCCTCCTTGGCCAGGGCTATGTAGTTCTGCACCCGGTCCCGCTGAAGGGCGCTGACTAGGGGCCCCATGTCGGTCTCCGCCGCGAGCGGATCGCCCAGGCGTAACGCCGCCATGGAAGCGTCGATGGCCGCGTAGAGGTCGTCCGCCAGGCGCTCATGGACTAGCAGACGGCTGGTGGCCGAACACATCTGGCCAGCGTTGTAGCAGATGCCGGCCATGACCAGGTCGCGGGCAAGCTCGATATCGGCATCCTCAGTGACCAGAATCGGCGACTTGCCGCCCAGCTCCAGTGAGACCGGTCTTACGCCCTGGGCCGCAGCGCGCATCACTGCTTCGCCCACCGTATTGCTGCCGGTGAAGGAGAGCTTATCGATGCCGGGGTGGCGGCTTAGCGGGGCGCCAATACCCTCGCCGTCACCTTGCAGTAGGTTGAATACCCCCGGTGGCAGGCCTGCCTCTATCACGATTTCCGCCAGTACCTGCTCAGGCAAGGGGGTAACCTCAGAGGGCTTGAACACCACCGTGCAGCCAGCGGCTAGCGCTGGCGCCAGCTTCCAGGCGCTGCTGACCAGTGGGAAGTTCCAGGGGGTGATCAGCCCCACTACGCCGATGGGGTCCCAGTACTGGCGCGCCTCCAGATCCGGCTGGCCGGTATCTTCAACCGTTCCCTGTCGATCTCCCAGGGCCACGGCGGCCTCGGCGTAGTAGCGGTAGCAGGCGATGGCGTCGTCCAGGTCTTGATAGGCCTCGACCAGGGGCTTGCCGTTGTTACGGCTGGAAAGCTCGGCCAAGGCTTGGCGGCGAGTCTCAAGGCCTACGGCGATGGCCTGCAGACACTTGCCGCGGCGGGGCTCCGGCGTGGTTCGCCAACTGGACAGGGCGCGCCGGGCTGCGGCCACGGCGGCATCGATGTCCGCCGGGTCGCCGCACGTCACCTCGGCGATAAGTGTTTCGCGATAGGGGTCAAACACCGGGCGGCTTGTCTTGCTCCGGCTCGGCACCCAGGCGTTGTCGATGAACTGTTCGTTCAGTATCTGTGTGGAAGCGGGCATGGAATCGTATCCTGTTTAGCGAATGGGCAGCCAGCGGCGTTGGGTCGGTTGCATGCCGGGGAAGTTGAGCTCCACAAAGCGTAGCACCAGGGTCAGCACTACCGTGGTAGCCAGGTAGATGCCAGCGATTAACAGCAACGGCTCGTAGACCAGAAAAGTCTCGTCGCGAATGATATTGGCGGCCTGAAGCAGGTCCATCAGGGCAATGGTGGAGACCAGCGGGATCGACTTGAGTAACAGGATCATCTCGCCAGTGAGGGTCGGCAAACCGAGCTGGATGGCCCTCGGCAGCCACAGCCGTGTAAGCACCTGGAAACTGGAAAGACCGAAGGCGCGGCCCGCCTCAAGTTCACCCTGGGGCACGCTTTTCATGGCACCGCGGATAACCTCGCCGGAGTAGGCCCCTACGCTGAGGATGAAGGTCAGCGCGGCGAAGAAAAAAGGGTCGCGCAGCAGTGGCCACATGAACGTCTCTTGGATGCCCGGCACGCCTTCCATCAGGTGCCCCACGCCGTAGTAGAAGAAGAACAGCTGCACAAGTAGTGGGGTGCCGCGCATCACGGTGGTAAAGCCCCAGACCAGCCAGGCTAAGGGCCGTGGGCCGCGCAGTCTGGCTAATGCCACTAGCACGGCAAGGAACAGGCCGCCCACCGCCGAGACCAGCAGCAGCCACAACGTATTGACGAAGCCTTCCCGTAGGTAGCCTAGGTAGAAGGGATCGCTCAGCCAGGAAAAGTCCATGTCAGGCCTCCGTGGGTTGGCCACGGCGTACATAGCGCTCGAGGCGGGCGAAGAGTGCCGTGGAACTCAGGGTCATCAGCAGATAGATGACGCCGGCAGCGGCATAGAAAAGGAAGTAGGCGCGGCTACTGGAAGCAGCCTGTTGAATCGTGAAGAACAGCTCGTTGAAGCCGATCACGCTGATCAGGGCGGTGTCTTTGATCAGAATCAGCCACAGGTTGGACATACCCGGTAGGGCGTTGGGCAACATCCCTGGCAGCACAATGCGATGGAAACGGGCCCAGCGCGAGAAGCCAAAGGCGTCGGCTGCCTCCAGTTGGCCGCGAGGTATGGCCAGGATGGCACCGCGGAATACCTCGGTCATATAGGCACCCTGGACGAAGGCCAGCACGCCCACCGCGGTGGCGAAGCCAGTGATCTGAACCGCGCCGGCCATGCCCAGATGAGCCAGCAGGGCATCCAACGCCTGGGCGCCGGCATAGTAGAGCAAGAGGATCAGAAGCAGTTCGGGTACTGCCCGAATCAACGTGGAGTAGGCGGTGGCCAGGCCGCGCAAAGGCGCCCAGGGGCTGAGCTTGGCGCCAGCGCCAAGCAGTCCCAGCAGCAGGCCGATGGCGTAAGCCAGCACGGCAATCTGCACTGTAGTCAGCGCCCCGCTCAGGATGGGGCCGGCCCAGTCGCCGAGCCCCTCTGGTGTCATGGCTGTCATGGTCGACTCTTTCCTCGTTCACAAAGCAAAGCCCCCAGCGCTGGGGGCGCCGGGGGAGCGATGACGAGCAGTTGTTGCTCAATCGTAGACGCAGACGTCGGTGCCCAGGTACTCCTCGGAAAGGCTGGCACAGGTGCCGTCTTCGATCACCGCGGTGATAGCCTCGTTGAGGGACGCCTGCAGGGCATCGTCATCCTGGCGCAGGCCGATGCCGATGCCCTCTCCATAGGCCTCGTGGCGGGGAGCGGTGGCTTTGATCTCGAAGTCCTCAGCCTTGTCGCGTTCCAGGAACTGCGCCATGGCAATCTCGTCAGCCAGGATCACATCCAGACGCCCTGAAAGCAGGTCGTTGTTGACCTGTTCCGCCTGATCGTAGAGACGGATGTCCACGCCGCTGTCGCGTAGTTCACGACGTGCATAGGTGGCATTGGTGGTGGCGCTCTGCACCCCCATTAACAGGCCGTCCAGGTCGTCGGGAATATCGATGTCCACGTCGCTGGCGGCGACATAGGCGCCCGGCGTGAAATAGTAGGGGCGGGTGAAGTCGATGACCCGCTGGCGCTTCTCGGTAATCGACATGGAGTTCATGATTACATCGATTCGCCCGGCGTTGAGCGAGGGAATGATGCCGCTCCAACCGGTGGGCGAGATTTCGCACTCGCGCTCCATGGCGGCGCAGATTGAATGGGCAAGCTCCACCTCGAAACCGGTCCAGTCACCGCTGGCGGCCTTGTAGGTGAAGGGCGGGTAGGGCTCGCCAGAGATGCCAACCTTAAGGGGCTCGGCGGCCTGGGTAGTGTGGCCGAGGGCAAGTGCGGTCACGGAGGTAGCAATCATCATCGGGAATTTCATGGACTTCTCCTATCGTTATAGTGTGTGGAGTGTTTAGGCTGCGGGCGCCATGAACTGGCGGCAGCGGGGATCATCAAAAACGTCTTCCGGGGTGCCTTCGGCGGCGATGTGCCCCTGGTTGAGAAAGACCAGCTGGTCAGAGACTTCCCGGGCGAAGTGCATCTCGTGGGTGACCAGCAGCATGGTGCGGCCCTCGTCGGCGAGGCCGCGGATCACCCCTAATACCTCGTTGACCCGCTCAGGGTCCAGCGCCGACGTTGGTTCGTCGAAGAGTAGTAGACGCGGCTCCATGGCCAGCGCTCGGCCAATGGCGACACGCTGCTGTTGGCCACCGGAAAGAAAAGCAGGGTAGGCGTCACGCCGGTCGGCCATGCCGACCCGCTCAAGGTAGTGCTCGCCAAGGGCAGTGGCCTGCTTACGGGAGAGCCCCTTGACCCGCATGGGGGCCTCAATGACATTGCCGAGTACGGTCAAGTGTGGCCAGAGGTTGAACTGTTGGAAGACCATCGCGACCTTGGCACGCAACCGTTGCAGTTGGCGCCGATCAAGACCGGTGATGCCGCCCTGGGGATTGCGGGTGAAGCGAATCGCCTCATCCGCAATCGCCAGTTCGCCCTGGTCGGGCCTTTCCAGCAGATTCATGCAGCGCAACAAGGTGCTCTTGCCGGAGCCGCTAGCGCCGATGATGGAGGTGACACTGCCTTCGGGGACCTCGAGAGATACGCCCTTGAGTACCTCAATGTCGCCAAAATGTTTGATCAGTTGGTTGGCCACCACCGCCGGAGCGGAGGTGGGTTGGGGACGGGGTGCAGGCTGAAATGATGATGTCATAGGCAATTGGCCTCCGTAGCCGGGGTTGGTGATAGTTCGGCTCGGACGCGTTCGGCGCAAGCCACCAGACGTAGGCTGGCCGCGGTGAGGCGTGCGGCCTCCACGGTTAGACTGAGACGAACAAAGCCTGCCGCTGAAGGCCCAAAGGCTTCGCCGGAGAGTACTGAGATGCCCTCCTCGTCGAGCAGGCGATCAGCAAAGGCTTGGGAAGCGAGTCCTGTAGCGCGGATATCCACCATCAGAAACATCCCCGCTGGCGGGCGGATAGCGGTTACTGCGGTGCTCTCGGCGAGCGCTTCGCAAACAGCGTCGCGGCGCGCCCGGTAGGCTTCGCGCATCGAGCTCAACTCGGCGGGCGGTGTCTGGAGAGCATCGCAGGCGGCGTCCTGAATAAAGTCGGGGCAGCCATAAAGCATGCACAGTGCCAGATGGGTGAGGTGCTCAATTAGCGCCTCGGGACCTAGCACCCAGCCCAGGCGCCAGCCGGTCATGGCGTGGGATTTGGAGAGGCTGCTGATAATCACGCTGCGCTCGGCCATGCCCGGTAGCGTCGCGGGGCAGAGGTGTTCGCCCTCGAAAATCAACTCGGCGTAGACTTCGTCGGCGATCAACCACAGGTCGTGCTGCCGACACAGCGCGGCTATGGCTTCCCAAGTATCGCCATCAATCAACTGGCCCGTGGGGTTGTGGGGGCTATTGAGCAGTATCGCCCGAGTGCGGGGCGTTATGGCGGCCGCCAGGGCCGCCGGGTCGAGGCGAAAGTCTGCCTCGCCGCTCAATGGCACCTGCACCAGTTCGGCGCCGGTGGCGCGCAGAACCGCTTCATAGGTGACATAGCTGGGCTCGGGCACCAGGACTTCGTCGCCGGGATCCAGCAGGCACTGTGCAGCGGCGTAGAGGCCGCACTGGGCGCCGGCCATGACAATAACGTTATCCGGCCCTGCCTTTAGGCCACGACGTTGATAGTCGTCGGCGATGGCCTGGCGCAGTGCCAGCTTGCCCTGTACATCGGGGTAGTGGGTAGCGCCACCCCGCAGGCTGGCCACGGCGCTCTCAATAATCGGCGTTGGGGTATCGAAATCCGGGTCACCCACCGAGAGCACGGTGATCTCCTCGCCAGCGGCTTGACGGGCCAGGGCTCGGTAGTGAATATCCCAGGCCGCCGCCCCTTCGCCAGCGATGCGGTCGGTCAGTCGTGAATAGTGCATAGCATGCCTCGCTTTCAGAAACGCTGGGGCCGACGTAATGCCGGCCTAGAACGCCACCTCATTCCAGGCTAGCGCGAACCGCTGCTAGACCCGGCTCGCCGTCGCGGGTGGTAACTCCCTCCAAGAAGGTCTCGATCCGCTCGGGGTTGGCCAGCAGCCAGTCGCGGGCGACGGTCTCCAGTTCGCCCTCGTCGAGGCCGAAGTCGCGGATGAACTCACTCTGCTCGGCAGCAGTCAGCTCGTACTGATCCAGCAGCCGGATCATGTTGGGGTTGGCCGAGTGATAGGCATGAGCGACGATGGTGCGTACATCGCTTTGCCCGTTGTTCTCGCCGAACACGCTAGCCGGATCATCAAGAATCTCCATGTCATACGCTGGCGCCATCCAGTGTGGCGTCCAGCCGTAGAAGAGGATCCAGCGTTGCTCACGTTTGGCTGCATCCACCTCGGCCAGCATACTTGGCGTTGAAGACTCTCGAAGATCCCACTGGCTGAGCCCGTAGGTATCGGCTTCGGCAGCTTCATGGAGGTGATCGCTGACCGTCGATCCGCTCTCGATGGAGTAGATTTCCGCCCCGAAGCGCTCACGGATCTCGGGATCCGCCAGCTGTTCGGCGTTAGTCACGCCTGCCTCATAGGCATAGCCCGGTACCGCGAAACCCATGCGGGCACCAGTGACGTTGTTGCCAAGGTCGATGATGCTGTCCGTTTCCATTGAGGCGTCGTAGCTCTTCTGCTGGGAGGGAAGCCAACCGGCCAAGAAGGCATCGCTCTCACCACTTTGCAATGTCTGGTAACCCACTGTGGAGCTGACCTCCAGTGCCTCAACTTGATATCCCAGGGGCTCCGCTATCTGGGCGAGGATCTCACTCTTGACGGTCACCCCTGGCCAAGGGGGCACTACTAAGCGCAGCTCGTCGCTGGCGTCCTGTGCCGCCTGGGTAGTGAATGGCAACAGACTAGTGAGAGCCAAGGTGGCCAGAAGGGCAGTTCTATGTATATCAGGTCTATGCATGTCAGGGTCCTTGTTTCTCGATTATCGATCTATTCTTGAAAAGCGTTCATCCAGGCTTGGGCATCCACCTCGATCAGTAGTGGTGAGTTTTCGTCGTCTAGGTGAGTGAGAGCCTCGCCTAGGGATGCGGGACCACCCACCGCCTTATAGCGGCAGGTGTAGGCGTCGGCCAAACAGGCAAAGTCTGGTGGCGCCAAGTCAACGCCTAACTGTGGTATCTCGTGCATGGCCATATAGCGGCGAATTTCGTCATAGCCGTGGTTGTTCCAGATGACCACCGCCACTGGCCGCCTAAGATCGCGGGCGGCGGCCAGCTCGCCGAGGACAAATTGCAGGCCGCCGTCACCGACCAGCGCCACCACCGGCCTCTCGGGGCAGGCCAAGGTGGCACCGAGGGCCGCTGGTAGGCCGTAGCCGAGGGTGCCGTAGCCGGTGGCGGCGTTGAACCAGCGGCGTGGCGCGGGCAATGAGGCTAGAAAATTGCCGGCATACACCGGGCCGGTGGAGTCGCCCACTAAAATCGCCTCGGGTAGCGCGGCGCGCAGGGTGGCGTAGAACGGCACATAGGGGGCTAAGTCGGGGTCCTCGTGGAGTGCCAATGCGTTTCGTGTTGCGGTGGCGCGATCATCAGCTTCACGGTGTTTGGGCAACGCCTCCAACAGGGCGGTCATCATCTCGCCAGCGTCGGCAACCATGGCCAGTTCGGCAGCCTGGTTGCGGCCCAATTGCTGAGGGTCTATATCCACGCGAATCAGTCGCCCACTGAGATGAAAGCCCCCGTCAAAAACCAGATCGTAGTCGGTCTCGCCCAGCTCGGTGCCCAGCGCCAGAATGACATCGGCGTTGGCGGCTAAGCGGCGTGCAGCAGGCAGACTCATGGTCGCACCCAGGTCGAGCGGGTGATCAAGCCCCAGCACGCCCTTGGCGTTGATGGTGGTTAGCGCCGGGGCCTGCAGGCGTTCCACCAGGGCGCGGGCGGTCTCGGGGGCGGCCACGCAGCCGCCGCCGAGCAGCAGCAGAGGGCGCTCCGCCTGGCTTAGCCACTCGGCGGCCCGGGCAATGGCGGCGGGTGCCGGTGCTGGGGGGAATACCTCGATCGGATGCGGACAGTGTTCGGCTACGGGAGCGTCAAGCAGGTCAATGGGAATTTCGATGTGCACTGGCCCTGGCCGCGCGCCGTGAAAGGTCGCAAATGCGCGGGCCATGAGCTCCGGCAGAGCTGCCGGATCGTGCAAGGTGTGGCTAAAAACACTGACGCCAGCAAGGGTTTGTTGCTGGTTGGGTAACTCGTGAAGCCGCCCCTGTCCACGCCCTAGGGTGTTGCGGCGGTTGACGCTGGAGATCACCAGCATCGGTACCGAGTCAGCCAGCGCCTGACCCATGGCAGTGGCGATATTCGTCATGCCGGGGCCGGTAATGATAAAGCAGGCCGCCGGACGACCACTGGCCCGGGCATAACCGTCGGCCATAAACCCCGCACCCTGTTCATGGCGCGGGGCGATATGCTGGATCGAGTTATCGCCCAAAGCGCGGTAAAGCTCGATCGTGTGAACCCCAGGGATGCCGAAGACGGTATCTACACCGTAGGACGCCAATAACCGCAGCAGTAACTGGGAGCAGGTTTGACTCATCGTAGCCTCTCCTCGGGGAGCGGCTCAGGGAGGCCACCGCGGGGCGTGCGCCCAAGTACTCTCTCTACCATGGGGACAAAATACTCCAGAGGCAGAGTGTCATAATCGGGGTCAAAGCTAGCCTGATCCCAGTGGTCGCAGAAGCGCACGGTACGCTCATAGGCCGGGTGGTTGCGATACTCATCCCGGGCGTGAGGGTCCTGGCCGAAGAAGTGCCGGTAGTGATACCCCTGGAAAAGCTCGTGGTGGCGAATCATCCATGCGTTGAGCGGATCGACGAAGGGCTCAAGGATGGCGGCGGCGATTTCGGCGTGGTTCGCCGGGGTTAGGTCGTCGCCGATATCGTGGAGCAGCGCGCAAACCACCATCTCCTCGTCGGCACCGTCACGCAGCGCCCGAGTGGCGGTCTGCAGGCTGTGCTCGTAACGATCCACTGGATAACCATGGTGATCGCCGGCCAGATTGTGCAGGTGCGCGAGCACCCGGCGCGGGGTATCGGCGACGTAGTCACGGAAGCGGGCATCAATCAGCACCCAGTCTTCTCGCTGGGCCTCGCCGAAGTAGCGAAAGCGTGCTTGATTCATGCGGGTTCTCCTTGGGGCTGGGGAGTGGCGAGTTGCTGTTGCAGCACGCGGCGCCGGCTGGCGGTACTGTCGCGGTCGACATAGCCTTGTCGCATATGCCGCACCCCGCCGGCGAGCTGGAAGGCACTGCGTCCATGGAGCAGGCGGTAGTTGTCCATGATCAGCATCTGGCCTGGATCGAGCTTGAGGTGCAGGGTCAGTTCTTCGCCGGTGATCAGTTGATAAAAAGCTTGCCGCGCGGCGTAGTAGACCTCTAGTTCTTCGGGGGGTAGCGCCGGAACGCGTTCGGTGCGGTTGTTGTAGCGCACTCGAACCGGCTCACCGCGGCTGTCGAGTTCGATCAGCGGCCCCTCGCTTTCCAAGTCGGTGTCATCGTCGCGATAGCGGAAGCTGGGTGTGACCCGGGTAAGGCAAGAATAGGCGTCTGGAGCGCGCTCGCGTAGAAGTTGGGCGGCCATCAACCCGTCGACTAGAGTGCTGTCACCCCCTTCGGCGGCGTTGGTTAGGCAATGCAGCCAGATATAGCCGGGAATAGGGTCGCGGTAGGGGTTGTCTGTATGTGGCTCCAGGCCACGCTGAGTCATGGTCAGATCATAGGCGTCGGCTACCGATTTGACGTCGGCGATGCCACCCCAGTTGGTGCGCCGGAGTGGGCCGATGCGGTCGATCAGCGGCTGCATGCCGTCTGTCTCTTCCGGGACCCCAGAAACAATCACAAAGCCGTCGCGATGTAACGATTCAAGCATATCTGATAGTGCCGTGTCGTTTTGCAGTGCGTCGGCGAAATTAGCCACGGGTCGGGGCGCGTTGTTGGCGTTCCAGAGACGCTTAGGCGGATCGATCGCCTGGTCATCAAACAGCGTATCAAGGTCGAAGTCTGTGTGGTGACCATCGCTGAAGTGAAGATATAGTTGACCGTCAACTACGTCGGCGGAGTGGATATTCAGTTCAAGCGGCAGTTCGGCGGCTTCAACCAGACGTTGACCAGTGCGTGGGTCCAGGGTGTCTGCATCTGGGCTGCGTTCACGCAGCCAAAGGGCAGCAAACTCACCACGCTGGTCGTGATGGTCGATGGCCAGGCGTCGGCGATCGGCTGATGGGGTGACGTATGTCATGGCGGCGCCTCCATAGAATGTATTGGGAACTTTCTTCATGGTACCCGCCTGGATCAGGCACAACTTGATATAATTGGCCTTATGCTTGATTCTATTAGCCATGGATGATGCCTCCAACACCTCATGGCCCTACCCGCGCCCTGATTCGCCACCCCTGCTGACCCCAGAGCAGGCTGAGCACACCCTCAACGTGTGGCTAGTGCCGCGTTTTTCCATGCTGACCCTGTTCTGCCTACTTGAGCCACTGCGTGTGGCCAATCGCTTTGGTCGTGATCTATTTGCCTGGCGGCTACTCTCAGCGGACGGGGAGTCGGTGGTGGCTAGCAATGGGGTGCGCATCAATGTAGACGGGACCCTATCGTCGCTGGAGGATGCATCTCGCTTAATGGTGGTGTCTTCTTATGAGGCAGAGACAACGGTGCGCCAACAAGATCGTGCCGTGCTGCGGCGCGTTGCCGCTCACGGTGGCTGGCTGGGTGGTCTGGATACGGCTCCTTTCATTCTGGCGCGGGCAGGAGTGCTGGCTGGTCATCGTGTAGCCTTGCATTGGGAGAGCGTGCCGGCTTTTCGGCGTGAATTCCCTACGTTGGAGGTTAGCCCGGCCCAGTACGAGTTCGATGCATTGCGACTAACGGGCTCCGGCGGTGCTGCGAGTATCGACATGATGCTGGCATGGATAGAGCATGCCTATGGGCCCGCTCTGGCCGATGCCGTGGGCAGGCAGCTGGTTCACAAGAGGCCAGGCGATGATGGCGGTGACTTTTCACGACAACGCTACGAGGAATTGCCACGCAGTGTGGTGAGGACGCTGGCAGTGATGGAGGCCAATCTGAATCAAGCGCTACCAATCCCTGAGGTGTGTCGACTGGTGGGGCAGTCCCAGCGCCAATTGACGCGGTTATTCCAGCGTCACTTTGGTGAGACGCCCCAGCAGTGTTACTTAGGCATGCGACTCGACCGGGCGCAACAGCTACTCGCTGATAGTCGAAGCTTTGTGACAGAGGCCGCCCTGGCCACCGGTTTTACTCAAACAGCGCATTTTACCAGAGCTTATCGAAAACGTTTTGGTGAAGCACCCAGTGTCAGCGTGAAACGAAGAGGGTAAGGAGAGCGGCTTCGGGGAGTATTAAATGCCCTGAACTGAGGCAGAATAGGGAATATACACGGATGAAAATGCGCGAGAAAAAACGGCAAAAGTTGAGGCTTCCCTGTTCTGAAGCCGATCTATTACGAGGACTCACGCCACACCTGGCTCATTCAGACGAGCTGGCATCATCATTTTCCAAGGAGTTGAGGTCGTGGTAAGGCCTTGATGTGTGAGTATTTATAAATACTGCAAATAGGTATTCGTGGCAGGGAGGTTCCGAGAGACCGAGTGTTGGCTACGCAACTGCGAATCTCCACTGCTCGGGTCATGCTGGGAAAGACTGCTAATAGGCTTGTTGCAAGGCATGACGACAGGCGATTCAAGAGCCAAGATAAGGCCAGATTAGGGAGTGACTGCTTGCCATGGTGCTCACGGTGTTGGTTCCAAATCATGCACATGGATACGACCGCTAAGCTCATCAGCATGGATGCCAACATAAATTTATTCATGACCTGCCTCACTGTTTGGAAAAAGCGGCTCATAGCTATGTGATAGCTGCTATCGCTCACGTTGGCATTCCGCAGATGGAAGATAATGATTCGCCGGTAATTTCACCACCTCTATGGCGGCCGCCTCAAGCGCCAAGTGCAATGCTACGTCAGCGTCGCCGAGCCCAAGAACAGTTTCTGTCATGCTATCAACCAGACCGCCTGATGAACGAGCCATCACAACAATTAGGTGTCTTCTCCTCTCAAGGGCTGATCGAGGTCGACCTCCATCGTGTCTGTCAGGCGCAGAGATTCCGACAATGTGTCGGCTGTGATGGGGCGCACGATGTGAGGCTGCTGCCAAAATCGCGATCCAAGCGATCCAGGGTGTTACCCACACAAGAATACTGCATAGGGTCATCTTCACCTGTTTCGCTATCGTCAGACAGTAGCCATTTTCCCATACCGCTATCTTCCAGAGCGTACACCCCGCGGCCTGAGCGCCAGACCAACCCCTTTTCACGCAATGAGTCCAGCCCTCGCTGAATGGAAGAGGGAGCTGGCCGAGCGCGCGCCTGGATCTCTTACAGCGTTGCTTGATTGAAGGCTGTAAAGGGACGTTGTTCGGCGGCTGCTTGAGATAGGACGAACAGAATTGCCTGCTGCAAATGCCCCGACAGAGCGCTTCTTCAGGAGTCTGAAAACGGAATGTCGGTGCCACTAATGATGCTCACTGCTAGCAATCACCTCGATACGCGACGCTGGGAGCTTAAGGCATTCTCGCAGGCGGTCCTGACCAGGCCGTTCCAGCTGTTGTCCCTGGCAGAGCGCCTGCGGGCGCTCTGCCAGGTTTAGCATGATTCCGACTCATCAGCATTGACTCCCGGTACTCATTTTCGATGCTGGTCATAGAGCTACGAAGGGTCGTTAATAAGCTGAACAATAGAACAAGAAAGCGGCTGGGATACCGAACCCAAACCCAGGTGTTTTTTAGGGTAATGCTCAGGAGCACTAGAAACCGCAGGTGCTGTACTTATTAGTAGAATTCAGGAGATTAGTACCCTGACCGATGTCGTAGCTGCCAGCCAATAACACCGTAGTTGGCCAGGTCTCTTGGTGCGCCATCGCCGAAATAGATACCGCGCAGTACTACAACGGCATCAGCAACAGGATGCTCTTGCTCCTCGCACAAGGTACACTGAATATGTATAGACATTAGATTCATTTGAAAGGCACTTCATGACCAGCGCTCCCCCCCGTTATCTGCAAATACAGCAGCACCTGCTAGAGAAAATCCAGAGCAGTGCTTGGCCCGCGCATCACCAGATCCCCCCCGAAGAGCAGCTTGCCCGAGATTTTGGGGTAAGCCGAATGACGGCTAATAAAGCGATTCGTGATCTTGTCCAAAAAGGCTACCTTACACGTCAGCCTGGATTAGGTACCTTCGTGACAGATCGCAAGGCGGAGTCATCGTTGGTCGAGGTCTACAACATTGCCGATGAAGTGCGTTTCAGGGGGCACCATTACAGTAATCAAGTACTCGTATGTGAAGCCATTGAAGCTGATGACGAAGTCGCTTTACGGCTAGGCGTTCGCCTGGGGAGCCGCGTGTTTCAAACGCTGCTGGTGCATTTGGAAGACGACACGCCTATTCAGCTTGAAAACCGCTACGTTAACCCTCGCTGGGTACCCAACTACTTAACCAGCGATTTCTCACTGCACACACCCAATGAAGTATTGGTAGCGGCCTGCCCGATTACTGACGTAGAGCACATTGTTGAAGCCGTGCTTGTCGATCAGCAAACTGCCGATTGGCTTGCTATTGATACCGCTACTCCCTGCCTGAGCATGGTAAGGCGCACGTGGTCAGGCGAGCAGCTCATCAGCTATGCCCGCTTACTGCACCCAGGCGACCGCTACAAACTACGCTCCTCGGTGCATCGCCAAGCGTCATAATGAAGCGCCTATCTTATAAGGACTTAGCTGATAAAGGCTTGCACCAAATACCCGGTTGGTATGGCGAGCAACAAGCTTAATGCAACGCGAATAAACCACACCACCACCATGCGCCCTACAGAAAGCGGAATGCTCGTAGATAGAATGCAAGGAATTGATGCGGAGAAGAACAGCACAGCGGATACTGATACAACGCCTGCAGCAAAACGCGAGACAAAGTCCGCTTCTGCCATTAACAGTGCCGGTAAAAACATTTCAGCAAGGCCAGCAGCGGATGCCTGGGCAAGTGCAGCCGCATCAGCAATGCCCCACACGGCCACAAAGGGGTAAAACAGCCAACCCAGCCATTCAAATAGCGGCGTGTATTTAGCCGCAAGCAAGCCTAGCAAACCCACCGACATGATCGAAGGCAGGATGCTAATCGCCATCACTAGCCCTTCTTTAAAGTTGATCGCAACACTTTTATGCAACGCTGGCGCTCGGGCAGCTACTTCCAATCCTGTGTGCCATGCAGTCGCCACACGTTTACCCGCGACGGCTTCCGGTTCCCCATCTTCAGCGCTGTCATCCATATGTGATAGTGGCGGTATGCGCACCGTCACAGCAGTCACAATGAATGTGATTAATAGCGTTAACCAAAAATACAGATTCCACACCGCCATTAAATCCAGCGTACGCGCCACAATGATCATGAACGTTGCCGAGACGGTAGAGAAACCCGTGGCGATAATGGCAGCTTCCCGCGCGGAATACTGACCGGCCTGATACACCCGGTTGGTAATCAATAGGCCGATAGAGTAACTACCCACGAATGAGGCGACCGCATCAATTGCCGAGCGTCCTGGTGTTCGCCAAATGGGCCGCATTACGGGTTGAACCAGCACCCCAATAAGCTCAAGCAACCCATAGCTGATCAACAAGGCCAGGAAAATCGCGCCAATAGGAACGATCAAACCGACGGGAATCACCAGCTTTTCAAACAAGAAAGGCAGCATATCCGGTTCATGTAGAAAGGCAGGCCCCCAACCGGTCAGCGCCATCAGGGCGGCCATTACCCCAAGCAATTTTAGTGCGGTAAAAATGCGCTCGGTAACGTTTCGATTCCAGTAGCCTCGAATCAACGGGTACGCAGCACCAGCGGCAATCAGTACCAGCGCATAAATACCACTCGCATCTCCTAGCCAGCGTCGGGCACCGGTCACCATATGATCGAGCAATATAGTGCTGCGACCGCCTATTTCGACAGGCACGAAGAAAATCAATATCCCCAGTGCACTTGGCAAAAACAGTTTGAGGATCAGTGCGGCACTGGGCCGCTGACAGGTTGTGGTATTGGGAGGGAGCATGAGCATGCCTCTTGTTGTGTGACAGCGTTTAGCGGGCCTTCTACGCATCTTCAACACTTAATGTATATACATATGCACACCAATTGAAGAGCATCCCCTAACCAATATAAATAGACATTAGTCTAATAAATCATTCTAAAAAACGCTTTTTCAGAACACAAAAACCCATAAATATCTGTTTAAGAAAATAAAAAAAATATTCTGGATTTCCACGCGCCCCACCTTCCACTCTATTTTTTAACAAGCACCTTGACGAATCGGCTCATTTTCATCTTAATTGTATATACATTAAGGTTTAAAAATAAATTGTTGAAAACCGCCTTTTAAAGGAGCTCCTCATGCCGAATGCAACGGATCGTCGCCTCTGGCGCGATATCAGCGTCTTCGATGGCTTGCGGACATTGCCCAACCGCATGGCCGTTATCACCGAAGGGGCACACATCATCGCCTTGTCGCCCATGAGCGAGTTCGACGAGCAACTCGCCGATAACTGCACAGAGATGGGCAGTCGCGGTGTGATGACCCCTGGTCTCGTGGATTGCCACACCCACCTTGTATTTGGCGGCTCTCGGGCTGAAGAATTTGAAGCACGGCTTGAAGGGGCTAGCTATGAAGAGATTGCTAAACGCGGCGGCGGCATTCTCAGCACCGTTCGCGCCACGCGTGAAGCTAGCGAAGATGAGCTGCTAAGACTCGCTAAACCGCGCCTTGAAGCACTGATTGCCGACGGTGTTACCACCGTGGAGATTAAGTCTGGCTACGGACTAACCGTCGAAGACGAACTCAAGATGCTGCGCGTTGCACGGCGACTTGGCGATATGCTGCCAGTCAAAGTAGTCACCACCCTGCTGGGTGCTCACGCCCTTCCTCCAGAATACAAAGATGATAGCGACGACTATATCAATCTGATCTGCAAGGAAATGATCCCCGCAGCGGTGGCAGAAGGACTGGCAGATGCCGTTGATGTTTTCTGCGAAAAGATCGCTTTCTCAGTGGAACAGTGCGAGCGGGTGTTTGAAGCCGCCGAGGCCCATGGCCTACCCATTAAGGCCCACGCCGAACAGCTCTCTAATCTGGGCGGAACGGCCATGGCCGCACGCTACGGCGCGCTATCTGCTGATCACATTGAATATCTGGATGACACTGGCATCGCTGCCATGCGTGAGGCTGGTAGCGTGGCGGTAATACTGCCCGGCGCCTTCCATACCTTACGCGAAACGCAACAACCGCCTATCGCCTCCCTGCGCACCGCAGGCGTTCCAATGGCGGTAGCCACTGACGCCAACCCCGGAAGCTCCCCGCTGTTCATGCCCACGCTGATGCTCAACTTGGCCTGCACGCTGTTCCGCCTGACACCCCAAGAAGCACTGGCGGGCATGACAGCCCACGGGGCAACTGCACTAGGGCTGGCAGGTAAAGGGCTCATCCACGAAGGTGCAGAAGCCGACATCTGCGTATGGGATATCGATGCCCCCGCTGAGCTCGCTTACGCCGTACAACCAGGACGCCTTCGTCAGCGGTTGTTCCAGGGAGTGCTTACCCATGGCAATTAACAGCACATCTAACAGTGCTTCCACTGAAACAGTACTCGACATGTCGCTCTGGTCGGGCCGAACAGACCCAGAACCTAACAGTGAGCGTTGGCATCAAAAGATCCAGCCGCTCAGCGAAACGGCAGCGCCGGGCTGTGTTTTATTAGGTTTTGAAAGCGATGCAGGTGTGGCCAGAAACCAGGGCCGTAAAGGTGCCGCGCAAGGCCCTAAGGCACTGCGTAAAGCACTGGCACCACTGGCATGGCACCGCACAGGCCCAGCCTATGATGCGGGAAATGTACGCTGCGATGGCGATGCCTTAGAAATGGCACAACAGGCTCTCGCCGACCAATTATCGGCGCTGCTTAAAGCTGAACATTTCCCCATTGTGCTCGGTGGCGGCCATGAGATGGCCTACGGCAGCTGGCAAGGGCTTGCCCAGCATCTCGCTGATAAGGGTGAAAAGGCTCCACGCATAGGCATTATCAATTTTGATGCTCACTTTGATCTACGCGATCCAACCCACGTGCGTTCTTCGGGCACCCCCTTTGCGCAAATTGCCGATGATTGCGCTCAACGTGGCTGGCCATTTCGCTACGCCTGCTTAGGCGTGAGCCGCGCTGCCAACACACTTGCACTGTTTAACCGTGCCACACAACTGGGCGTCATGGTTCGTGAAGACCGGGACTTTCAACCGGCACATCTTGAGTGCATCCAGCGCGACCTCGAGCGCTTCATGGTGCGCTGTGATCATATCTATCTAACCATCGACCTGGATGTACTGCCCGTTGGAGAAGCCCCTGGGGTCAGCGCCCCCGCCGCTCGGGGCGTTTCACTGGCATTGATTGAACCGCTGATCGAAACCATTCGCGACAGCGGCAAGCTCCGCTTAGCTGATCTCGCCGAGCTAAACCCCGCTCACGATATCGATAACCGTAGTGCCCGCGCGGCAGCCCGACTCGTTTTTCAATTAGCGCTCGATATCTAGCGCCCCGGATTCGCTGATCCATCTATTACTCACCCTTTAATAACAAACCGATGACCCAAGAGGAGTTTCGCCATGTCCACTCACGATAAACGTCACGACGCTTCCCGTAAGATTGCTGCCCCCACCGGTAGCCAACTCAGCTGCAAAAGCTGGCTGACCGAAGCCCCGTTACGCATGCTAATGAACAACCTCCATCCTGACGTGGCTGAACGCCCCGAGGATCTAGTGGTGTACGGTGGCATTGGCCGCGCCGCGCGTGACTGGGAGTGCTACGACAAAATCGTTGAGACGCTTCAGCGCCTGGAAGACACGCAAACATTGCTGGTGCAATCAGGCAAACCGGTAGGTGTATTTGAAACCCATAAAGACGCCCCGCGGGTACTTATTGCCAACTCCAACCTGGTCCCTGCCTGGGCCAACTGGGAACACTTCAACGAGTTGGATCGCAAAGGCCTAATGATGTACGGCCAGATGACCGCAGGCTCATGGATTTACATCGGCTCTCAAGGCATTGTCCAAGGCACCTACGAAACCTTTGTCGAAGCGGGCCGACAACACTTCGATGGCAACCTGAAAGGCCGCTGGGTTCTCACTGCAGGTCTTGGTGGCATGGGTGGCGCTCAACCGCTCGCCGCCACCTTGGCCGGCGCCTGCTCGCTGAATATCGAGTGCCAGCAAACCAGCATCGACTTTCGCCTGCGCACGCGCTATTTAGATGAGCAAGCAGACAATCTCGACGATGCGTTAGCGCGTATCGAACGCTACACCACCGAAGGCAAAGCCATCTCGATTGGCCTGTGTGCGAATGCGGCAGATGTATTGCCCGAACTGGTGAAGCGTGGTGTGAAGCCCGACATGGTGACTGACCAAACCAGCGCCCATGACCCGCTACACGGCTACCTGCCTGCAGGCTGGACCTGGGAAGAGTACGTTGCCCGCGGAAAATCCGAACCAAAAGGCACCGTAAAAGCGGCCAAGCAATCGATGGCGGTGCATGTTCAGGCCATGCTCGATTTCCAGAAAATGGGCGTGCCCACTTTCGATTACGGCAACAATATTCGCCAAATGGCTCAAGAAGAAGGCGTTGAAAATGCCTTCGACTTCCCTGGTTTTGTACCCGCCTATATCCGCCCCTTATTCTGCCAGGGAATTGGCCCCTTCCGCTGGGCCGCGTTATCAGGCGACCCGGAAGACATTTACAAAACCGACCAAAAAGTCAAAGAGCTGATCCCCGACGATCCACACCTGCACAACTGGCTGGATATGGCCCGGGAGCGCATCAGCTTCCAAGGCCTCCCGGCACGTATCTGCTGGGTCGGCCTAAAAGATCGTGCGCGTCTTGGGCAAGCTTTCAACGAGATGGTCAAAAGCGGAGAGCTTAAAGCACCCGTCGTAATCGGCCGCGACCACCTGGATTCCGGCTCCGTGGCAAGCCCCAACCGCGAGACCGAGTCGATGATGGATGGCTCTGACGCCGTCTCCGACTGGCCGCTGCTGAATGCCCTGCTTAACACCGCCGGTGGCGCGACCTGGGTCTCTTTACACCACGGTGGCGGTGTCGGCATGGGCTATTCCCAGCACGCCGGGGTGGTGATTGTTGCCGACGGCACCGATGATGCCCACGCACGTCTTGGTCGTGTGCTGCGGAACGATCCGGGTACTGGCGTTATGCGCCACGCGGATGCCGGCTATGAAATTGCTAGAGAGGCTGCCCGTGAAAGCGGCCTCGATCTGCCGATGCTGAACAAATAAAAGGAGTATTAAACATGACCCATCTCGATATTCAGCCCGGCAACATGACACTGGCGCAGGCGCGTCAGGTGTTTCAATCTCCCGTCACGGTTAGTCTGCCAAGCAGTGCCGACGAGGCGATTCAAAAGAGCGTGGATTGCGTCAATCGTGTGGTCGACGAAAACCGCACGGTCTACGGAATTAACACCGGTTTTGGACTACTTGCTCAAACACGTATCGCCGATGAAGACCTGGAAGCGCTGCAGCGTTCGCTAGTGCTTTCCCATGCCACCGGCGTGGGCGCTGCGATGGACGACAGCCTTGTGCGGCTCATCATGGTAATGAAAGTGAATAGCCTGGCACGCGGCTTTTCCGGCATTCGTCGTGAAGTCCTTGATGCCCTTATTGCGTTGATCAACGCCGAAGTGTATCCGCATATTCCTCTCAAAGGCTCTGTGGGTGCTTCCGGTGACTTAGCGCCGCTGGCTCATATGAGTGTGATACTCATTGGCGAAGGCAAAGCACGCCACAAAGGCGAGTGGCTCTCCGCCGAGGAAGCGCTAAAAGTCGCAGGCCTTAGCCCCATTGCGTTGGCGCCCAAAGAAGGCTTGGCACTGCTCAACGGCACACAGGTTTCAACTGCCTACACCCTGCGCGGTCTGTTTGATGCCGAAGACCTGTATGCTGCTGCGACTGTCTGCGGATCCCTGACAGTCGACGCCACGCTAGGTTCACGCTCGCCGTTCGATGCGCGCATTCATGAGGTGCGGGGCCAGCGCGGGCAAATTGACGCGGCAGCAGCCTACCGACATTTGCTCGGCGAAAATAGCGACATTGGCAACTCCCATGCCAACTGCGATAAAGTTCAGGATCCTTACTCCCTACGTTGTCAGCCACAGGTGATGGGCGCAGCACTTACCCAAATTCGCCATGTTGCAGAGATACTGGCAGTAGAAGTCAACGCGGTGTCCGATAACCCATTGGTGTTTGCCGGTGCCGACGACATCATCTCCGGTGGCAACTTCCACGCCGAGCCAGTGGCCATGGTCGCTGACAACTTAGCCTTGGCGATTGCCGAGATAGGCGCGCTGTCAGAACGACGCATTTCCCTGATGATGGACAAGCACATGTCTCAATTGCCGCCCTTCTTGGTCGAAAAAGGCGGTGTCAACTCTGGGTTTATGATTGCTCAGGTGACGGCAGCCGCCCTTGCCAGTGAAAACAAAGCCCTGGCGCATCCGCATAGCGTTGACAGCCTGCCCACCTCAGCCAACCAGGAAGACCACGTTTCCATGGCCCCGGCGGCTGGCAAGCGATTATGGGAGATGGCCGATAACGTGCGTGGAATTCTGGCTATTGAATGGCTCAGCGCCTGCCAAGGGCTCGATATGCGACACGGTTTAAAAACCTCCAAGCCGCTGGAAAAAGCCAAACAGCTGCTACGCGAGCACGTGACCCACTATGAACAGGACCGCTTCTTTGCCCCGGACATTGAAGCAGCCAGCGACCTATTGGCGGCTAGAACGCTTAACCATCTACTTCCGCCTTGCACCCTACCAAGCCAGCAATAATCGGCTTTTTCTGCCCCGCAGCAACAAGCTGTGGGGCTTCATCACAACATTCAATTCCAACGACAAGAGTAGTTATTCATGAATGCTATCGTTTTGGCCATTTTAGTGATGGTCAGCCTTAGTCTTGCCCGAGTTTCTGTTGTTTTTGCTTTAATCGTCGCAACATTGGTCGGTGGGCTGTATTCTGGCATGCCCATCAACGACATTCTCGATGCCTTTAATGACGGCCTTGGCAACGGTGCCACTGTGGCCCTCGCCTATGCCGTGCTGGGGGCCTTTGCTGTCGCACTCTCACGTTCGGGCATCACCGAGGTGATGGCAAACCGCGCCATTGCCCGTTTTAATATTGATGATTCTGGCAGCAGTCGCCGCATGGTGACCTATACCTTACTGGCCGCCTTGCTGGCCGCAGCGGTCAGTTCTCAGAACCTGATCCCCGTACACATTGCCTTCATTCCTGTGCTGGTACCGCCATTACTGAAACTGATGAATCACCTACAGCTCGACCGTCGACTGGTTGCCTGCGTGATTACCTTCGGTATTACCGCTCCGTATATGCTGTTACCCGTGGGGTTTGGCGCAATCTTTCTGAACGACATTTTGCTCACCAACCTCAATGAAAGTGGTGCCGAATTTGGACTGGAAGTCACCCGAGGCATGGTACCCATGGCAATGGTGATTCCCATCGGCGGTATGGCGCTGGGCCTAGTCGTTGCAGTGCTGTTTAGTTACCGCAAAGGGCGCCACTACCAAGACCGAGACCTGGCCAAGGGTGATGAAACCGCAGCGCAAGCGGCCCAGCATTTGAAAGGTTGGCAAAAAGCCGTTCTGGCGATAGCGCTGGTTGGAACTGTGGCTGTCCAGCTCTACACCGGCTCGATGGTACTGGGCGGTATCTTTGGCTTTGCGCTGCTCTCACTTAGCGGCGTCTTCCGCTGGCACGAACAGGACGGCATCTTCACCGAAGGCATGCGCATGATGGCCTTGGTTGGGTTCATTATGATCACCGCGGCGGGCTTCGCCAGTGTGATGCAGGCCAGTGGCGAGGTTGAAGCGTTGGTATCCAGCTCTACAGACATAATTGGTGATAACAAGGGGTTAGCGGCATTGATTATGCTGCTTGTGGGCCTTTTCATTACCATGGGTATCGGCTCTTCCTTCTCAACGATCCCGATCATCGCATCACTTTACGTACCACTTGCGCTGAATTTTGGCTTTTCACCTCTGGCCACCGTGGCGCTGGTAGGCACCGCTGCCGCCTTGGGCGATGCAGGTTCCCCGGCCTCCGATTCAACGCTTGGCCCAACCGCCGGTCTCAATGCTGACGGACAGCACGATCATATCTGGGACAGCGTTGTGCCTACCTTCTTGCACTACAACATCCCGCTAATTGTTTTCGGCTGGGTAGCTGCCATGATCCTGTGAGCACTCCTCTGCGGTGCTTCGAGTAAGGGCTCCAAGAATCTTCCTAGTTCGAAACGTCTTCAGTAGGCAGCGGCTAAGCCGCTGCCCTCACTAGGAAAGCCCTGGTGCTGCTTATTTAGAATACGGCTCTGGCCAGTGTCTTGGGAACGCCGAGTGTCTACGAAATCCGGAGCGATTCACTGTGAGTTAGGTGCCATCGCTCACGTTAGCATTCGGCAGATAGAAGATAATTCTCAGTCGAGAATTTCACCGCCACTATGTCGGTCGACTCAAGCGCCAAGTGCAAAGCCACTTCAGCGTCGCCGAGCCCATTAACAGTTTCTATCATGCCATCAGCCAAACCGCCTGATGGATGAGCCATCACATAAATCAGATGTCTTCTCCTTTCAACGGCTGATCGAGGTCGACCTCTATATTGTCTGTCATTGTCTGTCAGACGTAGTGCCTCCGACAATGTACCGGCTGTGATGGGGCGCACGATGTGAGGCTGCGTCAAAAAATCACGATCCAAGCGATCCAGAGTGTTACTCACATAAGAATACTGCATAGGATCATCTTCACCTGTTCCGCTATCGTTAGACAGTAACCATTCTCCCATACCGCTATCTTCCAGAGCATATACCCCACGGCCTGAGCGCCACACCAACCCCTTTTCACGCAATGAGTCCAGGCCACGCTGAATGGAGGAGGAGGCTGGCTGCTCGGCCGCAAATTCTGAGTGCAACACCTGACCAAACCGGTAGGGTGTTGTATCCATGTCATATTCTGAACTCTGCACTGAAGAACGTG
>NZ_JARWAI010000018.1:0-28347 GCF_031451645.1 Vreelandella gomseomensis | reverse complement strand
CCTTGCCGAACTCAGCAGTGAAACCGCTTCGCGCCGATGGTAGTGTGGGGTCTCCCCATGCGAGAGTAGGTCATCGTCAGGCACCTATACCAAAACCCCGAGCACACTGTGTTCGGGGTTTTTTAATGCACGAAAAAAGCCCTATTGCGTAGCAATAGGGCTGATAGGCATAGAGGCTGAGTGTCAGCGGCAGAGCGTTTCCAGAGCTTCTAACAGGCTATCCATTTCATCGTCAGTGCCGATACTGATGCGCAGGAAGTTACTGAGCTCTGTCGTATTGAAATGGCGTACCAGAATGCTCCGCTCGCGTAGCCCGGCGAACAGCTGGGCTCCCTCGTAATCAGGGTGCTGGGTCAGTATGAAATTTGCCTTGGAGGGCAGTACTTCAAAGCCCAGCGTTTCGAGTCGCTGACGGGTGCGCTCGCGAGTGGTGATGACGTGTTCGCGGCAGGCGTCAAAGTGATCTTTATCCTTGAGCGCTTCTATCCCGACCAGGCTTGCCAGGCTATCGACCGGGTATGAGTTGAAGGAGTCCTTCACCCGCTGCAGCCCGTCGATGAGCTCGGGCGAGCCCATCGCGTAGCCTAGCCGCAGACCGGCCAGACTCCGCGACTTGGAAAAGGTGCCGGTGACCAGCAGGTTGGGGTAGCGTCCGATGAGTGCGACCGCCGTCTCGGCGCCAAAGTCGACGTAGGCTTCATCCACCAGCACGACACGGTCGGTAACACGCTGCAGCAGGGCCTCGATAGCGTCCAGCGAGTGAGCGTGGCCGGTAGGCGCGTTGGGGTTGGCAAAGATAACGCCGCTGCGCTCGCCGGTGCCTGACAGCGCATCGAGATCGACTTCCCATTGCGCGTTGAGCGGATGCTTACGCAGCTCGACACCGTACAGGTTGGCGTAGACAGGATAGAAACTGTAGGTAATAGCGGGCACATCAAGCGGCGCGCCGTGGCAGAAGAACGCCTGAAAGGCGAACGCCAGGATCTCGTCCGAGCCATTGCCGACAAATGTTTCGGCAACGCTGACGTCGTAGGCGGCGGCCAGCGTTTCGCGGAGCGCCCTGGATGTCGGGTCAGGGTAGAGACGCAGGTGATCAACCGCATACTCACGCAGCGCCTCGCTGACGCCGGGGGCGGGTGGGTAAGGGTTTTCGTTGGTATTCAGCTTGATGACCCGTTCCTGCGGTTGTTCTCCCGGAACGTAGGGCGTCAGTCGCTGAACTGCTGGGCTCCAATACTGGCTCATGAAAGTGACCTGGCTCGGTGGGCTCGTTGAAGGTTATGGTCGCCTGATGCATGCTTGAGCGCAAGCATTTGCAGCGCTCAGGGGTGGGCGTTGCACCTTGTAGACGTTATGCTGTCATAAGCGCGCGTAACAAAGAAGATGTCCAACACGATAAGGAGACACTCAATGCAACTCAGGAGTTTGCTAGCCGGCTCGGCTATGTTGGCACTATTGGCTGGCTGTGCCGCTGGCCCGACGGAACAGCGCGAAGAAGAGCAAGCCACCAGTTCGGAAGTGACCTATCAGGGCACACTGCCATGCCGTAACTGTGACGGCATCGACCTGGATGTGGTGCTGCAAGGCGAAGAGCAGAGCACCGCAGAGGAACGCACCTTCAACTTGAACGCAGCGTATCGTAACCATCCGCAGAATCCACCGGATGAAACCTACGAAGGTAACTGGGAAGTCTTGAGTGGTACGCCGTCAGACCCCGATGCCACTGTTTACGAGCTGACACCTGACGGTGACGGCCAGATTTATTATTTCCTGCGCGTTGATGACCGCACCCTGGAATTGATCGATCCCGAGCGCCGTCGTTTCGAGAACGGTGAAACCCTGCAGCTTAACCGCCAATAACCTCACCGTTACACGCATAAAGGCGGCCGCTGGCCGCCTTTTGTTTGTGCGACGGTCGTAACAGGAGACCATCTGCGGTGGCAAAAGCCAAAAGCGCTTTCGTGTGCACTGAGTGTGGTGCGGAATATGGTAAATGGCAGGGGCAATGCACCAGCTGCCAGGAATGGAACACGCTCAGCGAGGTTCGCCTTGCCAGCGCACGGCCTGGTAACGGGGCGACAAGCAGTGGGCGCGGCGGCTATGCCGGTGACCATTCCCGACAAATCGTTGACCTCGGGCAGGTTGATCTCAGCGAGGTTCCCCGCCTGACATCGACCTTCGCCGAATTCGATCGCGTGCTGGGCGGTGGCCTGGTACCCGGCTCCGCGGTTCTGCTGGGCGGCAACCCCGGTGCCGGGAAATCGACGCTGCTGCTACAAACCGCCTGCAAGCTCGCGCAGCACCGGCGCATTGTCTACGTGACGGGGGAGGAGTCGCTGTCCCAGGTGGCCATGCGCGCCCATCGACTGCAGTTGCCTACCCAGGGGTTGAAGATGCTGGCGGAAACCAGCGTCGAAACCATTCTGGCCGTGGCCGAGCGAGAAAAGCCCGAGATATTGGTTATCGATTCGATCCAGACCATGCACCTCGAAGACATCAGCTCGGCCCCCGGGGGCGTGGCTCAGGTGCGTGAGTCAGCGGCGGCGCTGACACGCTTTGCCAAGCAGACGAATACCGTGTTGCTGCTGGTAGGGCACGTCACCAAAGACGGGACACTCGCGGGTCCCAAGGTGCTCGAGCACATGATCGATGCCTCGCTGCTGCTGGAAGGCGGCGCCGACTCACGCTTCCGTACGCTGCGCGGCCAGAAGAACCGGTTTGGCGCGGTCAACGAGCTGGGCGTGTTCGCCATGCTCGAGCAGGGGCTGAAAGAGGTCAAAAACCCCAGCGCCATCTTCCTCTCGCGCCAGGAAGAGCAGGCGCCGGGAAGCCTGGTGATGGTGGTGTGGGAAGGCACGCGCCCCATCCTGGTCGAAGTACAGGCGCTGGTTGATGAGTCAGCACTGGGCAATCCGCGGCGCGTGGCGGTGGGCGTGGATCAAAACCGCCTTGCCATGCTGCTCGCCGTGCTCAACCGTCACGGCGGGCTGTTTACCGGCGATCAGGATGTCTTCCTGAACGTGGTCGGGGGCGTCAAGGTGCTCGAAACCAGCGCTGATCTGGCCGTGCTGCTGGCGGTCGTTTCCAGCCTGCAGAACCGTGCGCTGCCGCGCGAGCTGGTGGTGTTCGGTGAAGTCGGCTTGTCGGGGGAGATACGCCCTGTGCCCAGCGGCCAGGAGCGCATTACCGAAGCGGCCAAGCATGGCTTTCTGCGCGCCATCGTGCCGAGAGCCAACGCCCCCAAAAAGCCGCCCAAAGGCATGGAGGTCATCGCCGTCGACAAATTGAGCGATGCACTTGATGCCCTCTAACCCCTGGCGGTTGGAGTACACTAAAGTGATGACTAATGAGCCAAGGAGAGACGCCATGAGTTCCATCCGGTTAACCCAATACAGTCATGGTGCTGGCTGTGGCTGCAAGATAGCCCCTGATGTGCTGGATCATATTCTCGCCAAAGCCGGCCCGGCCGCCGGCCATAAACGTCTTATTGTCGGCAACCAGGGCCGCGAGGATGCGGCGGTTTACGACTTGGGGGACGGCCGGGGCATGATCGCCACTACAGATTTTTTCATGCCCATTGTCGATGACCCTTTTGATTTCGGGCGCATCGCGGCCACCAATGCCATCAGTGACGTCTATGCCATGGGTGGCACGCCGGTCATGGCCCTGGGGATTCTGGGCTGGCCGCTGGACAAGCTGAGCGCCGATGTCGCCGGTGATGTGGTCGCCGGTGCCCAGGCGGTGTGCCGTGAGCTGGGCGTTGCCCTGGCGGGTGGCCACTCTATCGATGCCCCCGAGCCTATGTTCGGGCTGGCGGTCAACGGTCTGGTGGATCTGGATAAACTGAAGCTCAACTCCTACGCCAAGCCCGGTGACTTGCTGTTTCTCACCAAGCCGATCGGCGTCGGCATGCTGACCACGGCGGAAAAACGTGGCTTGCTGGAAGCCGGCCACCACGGGCTTGCCCGCGAAACCATGCTGCAATCCAACCGTATCGGTGTCCCGCTGGCCGAGATCAAAGGCGTCAACGCGATGACGGACGTCACCGGGTTCGGTCTGGCAGGGCACTTGGCCGAAATGTGCCGCGCCAGCAATGTCATGGCGCAACTTGATTTTCGGCGTCTGCCGCGTCTGGCCGAGGCGGAGAGCTATCGCCGGCAGGGGGCTGTCACTGGTGGCTCGCAGCGCAATCGTGACGCCCTGGGCAGCGCGCTACCCGCGATGGACGATGCCCACTGGCAATGGCTATGCGACCCGCAGACCTCCGGCGGGTTGCTGCTGGCCGTCGACCCGGCGTGGGAAGATGATGTCGAGCGCATCGGTCGTTCCTACGGCTTGAACCTGCAGCCGTTTGGCACGCTGAAAAAGCCCCAGGGTGAGGCGCTGATCGAGGTCATCGGGTGACTCTGCCGACCGTCCCCGCCGATCCTCGGCTTATTGATCAAGGATGCCCACTGATTGACGTTCGCGCGCCCGTCGAGTTTGCCAAAGGCGCCTTGCCGGGTGCGGTCAACCTGCCGCTGATGGATGACGACGAGCGTCATCGCGTAGGGATCGCCTACAAGGAACAGGGGCAGGAAGCCGCGATTGCCCTGGGTAATACGCTGGTCACCGGTGCGGTGAAAGACACCCGGGTTGCCGCCTGGCGGGATTACCTGGCTCGCCATCCAGACGCGGTGATTTACTGTTTTCGTGGTGGTCTGCGCTCGCAGATTGTCCAGCAGTGGCTTGCAGACGCCGGTGTGATCCGTCCGCGTATAGAGGGCGGCTGGAAGGCCCTTCGTCAACGGTTGATGGCGCGGATAGACGCTGCCGCCGATCAGCCGCTGCTGGTAGTGGGAGGCCTTACCGGCTGTGCCAAGACCGTGCTGATCAACCGCCTGACCAATGGGGTCGATCTCGAAGGGTTTGCCCAGCATAAAGGGTCGGCATTCGGCCGCTCGCCTGAGCCACCGCCCTGCCAGATCGATTTCGAGCACCGCCTGGCCCAGCGGCTGCTGTCGCTACCCGGCCCTCTGGTGGTGGAAGATGAGTCACGCCAGATTGGCCAGGTGAACGTGCCGCTTAACTTTTGGGGAGCGATGGAGCGTGCGCCGCGATTGCGCGTCGAAATGCCCCTGGATTGGCGCCTGGCACAGCTGCAGCGTGACTACATTCTTGATCTTGAACAGTCCTATCAGGCGCGCTACGGCCCGGAAGAGGGCTGGCAGCGGATGAGCAAGCAGCTGGGCAATGCCCTGTTGCGATTGAAAAAGCGTCTTGGCGATGCCCGCCTGCAGCGGCTTCAGCGGCTACAGGCGCTGGCCTTCAAGGAGCACGAACACGGCAATCCCCAGGCCCATGAAGCCTGGTTGGCGCCGCTGCTCACCGAGTATTACGACCCCATGTATCGCTACCATCTCAAGCGCCAGCAAAAGGCCGGTGTTGATGAAGTCCATGTGGGTGACTGGGAAAGCTGCCTGGCGGCCGCCCGGCAATGGAGCCTCGATCAGGCGGCCCTTGACTAGTTCAGGGGGAAGCCGGGCGCAGCCACTGGCTCATCAGTCGGTCGAGCAGCGCGGCCAGTTGATCAAACCGCCTGGGGTGTTGGCGTATGTCCGCCTCAAGCTGCATGAAGTCGCGGCGCTCGGCATTAAGGGCGTGGTGGGTAAACAGCGGCTCGATGCTTTGCGGCGTCACTTCAAGGTGGTAAAGCAGCCCGACCACGCGCCCGTCGTCCCAGCTGAAGCCCTGAAGGGGCGCGGCGTCGCTACCGCCGCCGGGTAACGCCTCGTCGGGCAGGCTGAACACGTAGCGGTGCCACATGAAGGCGTCGAACGCTTCCGGCAGGTCAAAGGGGCTATCCGGTGCCAGGCGAACGGTATGCCAGCCGGTTTCCGGGTAAGTGCCCGGGGCAACCACGCTGCCCAGCGCATCGGCGATCCAGAGTGCGCCCAGACCGATGCCCAGCAAGGGTTTCTGGCCGTCCAGGTAGCGGTTGATCAGCTTGCTTTCGGCCTTGTACCAGGCCGGTGGCGCCTGGACGAAATCGTCGGGGCCATCGAGCACGATAAGGGCGTCACTATCGCCGGCCGGTGGGGTGAGCTCGCCGTTGTAGAGATGAAAAACGGTGTAGCTATGCCCCATGCTGGTTAGCCAGTCGGTTAACCGGGCGGGTTCGTGGTCAGGGCCGTGCTGTAGCAGATGGACATGCATGATAATCTCCTCGCCGGCCACATTCTCGAACGCGTCGACAGCGGCGGCCGACACGCTTGCGACAATAACGTATGGTCCCTATTTGACCAATAACTTGTGTAATACGATTCAGGAAAACGTATGGCATCCAATCCCCCAGGGTTCTATCAACGGCTCCAGCAGCTTCCATTGGCGGCCCAGCAAGCCTTCATGGCGGCGCTTTGCGAGCGTCTGCTTCCCAACTACGCGCTTTATGAACAAACCACGGGGCATGGCGATGGGCACACGCTGCGCACGGTGCTCAATCTGGTCTGGGAGCGCCTGAGCGTGCCTAACGCCAGTATCGACTTTGCCCGCCAGGCCGAAAAGCTGGCCGAATGCGAGCCGCCTGAAGACGACGAGAGCTTTGGTGCCCGCCGGGCATTGGATGCGGTGGTGTCGATATCAGCGCTGCTGGATACCCTGCAGGGCGAGTCGCCCGAAGCCGTATTGGATGTCAGCCGCACCTCGCGCGCCGGCGTGCGTGCCTTTATCGAGCTGACCGAAGGGGAAGAGGACGCCACGGCGCTGGCCCTGCTGATCCGTGACCATCCGCTGACCGAAGACGAAAACAACTTTCAGGACGCCGTGCTGGAAGAAGTCTCGCAACCGCTCACCAAGGACGCCCTGAAAGACATTCGCCAGCTAGGGCGCAATGGCGGGGTCAGTAACCTGGGGTTATCGCTGGACGACGCCTGAACGGCCGCCGACGCAACGTCGGCGGCCTTGTGCGGGCTAGAGGCGCATGTCGATGCCGTGTTCGGCCATGTAGCGCTTGGCTTCGGGAATGGTGTATTCACCGAAGTGGAAGATGCTCGCGGCGAGTACCGCGTCAGCGCCGCCTTTCAATACCCCATCGACCAGGTGGTCCAGGTTGCCCACCCCGCCCGAGGCAATCACCGGCACGCTGACCGCTTCGGCGATGGCATGGGTCACGCCCAGGTCAAAGCCTGACTTGGTGCCGTCGCGGTCCATGCTGGTCAGCAGCAATTCGCCCGCCCCGAACTCGACCATTTTCTCCGCCCACTCGATGGCATCCAGGCCCGTGGGGCGGCGTCCGCCGTGGGTGAAGATTTCCCAGCGCGGCGGTTCGCCTTCGTTGGATACCTTTTTGGCATCAATGGCCACGACGATGCACTGACTGCCGAAGCGCTCGGCTGCTTCGCGCACGAAGTCAGGGTTGGTGACCGCCGCCGTATTGATGGATACCTTGTCCGCCCCTGCATTCAGCATGGTGCGAATGTCGTCGCAGCTGCGAATGCCGCCGCCGACGGTGAGCGGAATAAACACTTCACCGGCAATCCGCTCCACCATATCCACCGTGGTGTCGCGGTCTTCGTGGCTGGCGGTGATGTCCAGAAAGGTGATTTCATCCGCACCTTGCTGGTTATAGCGCTTGGCGATTTCAACCGGGTCGCCCGCATCGCGGATGCCGATAAAGTTCACGCCCTTGACGACACGACCGGCGTCCACGTCCAGGCACGGGATAATGCGTTTGGCGAGACTCATGCACGACCTCCCGTAAGTTGGTCGCTGAGCCGCTGGGCCTCGGCGACGTCCAGGCTGCCTTCGTAGATGGCGCGACCGGTGATGGCACCCAGAATCCCGCTGTCAGCGACGTCGCAGAGGGCCTTGATATCGTCGAGGTTGGTGACCCCGCCCGAGGCAATGACCGGCAGGCCCCCTTCACGGCCCAGCTGAGCGGTCGCCTCGACATTGACGCCCTGCATCATGCCGTCCCGGGCGATATCGGTGTACACGATGCTCGACACGCCGTCGTCGGCGAAGCGTTTGGCAAGCTCGGTGGCCTTCATCGTGGAGACCTCGGCCCAGCCGTCGGTGGCCACGAATCCGTCTCTTGCATCCAGCCCGACAATCACATGGCCCGGGAAGGCGCGGCACATTTCGGTCACGAAGTCCGGCTCCTTGACCGCTTTGGTACCGATGATGACATAGGAAACGCCGGCGTCGAGGTAGTGCTCGATGGTCTCGGCCGAGCGGATGCCACCGCCAATCTGGATGGGCAGGTCAGGGTAGGCGCGAGCAATGGCGGTTACCGCCTCGCCATTCATCGGCTTGCCCTCGAAGGCGCCGTTCAGATCGACCAGATGCAGGCGGCGGGCGCCGGCTTCCACCCAGCGGGCGGCCATGGCAACCGGGTCGTCGCCGTAAGAGGTGGCGTCGTCCATGCGGCCCTGCTTCAAACGAACACACTGGCCGTCTTTGAGATCGATCGCGGGAATTACCAACATAGTGAGTCCTCTCAGGGCGTCCAGGAGACAAAGTTTTCCAGCAGGCGAAGACCCGCACGGGCGCTTTTTTCAGGGTGAAACTGTACGGCGAAGGTGCTATCGCGGCCGATGGCGACATGCGCATTCACGCTGCCGTATTGGGTAGTGCCGAAGACATGGGCATCGTCCGCCGCTTCGACATAGTAACTGTGCACGAAATAGAAGTGCTCGTGCTGGTCAATACCGTCCCACAGCGGGTGCGGCTGCTGCTGTTCCAGCAGGTTCCAGCCCATGTGCGGCACTTTCAGGCGCTGGTCGTGCTGGTCACGCATGGTGGCCGGAAAGCGGTTGACGTTGCCCGGGAAAAAGCCCAGGCAGTCGACGCCGCCGTTCTCCTCGCTACGCTCCAGCAGCATCTGCTGACCCACGCAGATGCCTAGCAGCGGCTTGGCCTGGCGAGTGAGGATGTCATCGACCAGCCCACGCAGCTCGGTACGCTCCAGCTCGCCGACGCAGTCGCGGATGGCCCCCTGGCCCGGCAACACCAGGCGGGTCGCCCCGAGAATGCGACGCGGGTCACGTGTAATGACCACGTTTTCATGGGTGACATGCTCGAGTGCCTTGGCGACAGAATGCAGGTTGCCCATTCCATAGTCGATTACAGCAATGGTCATTAAGCGCTCCTTGTGGAGGTAGACGGCGGGAGGTGGACGGCGATGCGCCAACGTACCGGCAGCGGATTATAGGCTGCCCTTGGTCGAGGGCATTTGCCCCGCCATGCGTGGGTCTTCGCTGACCGCCATGCGAAGGGCCCGGCCAAAGGCCTTGAAAATGGTTTCGGCCTGATGGTGGGCGTTCACGCCCTTCAGGTTGTCGATGTGCAGCGTAACGCGCGCGTGGTTCACAAACCCCTGGAAAAACTCGCTCACCAGTTGGGTCTCGAAGCGGCCGATGGTATCGCGTGTAAAGTCGGCGTTCATGTAAAGCCCGGGCCGACCCGAGAAATCGACCACGACACGGGACAGCGCTTCATCCAGCGGCACATAGGCATGGCCGTAGCGGTAAATACCACGCTTGTCGCCAATCGCTTCAAGAAACGCCTGGCCCAGGGTGATGCCCAGATCCTCGACCGTGTGGTGGTCATCGATGTGCAGGTCGCCGTGAGCATCGATGTCGATATCGATCATGCCATGGCGGGCGACCTGGTCGAGCATGTGATCCAGAAACGGTACCCCGGTCTGGCACGTCAGGCGGCCTTCACCGTCAAGATTGACGCGGACGCTGATCTGCGTTTCGTTTGTGTCACGGCTTACCGTGGCGATTCGCGCTGACATCTTGCAACTCCTGCGCTATTGCGCACTCTAGAGGGAAGCCGATGGCCCAGATGAACCCTACCACCGAACGAAAAGGGCAATCCCTTTGGCAAAACGCCCATTATAGTGAATCGGTGCCCCCATCCGCTACAATGCGCCAAAGGTAACCGCCTTCCAATGTGAAGAAAAAGCAGCTTGGCTGCGATGGTGAAGAGGAATACGTCCATGCCGGTGACACTGCAATACGTCGACCAAGCCCGCTGGCAAGCCGATGAGCAAGTGCGCCTTGATCTATTGCGCATCTATTACGATGCCCCCGAGGATCGAATGCCTGGCCAAACGGTCGAGTCTTTTATCGAACAGCATCTGCAGCAGCATTTTTTTGGCTGTGCGCATTTCAATGATCGGTTATTAGGTGCTGTCGCGATAAAACAAGCGCAGGATGGTGCCTGGTGGTTATCGGAGATGTGCGTGCGCAAAACAACGCGGCGCCGGGGCGTGGGTTCCAGGCTGATGGCGCTGCTCGGTGAAAAAGCCAAGCAGGATGGTCGCGTGTTACGTATCGCGACGTCGTCAATGCCGTTGGCCGACCGCGTGCTGCTCTCAAAGCTCGGTTATCGCCCCGTCGCAAGCGCGGCGCCGGCGTCTCAGGACGCCCCGGTGGCCAGCGACTTTGTTGAATTAGACCCACAAGGAAAAGGGTAATGAGGCAATTATTACGCATTCTGCTGGCGGCCGTCGGTATTTTGGCGATTGTGGCCGTCGCCGCGGTGGTGTACGTCACGACCTTTCTGGACCCGGAAGACTTCAAGCCTCGTCTGACGGCCGTCGTCGAAGAGCAAACGGGCTTGAACCTAGAACTGGATGGGCCGATCAACTGGTCGTTTTATCCGCGTATCGGCGTCAGCGTCGAAACCGCCAACGCCTGGCTGCCCAGCCAGGACGAAGAGGACACCGCCTTTGCCGCGATTGACCGCGCTGAGGTCAGCGTTGCGTTTGCGCCGTTGCTGCGCGGGGAAATCGCCGTCGACGGCCTGACGCTGGATGGCATGCGCTTGAACCTGAAGCGCAATGCCGACGGGGAAGGCAACTGGGAGCCGCTGATAAACAGGCTGATGGAGCAAAGCGGCGATGCTGAAACCGTGCTGGCTCCGGCGAGCGCCGGGCCCAACGCGGATGCCGGCAACCTCGACGTGGTACTGAGCATTGCCAGCGTCGATATCAAGGGCGCCGATATTCGCTTCCGCGATGAGCAGGCCGAGGCACTCTGGCATCTGCAAGAGCTTAATATCTCCGGCAGTAACGTTAACCCCGTTCGATCCTTCCCGCTCAAAGCGATGTTCAAGCTGACCAAGCACAACAACCTCGACGCCGAAGCACTCGAGCGGATGCCGGACATCGCCAGCGATATCGATCTGCAAACCCGCATGCAGCTTGGTTTGGCGGAAGAGCGCTTTACCCTGGAAAACACCAAGCTGAATACGCGCACGCGCTTTGATGCGGAAAGCGAGCCCCAGCAGCTGTCGCTATCCGCCGCCGAGGCCGTCGTGCGTGTCGGCGAAGAGCAGCTAAGCATCAGCGAGGGCCTGTTGGAAACCAGCCTGCGCCACCCGGAAAACTGGGAAGGGGGGCTTGCGCTCTCGCTGGCGTTTGGTCTTGAAGGTGATTGGCAGGCGCAAACCGCCCGGCTCAATGACCTCCAGCTTTCCGGGCCGGATGACCTGCGCGTCAACGGGCATCTCAACGTCGCGCAGCTGCGCGATGCCCCGGAGTACCAGGGCCAACTGACGGCGTCGCCGTTTACTTTGCGGCCGTGGTTGGCGCGGGCCGGCATCACTCTGAATACCACCAGTGAAGCGGCGCTCAGCGATGTTGCCATGACCAGCCCCATCGAAGGGGATCTGCAGAAAGTCGCTCTGCCCAGCCTCTCGCTGGTGGTGGATGACAGCACCTTTACTGGCGAATTGGCCACCCGTCTGGACGGGTCGCGGATCGACTTCGACCTGGAAGGTGATGAGCTCAATCTGGATCGTTACCTCCCCCGGCGCAGCACCGAAGAGCAGGCGAGCCTGGGGCTCATGGAGAACGCTGTGGCTGACGACCCCGAGGGGCTTTTGCCGCAGGGCTGGCTGGCATCTTCAGCGCTGAACGGAGCGTTGAGCATCGAGTCGCTGGAACTTGGCGGCATGATGTTCAGCGATGCCCGCCTTCAGCTTGAAGGCGAGCAAGGCCAGCACCGGCTGAGCCATTTTGAAGCGGGTTTTTACGATGGTGAGCTGACGGCCAACGGTCGCTTGGACGCCCGTGAGAACGAGCTGCAATGGGCGCTTTCGCCGACTATCCGCAACGTTCAGGTTGCGCCGCTTATCGAGACGCTCAGCGAGGGTGACGAGGCGTCGCCCCTGCGCGGCCGTCTTGATCTCAGAGGTGACCTCACCACCCGGGGCAATCAGCGAGAAACCCTGCTGCGTCACCTGAACGGTGATCTGGAGGCGCAGCTGACCGAGGGCGCGATTCTCGACATCAACGTGTCTCGAGAGATGTGCGAGCTGGTCGCCCAACTGGAAGGCAAGGAAAGCAAGCGTGACTGGTCGAGCGACACTGCCTTCGATGAGTTTGCTACCACACTGCAGATCCGCGATGGCGTGGTGCAAAGCGACGATCTATTGATCGCCGTACCGGGCATCGATGTGCAAGGCGAAGGCCAATACGACCTCACCAGCCGCCGTTTCGATACCCAGGCCAACGCGCGGCTCGTCGATACTGCCGATGCGGCCTGCGAGGTGAACCCGCGCCTCGAAGCACTCGCGCTGCCGCTGCGCTGCGAAGGCCATATCAGCGACGAGCGTAGCGAATGGTGCCGTTTTGACCGCGATGCCTTCCAGGACTCGGTCGTCGAGCTGATTCAGCAAGAGGCGGGCGGCCAGGTAGAAGAGGCCCTCGAAGAGCGCCTTGGTGAGTCGCTGGATTCGCTCGATGAACGCCTGGGCGAGGGCAGTGGTGACCAGCTACGCGAAGGGCTGCGTCGCTTGTTTGACTGAGCCCGAACGCTCGCCGGCGCCGGCCCTGTGCCGGCGCTTTTTTATTTCTGCGCACCGCATGATGAAGGAGTTTGCATGACCGAGATGCCAACGCCCAGGCTGGCCGCTGACGTCTTTCAGCAGCGCCTGCTTGACTGGTTCGACCGCCACGGTCGCCATGACCTGCCCTGGCAGTCGCCGCGTAGCGCCTATCGCGTCTGGGTCTCGGAAATCATGCTGCAGCAGACCCAGGTCACTACCGTCATTCCCTATTTTGAACGCTTCATGGCGCGCTTTCCGACCCTGGAGGCGCTGGCAGCGGCGCCGCAGGACGAAGTGCTGCATCTGTGGACGGGCCTTGGCTACTATGCTCGGGCGCGCAACCTGCACAAGGCGGCACAGGAGGCCCTGGACTCCCACGGCGGCCAGTTGCCTACCCACAGCGTCGAAGCGCTCACCGCATTGCCGGGCATTGGCCGCTCAACGGCGGGGGCGATTATCGCCCAGAGCACCGGCCAGCGCGCGGCGATTCTGGACGGCAACGTCAAGCGCTCGCTGGCGCGCCTGCATGCGGTGGCCGGCTGGACCGGCAAGCCGGCCGTTGAGCGCAGGCTGTGGGCGCTGGCGGACTATTACACGCCCGAGACGCGCCTGGCGGACTACACCCAGGCGATGATGGATTTTGGCGCCACGCTATGTAAACGCAGCACGCCGCTGTGCGAGCATTGTCCGTTCAATGACGTGTGCCTGGCCTACGCGCAGGGGGAGACAAAACGCTACCCTGAATCAAAGCCCAAGAAGGTCTTGCCCACGCGGGAAACCATCATGCTGTTGCTGCATGACCGCGACGGGCGAGTGTGGCTGGAGCAGCGCCCGGCAAGCGGCCTCTGGGGCGGGCTTTGGAGCCTGCCGCAGTTCGACGGCCAAGAGCGTCTCAACGACTGGCTGGCGGACAACGTCGTCAGGCCGGAGCGTCTGTCGCCGATGCCTTGTCTGACTCATACCTTCAGCCATTTTCGCCTGGCGATTACCCCTCAGCCGGTGAGTTGCGATAGGCTGCAGGGCGTGCGCGAGGGAGGAACCTGGTACGACCCGGCTCACCCCCCTGCGATCGGTCTGGCGGCGCCCGTGAAGACGCTGATCAACCAGCTCGCGCCGTTCTCGCTCAAGTCGACGCCAGGGCGTGCTTAACCCGCTGCACCCGAAGACATTTAGGAGCCACCCATGACGAAGACAGTATTCTGCCGCAAGTATCAAAAAGAGCTTGAAGCGCTGCCCTTTCCGCCGCTGCCCGGCAAGCAGGGCCAGGATATCCAGGCCACCGTTTCCAAGCAGGCCTGGGAAGACTGGCAGGCGTTGCAGACCCGCCTGATCAACGAAAAGCACCTCAACATGCTGGATCCCGAGGCGCGCGCCTACTTGATGGAGCAGATGCAGCGCTTCTTCGACAACCAGGAAACCGACCAGGCCGAAGGCTACGTACCGCCCACTCAGGCAACGTAAATTACCGATAGCGCGGAAAGTTTTACAAAGGAGTTGACGAAAGGCCGATAATCTTGTTTAATACGCACCGTTGGCAGCGGCCAGATAGCTCAGTTGGTAGAGCAGGGGATTGAAAATCCCCGTGTCGGCGGTTCGATTCCGTCTCTGGCCACCACACTGCTGGGGTATCGCCAAGTGGTAAGGCACCGCTTTTTGGTAGCGGCATTCCCAGGTTCGAATCCTGGTACCCCAGCCATTGCCGACTTTACGTGAAGCCGACATAGCTCAGTTGGTAGAGCAACTGACTTGTAATCAGTAGGTCCCGGGTTCGACTCCTGGTGTCGGCACCACTAAAAGTGGTTTAAAAACATCACGTTATAGAATTTTAAAAGGCCGCCTTCCAGGGCGGCTTTTTTGTGTATGTACACAAAGTGTCCACCCGTTGGTGTAAACGCGCGCCGCATTTGGCATTTTCTAGCGTTTTATTTGGCACGGATACCAGTAAGGGAGCCTGCTTTGAATTTGCAGGCACTTTGGCACTAAAACATGTCAGCTAGCTGCCCCCTTGAATAGCTCGCTGATTCCATATTTCAGTGCCTCTTGTCCGGTCACTGCTCCTGCTGACCTGATAGCCTGTATTAACCTGTCTAGCCCTTTAGGCTTGTTGAGCTCTTTGAGCACCTCTGCTCCCACAGGCGTAAGTATTAGGTGGACATTTGCGTAACTTCTACCCCCTCCCAGCGCGCGTGATTGTCCCCATCGATATTCCGGTTTGAGATCGCGATTTTTGATAAGGCCAGCGTCGTAGATTTCGTCCATGTGGTAGACAAATTTTAGATATTCGTTCTCGCTCGCTGCTTGAACATCATCGCCTACAAACTGTTTGTAGAGTTGGCCTAGTCGGGTGCCTACATACTCACCCTCCCCAATAGCTTCTAGAATCTGTTGGACCAGCGCTGGTTGCAGCATAGATAATTCTCCTCGATATGTAGGCACTTAAAATAATCCCGCCGGTTCGGCACTCAAATCCCAACTGAAGATCAGCACTTCTTTGGCGTCTGAGCCTTTGCCGCCGCCGACGGTGTAGCGGATGTCGATGGTTTCGATGTGGTAGTCCGCGAAGATCCGGCGGATGTCTGGGTGGTCGTTGAGGCTGATGATGGCCTTGCCTTTGAGCTTGGCCAGCATGCTCGCTATTTCCTCGTACTGTTCTATGCCGTACCCCATATCCTTCTGTCTGCCAGTAGGGTGAGTCCATATAAAAGAGCGTGTGCGGGCGGTCGTAGCGTTCGATGCAGTCCTGCCAGCTTAGGTGCTCTATATAGGTACTGGACAAGCGTAGGTGAGCGGCGGACAGCGACTCTTTCAGTCGCAGCAGGTTTAAGCCTGGCGTAGCGGGGGTAACCGACATAACCTGCCTTCTGTTTTGCCAAGAAAGCGATCAATACCCCGTCATCTCCAGATAGCCAACCCCGATCTTTTCCTGCGTTTCTGACTGGCGAACCACGACATCGCCTTCCCAGTAGGGTACCGAAGTGGGCATCCAGCGATTTGGGTGGCGTGCTTCGACGGTAAGCTGCAGGTCCGCGTCGGGCAGCGTTAGCGACCAGCGTGTGGGCATGTCTCGGCCGGCGACGGGTTGCGTTTTCAGCGGCGTCAGCGTGACGCGGTCGGCGCCGATGAGCTCGGTTTCTCCGTCCGCTGAGATTAAATGGGCAAAGGCATAGTCGCCCCCGTCTTCACCGCCGCCTCTCAACCGGTAGGCCATGAGCTTGCGGCCGTCATTCAAGTGCAGCGAAAACCAGTCCCAGCCGGTCTGTTCCGGGGTGAGCAGTTGGCTGCTCCATTCGCGGTCCAGCCAGCCTTGGCCGCTGACCTCGCGGGTCTCGCCGTTGAGCGTGACCTGCCCGGTAATCTGTAAAAACGGCTGGCTGTAATAGCGCGAGCCCTGGCCTTCCACGGTTTTAGCGTTGAAGCCGTTTTCCCCGTGTTGGACGAGCGGACCCTGGGGTTCAAGGGTGAGGGAGTAGCCGAAACGGTCCGCCCCCTCGCCGCTGTAGGCGCTGAGGGTGAAGTCCTCGAAGCTGGCGTCCTCCGGGCTTTTTAGTACCCAGTCGTCAATCCAGGCCTCAAAGGGGGCTGCGTTGACGCCCGCCTGCCCATTTGCGTGTTGGCTATGGCTGCGCGCAAAGCGCTCGGCGGCGACATGGGTGGCGCCTCGGGAGATCCCCATATGCGCCATCCACACCTGATCGGCGGTCCAGGGCGCTGGGTCAGGGCGTTCATCGGGCGGCGTTAGCGCCTGGCGAAACAGCGTCCATTGAAGACCAAGCGGCTGGCCCTGGTCGTCTTCAAGGTTGGCGGTCAGGTACCACCACTCGATGCGGTAGTCGGGGTGCGCCCCGTGATCCCGGGGGAAACTCAATGGCGTGGATGCATCCGCCTGAGCAAATTCTTCCGCGTTTGCCCCCAGCCCGGCAAACCCTTGGGGGGCGGCATCGGAAGGGGATTTCTGGCAGCCGATGAGGATGGCACATGCCATCGCCACGAGCGCAGTCGATAACCGGGAATAATTCATGTGGCCCCCTGGTTGAGCATCGCTTGGGGAGAGGTCCGCCACAGCTGAAGCGATGGCAGGGCGGCGGCAGTCACCGCCACGCCCAGCGCGGTGGCCAGGGTGATGAGTATATCCCAGGGGAAAAGGTAGAGCGGTAGCCGCCAGCCAAACGCGGCAACGTTGATGATGGCCACGAGCGTCCAGGTAATGGCAATGCCCAGCGGGATCGCGACTACTCCGGTTAACAATGCCAGCCCGCCGAGTTGAAAGAGCGGCATTAGGGTCAGCGTTTTACGCGGCACGCCAAGTGCCCATAGTGACGCCAGCTGGCGCTGTCGATCTCGCGCCTGGGCCAGCAGTGTCGCCAGCAGCGCTAATGCCGCGACGCCCAGGGTAAGGCCGTTCAAAGCACGGGTAATAGTAAAGGTGCGCTCGAAAATTTGCGTCGCCAGCCGTTTGATTTCCTGTTGATCGACCATCGCCTCCGGGGATACATCAAAACTATTCGCCAGTGCCTCGCGTAAGGCCTGATGGTCAGCGCTGTCGTTGACTACCAGGCCTATTGAGGCAACCTCGCCGCCGAAGTGCTGAATAAGCACTTCTGTGGGTACCAGGATCTGCTGACGTGGGTTGCCGTAGTCAGGGTAAACCGCAGCAATCTCAAATGGTCTCGTCCCTTGCGGGGTATCCAGCGTTACTTCGTCACCTGGTGCGAGCTGCTGTGCCACGGCCATCTGCTCGTTGATAAACACGCTGTTCGCCGATAGCGACGCCCAGGCAGCGGACCTTCCTGAGATGGTATCAATCAGCGGCCAGCGGTCGGTGATGGTGGCTGCCGGGGTGATGCCGAACAGCGCAATGCGCTCGCGGGCCCCCTGTTCCTGCGTATCGTCCACTGCCAGCAGGTCGACGCTGCCGCGGGCAGTAGGCAGTGTTTCGGCAACGTCAGGCCGCGCATCGAGCCAATCCAGCATGGGGGCCAAGGTCGACGGCGAGTCATTGATATATAACGGGGCGGCCAGCCGCTGGTCCAGCCAGTCCAGGAAGGTAAGGCGAAAGCCACCGACCATGCTGCTGACGCCCAGGTTGGTGGCCAGCGCAATCAACAGCGCCATCATGGCCAGGGAAAGGCGCGGCAGCTGTAGCTGAATATCGGCGACCGCCCAGTGGGCAAGCGGGTGACGGCGGAGCCACCGCTGCAGCAAGTGGAGCACCCCATTTATCAGCGGCGGCAGGCATAGCGCGCTGCTCAACAGTAGTGCGGCAACAAACCCAAAGCTGACCAGGACACCCTGGCCGGGCGGTAGTAGGCCAAGCCACAGTGCTAACCCCAGGGCGAGAAAGGCCACCCCGGCGGCACCAAGCGTCATGCGCTTTAGCTGGCGCTGGTAGGCTAGCCGCCATGCCTGGGACTGGCCCAGGGCCAACACGTTGAGGCGAGCGGCCCGCCAGAGGACACCGCTACCCGCCAGCAGCAGGCCGCCGAAGGTAATCGCCAGACTGCCTACCCAGTAGTGCCATGGCAGTACCAGGCTTCGATTGACGTCGGCCTGATAAAGCGACGACAGCGTCGTGGCCACGTCAGGGAGTAGCTGGCCCGCCAGCCAGATGCCGCTGGCCAGCCCAAGCGCGGCGCCCAGCACGCCGAGTACCAGCAACTCGAGCAGCATGGCCATAACGAGTGTGGCGGCGGGGACGCCCAGGGCGCGCAGCGTTCTTAGTGTTGTCAGGCGCTGTTCCATGGCAAGCCCCAGTGCGGCCTGGACGATAAACAGGCCGACCACTAACGACAGCAGCGCCAGGGCGGTGAGGTTGAGGTGGAAGCTCTCGGTAAGCTGCTCAGGCGATGCCAGCGTCGCGGCCCGGGTAAGCCGGTAGCCTTCGGGCGCTGTTGATAGCGCACCCGGGGCGGTGACCAACTGGCTCAAGGTGTTATCGCGATCCAGCAACCGGGCGGCTGCGGCGATGTCCATCACCAGGGTATTCGGTGGGAGGTCGGCGCGCAGTGCCAGCGGGGGTAGGCGCTGGCGACTATCTCCAGCACCATCTCCCGCACTGTCTTGCGTATTATCGACAGCAGGCGTCATGCCTGGCGCCTGCTGTCGCGAAAGCCCCAGCAAGTCGAGCGTGTCGGGTGCGAGCCGGGTTTGCCAGGGTGGCGTGATAAAGGCTGTCAACGCGGCACCACTGGCGCCCAGCGTGTTGCTGCTTGGCAAGGTGAGCGGGTCAATGCCGACGATGGTCAGGCGTTCCCCATCGATTTCCAGGGTGCCTTCCAGCATCGGCGAGACGGGTAAGCCGGCTCGTCGGAGGCTCAGGTAGTCCTCGCGGGTGAGCGGCTGGCCATCGCGCCGCGCCAGCTCGTCAACGTTGGCACTGAACAGCGCATTGGCACGGGCGTAGCTGTCCTTGGCGGTCGCGTTGACGGCTTGCACGCTGCTCCACAGGGCGCTTGCCACCCAAAGCCCAAGCAGCAGCATGGCAAGTTGGCCGGGATGGCGGCGATAGTGGCTCAACAGGGTGAGCAGTACGCGAAGCATCATGGGGCATTATCCTTCAAGCGTCCCATATGCAGGCGCACCAGGCGACTCAGCGGTGCCGCCACGCGGGCGCTGTGGGTCACCATCAACAAGGCACAACGTGTCTCTTTTACCAGGTCGAGCAATAACGCGAGGACGGTATCAGCGCTTTGCTCGTCAAGGTTGCCGGTGGGCTCATCCGCGAGCAACAGCCGGGGGCGAGCGGCCAGCGCGCGACCAATCGCCAGGCGCTGTTGTTGGCCACCCGACAGCTGCTCGGGGTAGTAGGCCTCGCGACCGGAAAGCCCTAGACGCGCCATCAGGTGGGCAGTCCATTCGGCGTCCTCGCGGCCCGCCAGTCGGGCCTGAAGCCGCAGGTTATCGATGACGTTCAGGCTGGGCACCAGATGGAACTGCTGAAAGACAAGTCCGAGATGCTCACGGCGAAGTCTGGCGCGTGCGGGTTCGTCCAGGGTAGAAAGCTCGTGACCGTCAATGCTGATACGGCCCTGATCGGGCAGATCAAGGCCTGCTGCCAGATGCAGTAGCGTCGATTTGCCACTGCCCGACTCGCCCATCAAGGCCAGGCTCTCGCCCTGGTCAAGCGCCAGGTCGATACCGTTGAGTACCGGTAGTTCTCCCTGCGGCGTGCTGAATGTTTTGTGAAGTTTCTGCAGGATCAGCATGAGACCTCCGGTGCTCAATAAAGTGTTTGATCATAAAGTATACAGGGGTTCTACATGTGATTTTTATGGTGATGTTTTGTACTGGTATGGATGGGCGTCGACTTGAATCGGGTTAAAAAGGCCATATAAAATCCATGAGCCCTTCTGTGCTTGCTTGCTCAAAAAGTGAATTTTTTTCACGTAACCCATGTTATGAACTGAGCGGGCATGCCTTGCAGGGGGACTGAGATTGTCTACCTTGTGCACTGCAAGATGATTGTTCTGAGAATGATCTGAAATTTAATCATACAAGGAGTGGATTAGATGACAGTCAGCAATACACCTCTCAATGTTTTAAAAACGCAGAAGCAGTACAGCGAAATGGCGGATGTACCGTCGGCGCAGCTTTCGATGGTCAAGGATCCTTATCCGTCGCGGTTGTCGGAAGCGCCTGCATCACTCTGGCAGCCGCGCCAGGAAGATGTTGTCAAAGGTCGTCACCTGACAGGTCCGCTTAGCCAGGCGCAACTCGACGAGTTCGAGCGTAAAGGGTTTCTGTTCATTCCCAACCTGATTTCCGGTTCAGAGCTCGATGAGCTGCGTCGGGAAATGCAGACGCTCATGAACAATGAAGCCTATCGCGATCAACCCTTCAGCGTCACCGAGCCGGACAGTCAGGAAATCCGTTCGCTGTTTGCGGTGCACTTTCTCTCCAAGCGTTTTGGAGAACTGGCTCGCGACGAGCGTCTGGCGGGTGCCGCACGGCAACTGATCGGCGCAGACCCCTACGTGCACCAGTCGCGTATCAACTACAAGCCCGGGTTTGCCGGTAAAGGTTTCAACTGGCACTCGGACTTTGAAACCTGGCATGCCGAAGACGGCATGCCAAGCATGCATGCGGTCAGTGCTTCGCTGATCATGACCGACAACCACGAGTTCAACGGCCCCTTGATGCTGATTCCCGGGTCGCACAACAAATTCGTGCCGTGTCTGGGTGAGACGCCGGAGGATAACCACAAGCGCTCGCTGAAGGCGCAGGAAGTCGGCGTGCCCGGCAAAGAAGCGCTGACCGAACTGGTCGCCGAGCACGGCATCGAGGCGCCCAAGGGCAAGGCCGGGGGCCTGTTGCTGTTTGACTGCAACACCCTGCACGCCTCGAATGCCAACCTGTCGCCGGATCCGCGCAGCAATGTGTTCTTTGTGTTTAACCGCCCGGACAACCGCTGCCGCGAGCCCTATGCCGCGCCCAAGCCGCGCCCCGACTTTCTGGCCCACGCGCCCGACGACACCTGGTCGATGGCCGAGTGAGGCGGGAAGGTAAACCGGCGGTCAGCGATGTGTGGAACAATCGCTAGGCTGGGTTAGACTGGTGCGCATGCTAAAATGCGCACCATAAAAAGGAGTCTCCCCACCATGCGTTTTGTTCCACAGTTTACCGATGGTCAAGCCTGTCCCCATCAGCTGGGCAAGGTGGTGTGCGTTGGCCGCAACTATACCGACCATGCCAAAGAGTTGGATAACCCCGTTCCCAGCGAGCCGCTGTTGTTCATCAAGCCCGCGACGAGCGTCGTGGATATCAAGCAGCCGCTCGCACCGCCGTTCCATCGCGGTGAGATTCACTACGAGATCGAGCTTGCCCTGCTGGTGGGTAAAACGATTTCCGACGCCACCCCGGACGAAGCCAGCGCGTCGATTACCGGTTTGGGGCTGGCGCTCGATCTCACCCTGCGCGATGTGCAGTCCCAACTGAAGGAAAAGGGCCATCCCTGGGAAATCGCCAAGGCCTTTGACGGCGCCTGCCCGCTTTCCCCCTTTCTGCCGTTAAGCCGCGTGCCCAACTGGAACGCACTGGCCTTTACCCTGGAAATCGACGGTGAAGAGCGCCAGCACGGCGAAGGGGCCGACATGATCTTTACCATCCCCACCCTGCTCGCAGAGATGAGCCGCCACTTTACCCTCGAACCGGGGGACGTCATTTTAACCGGCACGCCGTCAGGGGTGGGTGAGCTGCCCCGCGGCGCCACGCTCCGTATGACGCTGACCGGTGGTTTGGATATCACCACCAGCGTGGTTGAGTGAGGCGGCGTCGATTAAACCAAGGCGCTCGCTAAACAGCCGCCCAATCAAAAGGCCACCGACAGGGTCGGTGGCCTTTTGCGTTGGCTAAGGTTTGCAGATGGCGTCGCTACTCCAGGTAGGTGTAGCCTTCGAGCCCCTCGGACAGGCTGGCGGCAAAGCGTGCCTGCTCCTGGGTGGAAAAGCTGCTGGTGATGAGCTGCTCGGTGAGCTTTTGCTTTAACACCCGGGCATCGAAGTTCACGTAGGCGAGTACCTCAGCCACGGTGTCCCCGGCCTGGGCGTTGGAAAGCTGCCATTCGCCGTCGGGCCCCAGGGCAGCGTCCACCGAATCGGTATCGCCGAACAGGTTGTGCAGATCACCCAGAATCTCCTGATAGGCTCCCACCAGGAAGAAGCCAAGCCAGCGCTCGTCGTCGCTGATCCATTCGGGAAGGGGAAGGGTGCTTTCGACGCCCTGGCCGTCGACATACTGATCGATACGGCCGTCTGAATCGCAGGTAATGTCCTGAATCACCGCCCGGCGGGTTGGCGGTTGGTCCAGTCCGCTTAACGGCAGGACGGGGAAGATTTGCTCAATACCCCAGACGTCCGGCACCGACTGGAACAGCGAAAAGTTGACGAATAGCTTGTCGGCCAGCTTCTCGGCCAGCTCATCCAGGATCTCGCGGTGCGCGCGGTTGCGGGTGTCGAGCTGGTCGCGCAGACGCACGCACGCCGCCATATAGACGCGTTCGCCTTCGGCGCGGGCGTTGATATCACTCAGCCCGAGCACGAAGCGATCCTGCAGCTCGCTGACCGCCTGGAAGACATCGTGCCATGCCTCGACCAGCACGCGCGGTTCCTGAGGCTCGGCCAGCTGCTCGAAGACGCGCCACAGCGCCGCCACCTGCGGGTCGCCCGCATGGGAGTGTTCGGGAGGTGTATCGTCGATGCGCTCGTCGCCAATCACGTTGGTAATCAGCACCGCATGGTGAGCGGTGAGCGCACGGCCAGACTCGCTGATCAGGTGCGGCGCGGGCAGCTGGGCGTCCTGGCACAGCTGGGCAAAGGCGCTGACCACGTTGCGCGCATACTCGCGCATCGAATAGTTGGCCGAGCAGTCGCTGCGCGAGCGGGTGCCTTCGTAATCGATGCCCAGGCCGCCCCCCACGTCGACGGTATCGATCGGCGCGCCCAGGCTGAGCAGGTTCTGATAGAAGCGGGCACATTCGCGTAGGCCGCGCTGAATATCGCGGATGTTGGCGATCTGCGAGCCAAGGTGAAAGTGCACGAGCTGCAGGCTGTCGAGGGCTTCCTGGGTGCGCAGGGTCTCGACGACGCTGAGAATCTGGCTGGCGGTGAGGCCGAACTTGGATTTTTCACCGCCGGTATTCTGCCACTTGCCTTTGCCCACCGAGGCGAGCCGGGCGCGCAGGCCGATGCGCGGCGTCACGTTCAGCTCGCGAGCTTCTTCCAGAATCAAGTCGAGTTCGGAGAGCTTTTCCACCACCAGGTACACCCGGTGGCCAAGCTTCTCGCCCAGCAGCGCCAGGCGGATGTATTCGCGGTCTTTGTAGCCGTTGCACACGATCAGCGAGGAGCCGCCGTCGGAGAGGGCGAGTACCGCCAGGAGTTCGGGTTTGCTGCCTGCCTCCAGGCCGACACGGCCGCGGCCGCGTTCCGCAGTGGCCAGTATCTCTTCCACCACGCGGCGCTGCTGGTTGACCTTGATGGGGTAAACCGCCGTATAGCCGCCTGTATAGTCGAGCTCCTGCATGGCCACGTCAAAGGCGCCGCACAGCTGCTCAACGCGGTCGTGAAGAATGTCGCTGAAACGCACCAGTACCGGCAGGCGCAAGCCGCTCTGCTGCAGCTTGCGAACCAGTCCGCTCAGTGGCAGCGCCGGACCCTCGGCATCGCTGCCCAGCGGTCGCACCAGCGCCTGGCCACGGTCGTCCACATCAAAGTAGCCGCTGCCCCACTGGTCGATATTCCAGGTGCGGCGGGCGCGCTGAGCCGAGGTGCTGTGAGTGGCTGCCGCCTTCATGAAGACGCCTCGGGCAGGGGGAGCGCGCCATGCGCCATGCGCGCTTTCAGAATGGTACGGAAGCGGTCGGGGTCATGGGGGGTCAGGTCGTGGGCGGGCGGGTCCACGTACACCACCAGCAGCCGCGAGAGCCAATAGCGCAGCGCCGTCATGCGCAGCATAGTGGGCCACAGGGTGCGCTCGTCCGCGGTCAGGCGGCGGCGTGATTGATAGGCGCTCAGAATCGCCGTGTAGCGCTCGCCATTCAGCGTACCGTCCTCGTTGGAGGCCCAGTCGTTGATCACAATGGCCAGATCAAACAGCAGGTCGCCGGTGCAGCCGTTGTAGAAGTCGATAATGCCGCCGAGCGTATCGCCTTCAAACAGCGTGTTGTCGCGGAACAGGTCGCCATGCAGCGCGCCTTGTGGCAGTTCGTCGTGCTTGGCAAAGGCGCTTTCGAAATCATCGACCTCGTCTTTCATCAACGTCTGGTCGTCAGCGCTCAAGTAGGTCAGCACCTTGTGGTGCATGGCTTGCAGCCAGTGCAGGTCGCGCGGGTTGGGGCGGTGCCCGGGAAAGTGCTGCGACACCTTATGCAGACGCCCCAGGGTATCGCCCAGTGCCCGGCATTGGGCCAGGTTGGGGGCTTGGGGATGACGGCCCGGCAAGCGCGGGAACAGCAGGGCCGGCTTGTCCGCCAGGCTGTGCAGGGCCACGCCGTCGCGGTCGTGAACCGTGCCGGGTACCGGCAGACGGTGCTCGTCCAGGTAGTCCAGTAACTCGACAAAGAACGGCAGCTCAGCATGCTCGCCTTGCTCGAACAGGGTCAATACCAGCTCACGGCGGTCGGTGGTCACAAAAAAGGTCGAATTTTCGGTGCCGGCCGCCACGCCCTTCAGCGAAACGAAACGGCCGACATCAAATTTTTCTAAAAACGTAGCGACCTGTGCGTCGCTAAGCGGGGTGAATACTGCCATGAGAATCTCGCCCAGGTTGCTAAGCCCGTTATTGTAGCGGCTTGATGCCTCAGTTGGCAGCGTTGTCTCGCTTTCGACACGCTCGTCGAGCCATCTTGGGTCTGCACCGCAGGCGCTGAACGCGTATCATGACCGGCAGACTTTCTTACTGTTTGCTGACAATGGAACCTGGTTATGGCCCGTGCTCCGATCGTGCTCGTCGATGGCTCTTCGTACCTGTATCGCGCGTTTCACGCGCTGCCGCCGCTCACCACCTCCAACGGCCAGCCGACGGGGGCGGTGAAGGGAGTGTTGAACATGCTCAAGCGGCTGATCAAGGACTACCCCGACAGCCCCATGGCCGTGGTGTTCGACGCGCCAGGTAAAACCTTTCGCGATGACCTGTACAGCGAGTACAAGGCCCATCGCCCGCCAATGCCCGATGACTTGCGCAGCCAGGTCAGGCCGCTGCACGAGTGCGTGAAAGCCCTCGGTCTGCCGCTGCTATGTATTGAAGGCGTTGAAGCCGACGACGTGATTGGCACCCTGGCCCACCACGCCACCCAGGCGGGGCGCGACGCGGTCATCTCCACCGGCGACAAGGACATGGCGCAGCTGGTTAACGCTCATATCACGCTGGTCAACACCATGAAGGACGAAACCCTCGACGAAGCCAGAGTGGAGGAGAAGTTCGGCCTGCCGCCGGCGCTGATTATCGATTTTCTCGCCCTGATGGGCGACAAGGTGGACAACATTCCCGGCGTGCCCGGGGTCGGGGAAAAAACCGCCATTGGCTTGCTGCAGGGCATGGGCGGGGGGCTGGATACCATCTATGGGGATCTCGAGCGGGTCAAGACGCTGTCATTCCGGGGAGCCAAGACGCTGCCCAAGAAGCTTGAGGAACACCGCGAGCAGGCGTTTTTGTCTTACCAGCTCGCCACGATCAAAGTCGACTGCGACCTGCCGGTGGGGCTGGACGATCTGGACATCGCCCACCCCGACCGCGACGCGCTGGTGGAACTCTACAAAGAGATGGAGTTCAGGCAGTGGCTTGGCGAGCTGCTGGAAGGCACAGATGAGGGCGTTGACGACGTGAAGGGCGGCGAGCCGGCGCCCGCGAGCGCCGCTGACGAAAGCGCGGCGCCTGCCCCCAGCGAGCGGCATGATCACGTCATCGTCAGCCAAAGCGAATTCGACGCCTGGCTGAGCCGGCTCACTAACGCCGAGCGTTTCTGCTTCGACCTGGAAACCACCAGCCTCAACTACATGGACGCCGAAATCGTTGGCATTGGGCTGGCGCTGGAAGCGGGGGAAGCTGCCTATATTCCGGTTGCCCATGACTACCTGGATGCCCCGGCGCAGCTTGACCGCAAAGCGGTATTGTCCGCGCTGAAACCGCTGCTGGAAGACGTCCAGAAAACCAAAATTGGCCAGAACCTCAAGTACGATATTTCCGTGCTGGCCAACTATGATATTGCCGTGGCGGGGCCGCTGGCCGACACCATGCTGGCCTCCTACGTGTTGAACTCCACCGCTACCCGCCACGACATGGACTCCCTGGCGCTGAAGTATCTGGGTGAAAGCACCATTTCGTTTGAAGACATCGCTGGTAAAGGCGCCAAACAGCTGACCTTCAATCAGGTCGCGCTTGAGCAGGCGGCCCCGTACGCCTGTGAAGACGTGGATATTACCCTGCGGTTGCAGGAAACCCTGCGCCCCCAGGTAGAACGCGAAGGCCGCCTCGCCGAGGTGCTGGATCATCTGGAGCTGCCGTTGGTCAGCGTGCTGTCGCGCATTGAACGCAATGGCGTAGCGTTGGATGCAGAACGCCTTCATGAGCACAGCCAGCAGTTGGAAGCCCGCATCCGTGAGCTGGAAAGCCAGGCGTATGAACTGGCAGGGCGCGAATTCAACCTGGGCTCACCCAAGCAGCTGGGGCAGATTCTGTTTGAAGAACAGAAAATTCCGGTGATCAAGAAAACCCCCAAAGGCGCTCCTTCGACCGCAGAAGCGGTGCTGGAAGAGCTGGCGCTGGATTACCCGCTTCCCAAAGTCATTATGCAACACCGGGGGCTGGCCAAGCTGAAGTCCACCTACACCGACAAGCTGCCGCGGCTTTTGAACAAAGCCACCGGGCGTGTGCATACCAGCTACCACCAAGCGGTGACGGCTACTGGGCGGCTGTCATCGTCCGATCCTAACCTGCAGAACATCCCTATCCGTACCGAAGAAGGCCGCAAGATTCGCCAGGCGTTTGTGGCTCGTCCCGGTTATCGCATCGTGGCGGCCGACTACTCACAGATCGAGCTGCGTATCATGGCGCACCTGTCGGAAGACAAGGGACTGCTGGAAGCCTTTGCCGAGGGGCGCGATATCCACACTGCCACGGCGGCGGAGGTTTTTGGTACCTCGCTTGAAAAAGTCTCCGGCGATCAGCGGCGCAGCGCCAAGGCGATCAACTTCGGCTTGATCTACGGCATGAGTGCCTGGGGCCTGTCACGCCAACTGCATATAGAGCGTAATCAGGCACAAACTTACATTGATCGCTACTTTGACCGCTACCCAGGCGTCGCCCGTTATATGGACAGGATTCGCTCCCAGGCAGCGGAAGATGGCTATGTGGAAACTGTGCGGGGGCGCCGCCTCTACCTACCGGAAATTCACTCGCAAAACCGTAACCGTCGGCAGGGTGCCGAGCGTACCGCGATCAACGCGCCCATGCAGGGCACCGCGGCGGATATCATCAAGCAGGCGATGATCGATGTGGATGCCTGGCTGGCAGAGGGCGAGTTTGATGCGCTAATGGTCATGCAGGTGCATGACGAACTGGTGTTTGAAGTCGCCGAGTCTCAGGTAGAGAGCTTTATCAAGCAGGTGCAGCAGCGTATGCAGGGTGCCGTGCAGTTGAGCGTGCCGTTGATTGTCGAGGCGGAAAGTGGCAGCAACTGGGATGAAGCCCACTAGCAGCCTGTTAGTCCCGACAGTAACCCTGTGTTTCCCGACGCGCGCTTTGTCAAAGAGAGGCCAGAGAAAATCGCTGAAAGCCATGGACGATACACTGTAAGAGATATCTTACAACAAAATAATCCATGGCTTACAAAGCATTGTTAATACTTTTCCTTAATCGAGGTTTGGTCTTTTTTTGACATAATGCATTGAAAATAATAATAAAAATTAATTCTTTCTTATCAGGTTCGTAGCGTTTCATTGAAAAGTGCTCGGCCGCAAATTCTGAGTGCAACACCTGACCAAACCGGTAGGGTGTTGTATCCATGTCATATTCTGAACTCTGCACTGAAGAACGTGC
>NZ_JARWAI010000017.1:0-29098 GCF_031451645.1 Vreelandella gomseomensis | reverse complement strand
CCTGATCCCTTGCCGAACTCAGCAGTGAAACCGCTTCGCGCCGATGGTAGTGTGGGGTCTCCCCATGCGAGAGTAGGTCATCGTCAGGCACCTATACCGCAGAAAACCCAGCCAATCGGCTGGGTTTTTTGTTTGGGCGGAAGGAAAGCCTCGGGCACACTGCACACACGCTATCCTTACAGGTTTGTTTATTTATCTGGCTGATTTTTGTGTCAGAATGCGGCTCTCAAGGAGGAACGTCATGACACAAATGCGCTGGGAACAGTTACTTTCCCCTAAACGGCTCCACGACCAACGTTCAGTAAGCACCCGCGAAATTGGCCGCAGCCCGTTTCACAAAGATCACGACCGCATCGTCTTTTCCGGTTCCTTTCGGCGCCTTGGTCGCAAGACGCAGGTGCATCCGCTTACAGAAAACGATCACATTCATACCCGTTTGACCCATTCGCTGGAAGTCGGCTGTGTGGGCCGCTCCCTGGGGATGATCGTCGGCGAGCTTCTCCGTAACCGGTTACCGGCGTGGATTACGCCGGCGGATCTGGGTGTCATAGTGCAAACTGCCTGTCTGGGACACGACATCGGTAACCCTCCTTTTGGACACGCCGGTGAGTATGCCATTCGCGACTGGTTTCGACGTGCCCAAGGCAGCGGCTTGCTGGATGGCTTGTCCGACGCGGAACGCGACGACCTGCTTACCTACGAGGGCAACGCGCAAGGCTTTCGCGTGATCACCCAGATTGAATATAACCAGTTCAATGGCGGTATGCGTCTATCAGCCGCCACGCTGGGGGCGCTGCTTAAATATCCCTGGACCGTTCGCTATGGCGGGCGAGCGGGCAAGTTCGGGGCTTATCAGTCAGAGCAGGCGCTGCTCAAGGAAGTGGCCGACGCCGTGGGGCTTTTGCCCCAGGGTGAGCAACGCTGGTGCCGGCACCCTCTGGCCTGGCTGGTGGAAGCGGCTGATGATATCTGCTATGCCCTGCTGGATCTGGAAGACGGTCTGGAAATGGGCATTCTGCGCTACGAAGAAGTGGTCGAGGTGTTACGCCAGATTGCCGGTGAATTCCCGCCCGAGTACGCTGAGATGCAAGCGCACAACGTTTCCCAGCGCCGTCGCATCGCACTGCTGCGCGGTGCGGCCATGGAGCGTGCCGTCAACGATGTGGGGGCCGTGTTCGTACAGCATGAACAGGCCCTGCTTAACGGCACGCTCAAGGACGATCTGCTTGAACTGTGTCATCCGGATTTAGGCTGGGGCGTCAAGGCGGCGAAGCAGTTGGCTCGCGAGCGGATTTTCCAGAACGAGCGAAAGGCCAAGCTGGAAATCGGCGCTTACACCACCCTGGGCATATTGCTTGAAGCCTTTATCGGTGCGGCTCACGAACTTCACCACACCGGGCATAGCTCTTTCAAGCATCAGCGGGTTCTGGCACTGATCGGCGAGAATACGCCCCTGGTCTCCTGGCCGCTTTACGACAGCTACCGGCGCATGCTCGATTTTATCGGCGGCATGACCGACCATTACGCCGTCGATCTGGCTCAGGAGATGGGCGGACGTCTGCGGGGCGACTAGGGCGTTATACCGACGGCTGACGCAGGTGAGTCAACTCCATCAGCTTGGCACGCTCAAGCAGGGTGTTGATGATCTTGTCGTGGATCGGGTCGCTGAGCTGGCCTGGGGTCAGTTCGGTCAACTGTTTTGAGAGCGCGTTGCCGCTGACCACCAGGATATCGGGGGCGGCGTCATCGGTATCGATTTCCCAGCCAGGCAGCACCAGCACACCGCGCACGGGCACGGGCACGCCGCAGCGCTGCTCCAGCCACTGACTGAGCCAATTTACGCCTTGCCGGGTTTTGTGCAAGGGACGACGCTCTTGCCAATAGGGAAAACGAAGACGCTCGCGTTCAACGGCGACGACATTCTGCTCAGACCCAACATGGCTGATGGGAACCGTACGTGCCCGGGTTTCGACGACAAAAACGCCATGTGGCGTGACCACTACATGGTCAATCGTGAAGCTGTCCGTTGGCACATCGTGAAACACATAGTAGGGATGCGCATCGGGGCGAATCAGCCGTTCAAGCTCTTGCCCCACCGCAAGCTCACAGGCCAGACCCAGCTTCAGTCGACGAATGCGTTGATAGTCGCGCACCAACAGCAAGGAAAAGGCCAGCACCAGCAGCGTGCTAAGCAAGCCATAAAGCGCCCACTCGACCCAGTCCTGGCGATCGACAAACAGCATTCGACCCATGCCGTAGACAAGTGGTGCAAGACTCACCAGGGGGCCTAACGCGCCATTGAGAAACAGGCTCGAAAAGGCCTGATCCAGGCGGTGGCGCAACGCCTGGCCGGGTTCGCGTAACGGCGTATCGAAAGGCGACTGCACGCGGGCATCGTGGAGGCTGCGCAGCGCCAGGACGATGCCCCCCATTGCGGCCATGGGTAAGAGAAAAATCAGCGGGAGCAAATATTCGAGCCAGATCATTTCAATACCCTAGTGCAGGTGACGACGCAGTATAGGTTCGTCCTGCAGGAGATTGGATTAGCCACCCGCCAGTTTGACCTGATAGCCGCGTGCGGTGAGGGCCTGTTTCAGGCTGTCGCGATGGTCACCCTGTATTTCAATGATGCCGTCTTTCACCGCGCCACCCGTGCCACAACGCTTTTTAAGATCCTTGGCGAGCGTTTTGAGTTCTGCCGTCGTCAGGGGGATACCGCTCACCGTGGTAACGCCCTTGCCTTTCCGGCCACTGGTTTCGCGTCGAATGCGCACGACCCCGTCCAGCGCGGCAATGCGTGCCTGCTCGCTATCGGCGTCGCAGCGACAAGCGTCAAGCGATTCACGGCAAGCGGGGCAGGTGTCGCCCTTTTCAGTGGAATAAACCAATCCACCCAGCTGGTCGCGTAATGAAGCCATGACGTTATTTCCCTTCAGAGTAATAAGGTTCGGCCGCCGGACTGACTTCCTGGCTTAGCTGCCGGACGACGGCAGGTAGCTGAAACATACTGCTGATCATGATGGCGTTCTCCGGCGTCGTCTCGGCATCAGGAAAACGATTCAAATGAATGACTCTCATCCCTGCGTCGAGTGCCGCGCGCACGCCCACCAAAGCGTCGTCAATGGCGATACAGTGAGCGGCGCTGAACCCCATGATACTCGCTGCATGGAGGTGCAGACAGGGCTCGGGCTTCCAGCAGTTGGCGGTGTAACCGCTGAAAAGGCGCTCGGCAAAATAGTGGTCGAGGCCGGTTGCCTTGAGTACGGTGCGGATCTTGCCTTCCGGGCCGTTGGACACCACGGCGCTGGGATAGGCGGATAACTGCTGAAGCGCCTCTTTGGCACCGGGAATCGTCGTCAATTCCTGGGCCAGTCGCCTGGCCAGGTTGGCACGCATGGTGGTTTCCATGCTGTCCAGTCGGTCGTTGGAGACGTCTCCATGGCGAGCCTGAAGCTGGGCCACGATGTTACGAAAACGCGTGCCGCGAAACTCACCCAGATAATCAGACGGCAGAAAAGGCAGCCCCACGCTGTTCAGCCCTGTCGACATCTCGTCGGCAAGCAGCGGTTCACTATCGACCAGGGTGCCATCGCAATCAAATAACAATAGTGGGAGCGGCATGAGATTTCCTTGCAGTGACATGGCAGCTGCAGTGACAGAACGAATAGACCACATGGTTATTGAACGAGATTTTAGCGCTTTTGTGAACAGTGTTCTGTAATTTTTTGCTTGCCTGTTACCGTGTGCTGATTCAGATTGACCTAAAACATGTGACTAGCATGCCGTTTTTTACCGTTTATTGAGCGGCATGTTTGCGTTTTATCGTCAAAGCGCGAGGCGCGAAATGACGTGCTAAGCTGTACTATCACAATAAGGAGACCGTGACGATGCGATTAACCCCCTGGATCATACCATTTGCGTTTGCTGCCGCCATGCTGGCCATCAGCGGTACGGCAACGGCAGACGAACACGAGCACGAGCCTCTCGACGACCAAGCGCTCGAGGAAGAATATGGCATTAAGGAAGGCGCTGTGAAGCGGGACGAGGAAGACCGCAGCAGCGATGTCTCTGAGTCCGAGCGTAACGGTGCCGAGGGTGAGGAAGAAAATGAAGAAACATCAGCGGGTACGGGCGGTTCCGGTGATGCGAATGCGGATAATGGAGAAAGCGAAGACAGCGATACTGTCTCCGAAGACGAGGAGTAAGTACCACGTTAAAATAAGCACCCATAAAAAAGACGGCCAAGTTGGCCGTCTTTTTTGGTTGGTACCGCTAGCCATGATGTCGCTGACGTTATTTTACCTTGGGCGCCAGCTCGCCACGCTCGTAGCGCTGGTACATGGCTTCCAGGCTGATTGGCTTGATCTTGCTGGCGTTGCCTGCGGTGCCAAAGGCCTCATAACGCGCAATACACAGCTCGCGCATGGCCGATACCGTTTCCTTGAGGAATTTACGCGGATCGAATTCTGATGGATTCTCTGACAGGAAGCGACGCACCGCCCCGGTAGAGGCCAGACGCAGGTCGGTATCGATGTTGACCTTGCGCACGCCGTGCTTGATGCCCTCAACGATCTCTTCGACGGGCACCCCGTAGGTTTCAGGGATCTGGCCGCCATGCTGGTTGATGACATCCAGCCACTCCTGGGGCACGGAAGACGAGCCGTGCATCACCAGGTGAGTGTCGGGAATGCGCGCGTGGATTTCCTTGATACGCTGGATCGACAGCGTATCCCCCGTCGGTGGCTGGGTGAACTTGTAAGCACCGTGGCTGGTACCGATGGCAATCGCCAGCGCGTCCACGTGGGTGGCCTTGACGAACTCGGCGGCTTCTTCCGGGTCAGTGAGCAGCTGTTCCATACCGAGCTTGCCTTCGGCGCCAATGCCGTCTTCCTCTCCGGCCATGCCGGTTTCCAGACTGCCCAGGCAGCCCAGCTCGCCTTCGACGGACACGCCGCAGGCGTGGGCCATATCGACAGCGCGACGCGTCACGTCGACGTTGTACGCGTAATCCGTCGGCGTCTTGCCGTCTTCTCCCAACGAGCCGTCCATCATCACCGAGGAGAAGCCAAGCTGAATAGAGCGCTGGCAGACCGCCGGGCTGGTGCCGTGATCCTGATGCATGACAACGGGGATATGCGGAAACTCTTCAACGGCCGCGAGAATCAGGTGGCGCAAGAAAGGCGCGCCTGCGTACTTGCGAGCCCCGGCGGAGGCCTGCACGATGACCGGCGAGTCGGTGACATCGGCCGCTTCCATGATGGCGCGCATCTGCTCCAGGTTGTTGACGTTGAACGCCGGAATGCCGTAGCCGTATTCGGCAGCGTGGTCGAGCATTTGGCGCATGCTGATCAAAGCCATGGGGTTACCTTATCTGTGTTGTCTAGACGGGTTAGCAGGGTAAACGGATATAGTGAGCATTGGGTTCGAGAGGTTAACGATTAACCACGCTGTGCGGCCGCTTCGAGCGCGGCGACGGCAGGCAACTGCTTACCCTCAACGTACTCGAGAAAGGCACCGCCGCCGGTTGAGATGTACGAAACACGATCGGCGATGGCGTATTTATCAATGGCCGCCAACGTATCACCGCCCCCGGCGATGGAGAAAGCGCTGCTGTCGGCAATGGCGTGCGAGATGACCTCGGTGCCCTTGCCAAACTGGTCAATTTCAAACACGCCGACCGGGCCATTCCAGAGAATCGTGCCGGCATCTTTCAGCAGGTTGGCCAGGTGCGCGGCGGTATCAGGGCCGATATCCAGGATCATTTCATTATCCGCCACCTGATCCACGGGTTTGACCACGGCATCGGCGGATTCCGAAAACTCGGTGGCCACCACGACATCGGTGGGTAGCGGGATGGCGACCTTATCCATCAGCGCTTTGGCCTGGCCGATCAGTTCCGCCTCATGCAGCGACTTACCCACATTGTAACCGGCGGCGGCGATAAAGGTGTTGGCGATCCCGCCACCGACAATCAACTGGTCGCATTTTTCAGAGAGGGCGGTCAGCACGTCTAGCTTGGTCGAGACCTTGGAGCCGCCGACAATCGCGGTCATCGGCCGCGCAGGGTGAGCGAGGGCCTTTTCAAGCGCTTCCAGCTCCTGGGCAAGCAGCGGGCCGGCGCAGGCCTTGGCCGCAAAGCGCGCAACGCCATGGGTCGATGCCTGGGCGCGGTGCGCCGTTCCGAAAGCGTCCATCACGAAGATATCGCACAGCGCGGCGTACTGCCTGGCTAGCTGCTCGTCGTCTTTCTTCTCGCCGGTGTTGAAACGGACGTTTTCCAGCAGGGCCACCTCGCCGTTGGCAAGCGTGGGCGCACGGTCGAGATAGTCGCTGATCAGCTCAACCGGCCGGCCCAGCAGTTCGCCGAGATGCGCAGCGACGGGCGCCAGTGAAAACTCGTCGGCGGGCTCACCTTCCGTCGGGCGCCCCAGATGGCTCATCAGCAATACTTTCGCGCCGGCCTTGGCGGCGGCCTGAATGCTTGGTAGCGCCGCCCGCAGACGCGCATCGCTGGAAACACGCCCGTGCTTGATCGGTACGTTGAGGTCTTCACGAATCAGGACGCGTTGCCCTTCCAAGGGCAGGTCGGTCATTTTTTGCACGTTCATGTGAGTGTTTCCTCGTGTTCAAGCAGATGAAAAGTCGTGGTGCGGCCCGGCATGTCTAGCGGGCGTTGTCGTCAGCCGTCAAGGCCGCCAGCCGCTGCGTGATATCCAGCATCCGGTTGGCGAACCCCCATTCATTATCAAACCAGCACAGCAGCTTGACCAGGCGTTTGCCGGCCACCCGCGTCTGCGTGGCGTCTAGGATGCCAGAGCGCGGGTCGTGATTAAAATCAATCGATGCCATGGGCGCTTCGGTATAGCCCAGCACGCCGGCCAAGCGGTGTTGGCTGGCGTCATACAGTAGCCGGTTGACCTGGTCGGCATCCGTGTCCTGACGCACAGTCAGGGCGGCGTCCATGGCCGATACGTTGATCGTGGGCACGCGTACGTGCAGGCATTCAAAGCGTCCGACAAGGCGGGGCATCAAGCGGCTAATGCCCAGAGCGAGCCCGGTATCCACGGGTACGATGGACTGCATCGCGGAGCGTGTCAGGCGCAGATCGGTTTGATGGTAGGCATCGATCACCGGCTGGTCATTCATCGCCGAGTGGATCGTGGTGGTGACCCCGTGCTCAAGGCCCAGCGCCTGATCCAGAACGGTGAGCAGCGGAACCAGGCAGTTGGTGGTGCAAGAAGCGGCCGAAAGAATGCGTGACGAGCGGGTCAGCTCGTCTTCGTTAATGCCCCAGACAATGGTGGCGTCGACATCGCTTTCGGCGGGTTGGGAAAACAGCAGGCGCTTCGCACCGGCCGCCAGGTGCTGCTCGGCGGTGCTACGATCCTTGAAGCTACCCGAGCATTCCAGCACCAGGTCGATATCCAGCGCCGCCCAGGGTAGTGCCTGGGGATCTGGCTCGCAGAGCACATGAATGCGCTGGTCATTGATCAACAGCGCCTCGCCGTCGTTATCCACCTCGCCAGGGAAGCGGCCGTGGGTGGTGTCGTATCGGGTCAGGTAGGTAATGGTCGCCAGGTCAGACAGCTCGTTGATCGCTACCACCTCGATGTCATGGTGGCTGCGCTCGATCAATGCGCGCAGGACGCATTGGCCAATGCGTCCGTACCCGTTGATAGCGATGCGATACCTTGTGGTGTTAGCCATGTCGCGAGGCGGCTCTTGAAAAGTGAAGCTGGGCCACAGTGGGCGCGAAAGTAGGCGCGATGATAACGTATTTCAGCAGGCGATGCTTATCCACTGCCCATGCCGACCAGCCGCCAGGCGAGCGGCAGGAGGAGGGCGGTAAAGATGCCGGTGAGGCTCATGCCCAAGGAGGCAAAGGCACCCGCGGTGGGGCTTAACTCAAACGCCCGAACGGTGCCGATGGCGTGGCCATTGAGGCCCAGCGCGAAACCGATAATGCGCTCGTCGTCGATGTTCAATAGCCGCGCGGCCAGGCTTACGAAGGGAATCGTCGCGACCCCCGTGACCAGCAGAGCGCCCATCAATAACGCTACGTTGCCACCCAGCTGTTCGGTAATGCCGATGGCAATGGGGGCGGTAACCGACTTGGCGGCAATGGAGGCCAGTATTTGCCCAGGGCTGCCCATCAGCCAGGCAATGCCCAGGGCATAACAGGCGGCAAGCGCCGCCGCGATGGGTAGGCACACCGCTAATGGGCGCCAGAGCGCGCGGATACGCGGCAGTTGCTGATAGAGCGGCATGCCCAACGCCACCGTTGCCGGACCCAACAGTATCGTCAGCCAGACGGCGCCTTCCTGGTAGGCTTCATAGGGCAGTCCAAGTACCGTCAGCATGGCCGCCAGCAACAGCGCGGCGATTAATATCGCGGGCAGCCAGGCGGGTTGTCTGAGGCGGCTGAACAAGGCGTTGCCCAGCAGATAAGCCGCCAGCGTCAGCCCCACGGCAAACAGCGGCGTTGCGGTCAGCGTCGACAGCAGGCTAGTGGGCATGAGACCCCATGAGGCGTTTCAACAGCCAGAGTGTCGTGACCACGCTGAGTAGCGTGCCCAGCAGCAGCGCTACCAGAATGGCCAGCCACTGACCGGCCAGTTCATCGAGGATAAAGAACACGCCGACGACGCCAGGCATGATGAGCATGGCCAGAAGGGCGATAAGCGGTTGGGCGGCGGCGGCAAGGCTGTCGGGCACGCGGCCGATCACCGCCAGGGTGGCGCACAATAACAGCATGCCTACCACCCCAGAGGAAACGGGCAGGCCGGAGAGGTAGATGACCACCTCGCCGACCAGCCAGTAGCCAATCAGCCATAACAAGCCGGTTAGCGCGGGCATGAAAGCGCTTGTCTGTGGTTAACCAAGTAGCTCATTGGCCTGCTTGACCACGTTCTCGACGGTAAAACCAAAGTGTTTGAACAGATCCCCCGCCGGGGCGGACTCGCCAAAGGTCGTCATGCCAATCACGCGGCCTTCAAGGCCCACGTACTTGTACCAGTAGTCCGCATGGCCGGCTTCGATGGCGATACGCTTGGTGACTGCCTTGGGCAGTACGCTTTCACGGTAGTCAGCATCCTGGCCGTTAAAACGGTAGGCCGAGGGCATGGACACCACGCGCACGGCCTTGCCCTGCTGCTCGAGCTCGGCGGCGGCATCCATCGCCAGTCCCACCTCTGAGCCCGTGGCGATCAGAATCAGCTCCGGGGTGTCGTCGCTGTCCTTGAGCACGTAGGCGCCGTTCTGGATCGCCGCCAGCTGTGCTTTGGTGCGCGGCTGATGGGGCAGGTTCTGGCGCGAGAACACCAGGGCGGTGGGGCCGGAGTGACGTTTGATCGCGGCATCCCAGGCAGCGGCAGTTTCCACCGCGTCGCAGGGCCGCCAGGTGTTCAGGTTCGGCGTGGTACGCAGGCTGGTGAGCTGTTCCACCGGCTGGTGAGTGGGGCCATCTTCGCCCAGACCAATGGAATCATGGGTGAATACATAGATCGCCTGCTGGCCCATGAGAGCGGCCATACGCACGGCATTGCGCATATATTCCATGAAAATCAGGAAGGTGGCACCGTACGGTACAAAGCCGCCATGCAGGCCGATGCCGTTCATGACGGCCCCCATGCCGAATTCGCGCACGCCGTAGTGCAAGTAGTTGCCGTTGGCATCGTCTGGCGTAATGGCCTTGGCGCCTTTCCAGAAGGTCAGGTTGGAGGGGGCCAGGTCGGCGCTGCCGCCCAGCAGTTCGGGCATTTGCGGGCCGATGACGTTGAGCGCTTCAAACGAGGCCTTGCGCGACGGAATACTGTCGCCTTTTTCCTGGGCCTGTTCGATCAAGGCTTCGGTGGGCAACTCGGCCGGCAACTGCGCCTTCATGCGGCGGGTAAATTCCCGGGCTTCGGCGGGGAAGGCGTCCGCGTAGCGACTGAAGCGGGCCTCCCAGTCCTGCTGGCGCTGTTTGCCGGCTTCACGCGCGTCCCAGGCCGAATAAATGGGCTCGGGTACGTGGAAAGGCGCGTGGGGCCAGTCAAGCTGCTTGCGCGCGGCGGCGACTTCGTCATCGCCCAGCGGTGCGCCGTGGGCTTCTTCCTTGCCCTGCTTGTTGGGCGCGCCGAAACCGATCACGGTTTTGCAGATGATCAGGCTGGGCTTGTCATCCTGGCTCTTGGCGAGCTCGATGGCCGCCTTGATTTCCTCGGGCTTGTGGCCGTCGACGTTCGGCACCACGTGCCAGCCGTAGGCTTCAAAGCGCTTGGCGGTATCGTCGGTGAACCAGCCTTCCACTTCGCCGTCGATGGAAATGCCGTTGTCGTCGTACAGCGCAATCAGCTTGCCCAACTGCTGGGTGCCCGCCAGTGAGGCGGCCTCGTGGGAGATGCCTTCCATCAGGCAGCCGTCGCCCAGGAAGCACCAGGTATGGTGGTCGACGATGGCATGCCCGGGGCGGTTGAACTGTGCGGCCAGGGTTTTTTCGGCGATCGCAAAACCGACGGCGTTGGCGAACCCTTGGCCAAGCGGACCCGTGGTGGTCTCAATCCCCGGCGCGTAGCCGTATTCCGGGTGGCCGGCAGTGGGCGAGTGCAGCTGACGGAAATTCTGCAGCTGTTCCAGGCTAAGCTCGTAGCCGGTCAGGTGCAGCAGCGAGTAGAGCAGCATGGACCCGTGACCGTTTGACAGCACGAACCGATCGCGGTCGGCCCATTTGGGGTCTTCGGGGTTGTGCTTGAGGTAGTCATTCCACAGCACCTCGGCAATATCCGCCATGCCCATTGGGGCGCCGGGATGGCCTGACTTGGCCTTCTGGACGGCATCCATGGATAGGGCGCGAATGGCGTTAGCCAGCTCAAAACGGGACGGCATGGGGTGCTCCTCGCCTGAAAACGGAAATAATGAAGGCGCCTATTGTCGCTGACTTCCCCGGCGGCGGCAAATTCTGGCGGCTGCGTTCTGGGAAGAACTCCCGACAGCGTGTAAACTCTGCCCCCCGAAGCGCCAGTATCGCTTCTTTAAATACGGGCAGGGTCTACCTGCCATGATTTCCTGCTGATGCTGCGGTTCGAGCGCAGCCGTCATACAGAGGGTCGAGTGCGCGATGAGCGAATATTCCCTGTTTACCTCCGAGTCCGTCTCCGAAGGGCACCCCGATAAAATTGCCGACCAGATTTCCGACGCGGTGCTAGACGCTATTATCGCCCGGGACAAGCAGGCGCGCGTGGCCTGTGAAACCATGGTAAAGACCGGGGTCGCGATCATTGCCGGTGAAATCAGCACGAATGCCTGGGTGGATCTCGAAACCCTGGTGCGTGAAGTGATCACCGAAATTGGCTATACCTCGTCCGACGTTGGTTTCGACGGCGCCACGTGCGGCGTGGTCAACCTGATCGGCAAGCAGAGCGTCGACATTGCCCAGGGCGTTGACCGCAGCAAGCCTGAAGATCAGGGCGCCGGCGACCAGGGCCTGATGTTCGGCTACGCCACCAACGAAACCGATTCGTTCATGCCCGCCCCGATCCATTACTCGCACCGGTTGGTGGAGCGTCAGGCCGAGCTGCGTAAAAACGGTCTCCTGCCGTGGCTGCGCCCGGATGCCAAGAGCCAGGTGACGTTCCGCTACGACGATCGTGGACAGCCCTGCGGTGTCGATGCGGTGGTGCTCTCGACCCAGCACGATCCGGATATCGACCAGGAAGACCTGCGCAAGATGGTCAAACGCGAGATCATCGAGCAGGTGATTCCCGCCGAATGGCTCGACGACAAGACCCAATACCACATCAACCCGACCGGCAAGTTCGTGATTGGCGGCCCGGTGGGCGACTGCGGGCTGACCGGGCGCAAGATCATCGTCGATACCTACGGCGGCATGGCGCGTCATGGCGGCGGCGCTTTCTCCGGCAAAGACCCGTCCAAGGTCGACCGTAGTGCCGCCTACGCCGGTCGCTACGTGGCCAAGAACGTGGTTGCTGCAGGGCTTGCCGACAAGTGTGAAATCCAGGTGTCCTATGCCATTGGTGTTGCCGAGCCGACCTCGGTATCGATCGACACCTTCGGCACCGGCAAGATCAGCGATACGCTGATCGTAGACCTGGTACGCGAGCACTTTGACCTGCGCCCTTACGCGATTACCAAGATGCTCGACCTGCTGCACCCGATGTATCAATTGACCGCAGCCTATGGTCACTTCGGTCGTGCCCCGTTTGAGCACAGCTACACCTGGATAAACGACAAGGGCGAAGCGCAGAAAGAAACCTTCACCGCCTTCCCTTGGGAGCGTACCGACAAAGCCGACGCACTGCGCGAGGCGGCGGCTTTATAAGAGATTTGCTCGCCGTGCTGTAAGAAAACGTCCCTTTGGCACTTGCCGGGGACGTTTTTTTTGCGCGGTGCGCTAGGCTAACGCCATGACCGGACGATTGGCGGAGGCGACGTGAAAAAGCAACGGTATGTGCAGGGAGTACTGTGGGGGTGGTTAAGCGCCGTGGTGCTAACGGCTCAGGGCGCCGAGTGCCCCGACTGGAGTAAACAACGGCTGACCCGGGAAAGCCAGGCGCTGTCTGTCCAGGTAGCAGCCTGGGATCATGCCTATCATGACCGGGGCGAAGCGCTGATCGACGATGCGCTCTACGACCAGGCGGTGGCTCGGCTGGCCGAATGGCAGATCTGTCTGGGCGAGACGCCCGATCACCAGCCGCTGACGCGCATCACCAGCACGCGTAATAGCCTTGCCCATCCATACGCGCAAACGGGCCTTGAAAAAACCGATGGCGACGGCGTGCGGCGCTTCAGCAGCCGCCGGGACAACCTGTGGATCCAGCCCAAGGTCGACGGCGTGGCGGTAACGCTGCGTTATCATGAGGGAGAGCTCGTCGAGGCGATCAGCCGAGGCGATGGCGAGCGCGGCCAGGATTGGACGGCCCGCGTCAGCCAGCTGCCCGCCGTGCCGGCCACGCTGCCCGCGCCGCTATCGGGCGTGTTGCAGGGTGAGCTTTACTGGCGGCTGATCGATCATGTCCAGGCACGGGATCCGGCCACGGGGGCGCGGGGAAAGGTGGCGGGGGCGATGGCTCAGCAGGCGCCGACAGCGCAGACGCGGTCGCAAATCGGTCTCTTCGTCTGGGGCTGGCCCGATGGCCCGACGGACATGGCCGAGCGGCTGGCGCAGCTGAGTGCGCTGGGTTTTGACACCGCCGACTATACCCACCGATTGGATGATCGGTGTGACGCGGGCGACTGGCGTGAGCAATGGTTCAACAGCGAGCTGCCTTTTGCCACCGACGGCGTGGTGCTCAAGCAGGGCGAGCGCCCCGGCGTGCGCCATTGGTCGTCATCGCCGCCCGAGTGGGCCGTGGCCTGGAAGTATCCTGCCCAGGAGGTGCTGGCCCAGGTACGCGGTATCGAATTCCGTGTGGGCCGCACCGGCCGCGTGACGCCGCTGGTGTGGCTCCACCCGGAGGTGCTCGAAGGGCGACGTATCAGCCGCGTATCGCTTGGGTCGCTGGCGCGTTGGGAGGCCCTTGACGTGCGTCCCGGCGACCAGGTGGCTATTACCCTGGCCGGGCTGACCATTCCCCAGCTAACCGAGGTGGTGTGGCAAACCCAGGCGCGCGCCCCCATAAGCCCGCCGTCCCCCGAGCGCTACCATCTGTTGAGCTGCTTCGAGAAGCGCCCGGGTTGCGATGCCCAACTGCTGGCGCGGCTGAGCTACCTGGGGGAACGGCTGGGTATGCAAGGCGTTGGCGAGGGAACCTGGCAGTCGCTGATGGAGGCGGGCGTGGTCACCCAGTTGCTGGACTGGCTGGACGTTGAGCCCCATCGGCTCCAGCAGGCCCACGGCATTGGTGAGGCGACCGCTGAAGCCTTGATAACCCAGTTTCATCAAGCGCGCACGGCGTCGTTTGATGATTGGCTCGAGGCACTTGGTATGCCGCCGGGCGGCAGCGAACGCCTTGGTGACTGGGTGACGCTGTCAGGTCTTGACCGCGCCGACTGGCAAACCACGCCGGGCGTTGGCCCGGTGCGAGCGGACGCCCTGGTGGCATTTTTCAGTCATCCACAGGTGCAGCGCATGGCGGCACGGCTGCATGATGCAGGGATTTCCGGGTTCTAGCCAAGCCCCGTCACGCGCAGCATAAGGCTCAGGTAAAAGGGGATCAGCAGCGGTGCGAGCAGCGTGGTGACGAGCACTGCCAGTGCACCTTTTTGTGGCTGAATGCCCAGCTCCATGGCCACCACGACGACGTTGGACGCCATGGGCACCACGCCCAACAGCAGCAAGGCCATCCCCAGCTCGGGCGCAAGCGGTGTCACCTGCTGGAGCAGTAGCACGGCGGCGAGCATTACCAGTGGCCAGAGAAGGTAGCGCAACCCGACACAGGTCGCGATAAACCGTGAGTCCCAGGCCGACAGCGTCACCTGACTCAAGGTCATGCCAATGATCATCATGCCCAGCAGCGTGTAGGTGGCGGGGAACACGTCCAGCGATTCCATGAGGGCGTCGGGGAGCGTGACGCCCAGCGCGTTGAGCAGCAGCGCGAATAAAAAAGCGTAGAGCAACGGCAACCGCGCCATCTTGATCAGGCTCTGGCGCACGGAAAAATGGCCCCGGGCGCTCAGGTAAAAGCCCACCGTGAATTCATACACGTTGATGCCCAGCATGCAGAACAGGTACAGGGTCACGCCCTCCGGCGGCAGCAATATCAATGCCACCGGCAGGCCAAAGTAGCCGGTATTGCCGGTGCCCGACGAAAACGCCAGCAGGGCGCCTTCCTGGGGGCCGAAGCGGGCCTGTGTCAGGCGACGCACGCCAAGCGCCATCAGGCTGACGAGGAGGAACATTGCCAACGTCAGCGCCAGGTAGTCGATGCTCGGGCGGCCCTCCATCAGCGCGCGGAAAATTGTCAGCGGCACGATCAGGTAAACCAGCAGTGTGGCGATGGGGCGTGGGTCTATTTTCAAGCGCTGTGCGGCAATCCAGCCCAACCCCACAAACCCCAACAGCATCAATAGCGGGCCCATCAAGGCCTCGGGTGCTAAATCCATATGTCCTCCCTGATTGTTTAGCCCAACTTGTTTAGCCCAACGCCAACATGAACCGAATTAAAGGCTAACCGTGGAATCTTTCATTAGCCCCCGTGCGGCTTAGCAGCGAGAATACCGCAAAATGTCACCACTTTGACGCATGACGAGGAAATCCCATGAGCCGCCACGAGCATCCGTTAGGTATCAGCTTTGAATTCTTCCCTCCCGGCACCGAGGCCGGGCGCGACAAGCTGATACAGGTTCGCGATGAGCTGGCCGCCCGGCAGCCGCGGTTTTTCTCGGTAACCTACGGGGCTGGCGGGTCGACCCAGGCGCGCACCCGCGAGATTGTCCGTAAGGTCGGCGAGAGCGGTGTCACCACCGCACCGCACCTCTCCTGCATTGGCAGCGAAAAAGCCCAGCTGCGCGATCTGCTGGCGCAGTATCGTGAAGAGGGCGTCGACAGCCTGGTGGCGCTGCGCGGCGATATGCCGTCCGGGATGGCCAGTATCGGCGAGCTGCGCTATGCCAACGAGCTGGTGGAGTTCATTCGCGATGAAACTGGCGATCACTTTGATATCGCCGTGGCCGCTTATCCCGAATCTCATCCACAGGCCCCTAACCTCGACCGGGACGTGGAAAACTTTGCCCGCAAGATGAACGCGGGTGCCAACATGGCCATCACCCAATATTTCTTTACCGCCGATGCGTACTTTCATTTTGTCGATAAAGCCCGCGCGTTAGGTGTCAAGCAGCCGATCATTCCAGGGATCATGCCGATCACCAACTACACCAAGCTGGCTCGCTTTTCCGATGCCTGCGGGGCGGAAATTCCGCGCTGGATTCGCAAGCAGCTGGAATCCTACGGCGACGACAGCGAGGCGATCGCCGCCTTTGGTACCGACGTGGTGAGCCGCCTTTGCCAGCGTCTGCTGGACGGCGGGGCGCCGGGCCTGCATTTTTACACGCTTAACCAATCGGCGCCGGTGTTGAAGGTGGTTGATAACCTGAGCGGATGAACCGCCAGCGGCCCATGTCGCACCTGACCAATAAAAAACGCCCGCTCGATGGCATCGAGCGGGCGTTTTCATTAACAGCGCAGAGGCTTGAGGGTCAGGTCGTGCTCGGGGTGTTATCGGCGTTGCCATGCTGTTTACGCTGCATGACAAACAGTACGGCGCCAATCACGAGGCCGAGTACGTCCGTATAGATACCGCCGTAAATCATGAATATTGCCCCCACCAGCATCACCACGCGTTGCAGGGTGTTCACTGGCCCGAAGAACCACTTCTGCACCATGCCCGAGAGCAGGACGATGCCCAGGGTGGCGGTGACGCCCACGCGGAGTATCTGCATGGCGGAGCCTTCCATCAGCATCGCCGGGCTGTAGAAGAACATGAACGGCACGATGAACGCCGCCAGGCCAATCTTGAACGAGGCGACCGAGGTGCCCATGGGGTTATCCCCGGAAATACCCGCTGCCGCGTAGGAGGCAAGTGCCACCGGTGGCGTGATGGCGGAGACCACCGCAAAGTAGAACACGAAGAAGTGGGCAACCAGCGGCTCGATGCCAATGTTGATCAAACCCGGTGCCACGACTGATGCGGCCACGGCATAAGCAGCCGTGGTCGGCATGCCCATGCCCAGCATAATGCTGATCAGCATGGCAAAGAACAGGGCAAGTAGTTGGCTAACGCCCGCCAAACCTAACAGCAATGACGAGAAGCGCGCGCCCACACCGGTCAACGAAATAACCCCGACGATCAAACCGGCACAGGCACACACCGCGATAATTTGAATCGACATGGTGCCCGCTAATTGAAGCGCTTTCAAGATGGCGCGAAGGCCCATCTTGTTGGGCGAAATCCAGCTGACGACGGCGGCAGAGGCGGTGGCCAGGGTGCCCGCACGAATCACCGAGTAGCCCATGAACAGCGCGACGATCAGGATAATGATTGGCGCGAACAGATAGACCTGTTTCACCAGTTTGGAGAACAGCGGAATCTCGTCTTCGCGCATGCCGCGCATGCCTTTGCGCGCCGCTTCAAAATCGACCATGAAGTAGACGGACGCAAAGTAGAGAATCGCCGGAATGATAGCGGCAATGGCAATCTCGGTATACGGGATACCGGTGACTTCCGCCATGATGAAGGCGCCGGCGCCCATGATGGGCGGCATGATCTGCCCGCCGGTCGAGGCCGCTGCCTCGATGGCTCCGGCGCTGCGCGCGGGATAGCCGACTTTTTTCATCAGCGGGATGGTCAGCGAGCCGGTGGAGACGACGTTACCGGCTGAGGTGCCGTTGATCATGCCCATCAGGCCTGACGCAAAGATAGACACCTTCGCCGGACCACCCCGTGCCCGCCCGGCGGCAGCAAAGGCGAAGTTCACAAAGTAGTCGCCCACTTTGGAAGCCTGCAGGAAAGCGGCGAAAATAATGAACAGGATGATGTAGGTCGACGACACGGCGGTGGTCGGCCCGAGTATACCGGTATCGGTATACACCTGGCTGAAGAAACGCTGCAGCGAAAGCCCGGGGTAGCCCAGGAAACCGGGCAAATAAGGGCCGGCAAAGACGTAGGTCAGGAATACCGCTGAGATGACCACCAATGCCAGTCCCGCCACGCGGCGGGTTAGCTCCAGAATCAGCAGGGAACCGGCAATTGCCGCCCAGGAGATCCCCGGCGGGGCGAAGGAGGTTCCGGTCGACATGCGCATATTGGTGTTAAACGCCACCAGTAGGTATCCGGCACTGGCGAGCGCACAGACCATGAGCACCAGGTCGGCCGGATTGAAGCGATGACGCGCCTGACGGTAGAACCATGACAGCACGATGGCGCCGGCTGTCGTCGCCATCAGCGGGTAGCCGAAGTGCCAGTTCTCGACGCTTGGATCGATGCGCATCGCACCGCCGCTGAGCGTCTGTTGCATCAAGAACACCTGCGCCAGCGTATAGGCGGCGGGAACCAGCAGCGCGTAGCTGAGCCACTTGAGCCAGGCACCCGATGCCTGGTGATCGTCGTCGGCGAAACGGGCACCGGCAAACAGCCCGTAACCCAGCACGAGCGCACCGGCGATATGCACGATACGAAACGACCACGTTTCCAGTGGATACACGTTGAGTGATATCAGGTGGAAACTCGAATAGCCGATGGCTAACGCCGCAAACAACAAGAATTGCCAGCCGGTGAAAAGGCGGCGATTGGATTCAACAATCTCTTCATCGACACCTTCGGCAAGCAGCTCAGTGGCAGGTGAATCCGCCGAGGCGTCATCCTTGAGGCCGTTGGGTTCCTGGTCGATTTTTTGACTCATTAGCGTTCACCCTCACAGCAAACAAAGGGGCATTAGCGAAAACTGCCCCGTGCCAACCCTGGTTGGCACGGGGCAGACGACAACGGGCGTGACTTACTTGATCATGTCTTCGTCAATTTCGTAGCCGTTTTCTTCGTACCAGCGTGCAGCACCCGGGTGGAACGGCAGCACGGTATTGTGCTTGATGTTTTCCGGAATGGTGGTGGCGGCGCTACGGTGAACCGACTGCATGCGGTCGTTGTTTTCCATCGTGGCCTTGGTGACTTCGTAGACGAAGTCTTCCGGCAGGTCGCAGCCAGCGATGGCAAAGTTCCACATGGACACCGCGCGGGCGTCTTCTTCAAGGGTTTCGTAGGTGCTGGCCGGAATGGAGAATTCCGCGACCGGGAAGTTTGCCTTGATGGTTTCCAGCTCTTCTTCGTTGAACTCGATGATGTTCACGTCGGTCTGGACTTCAAGCTGGCTGACGGCGGGAATCGGAATGCCGGCGGCAAAGGCGATAACGTCAAGCAGGCCGTCCTGCAGCTGACCACCGAGGTCGGACCAGCCGCCGTTACGGCGTTCAAAGTCGACGCCCAGCTCTTCCAGCATGGCCGGGAAGTAGGTGTCAGACGTGGAGGCCGCCGGGCCAAAGCCGATGCGGGCGCCGTCGGGAATGTCAGAGATGGACTCGATGCCGCTATCCGCCAGGGTAGTGATCGAGAACGGCGTCTCGTACATCGGGAACATGGCGCATACATTGTCCATCTTCAGGCCGGGAGCGAGCGGGCTTTCGCCATTCACTGCGTCAGCGGCCGGTCCCATGGTCGCCAGACCGAAAGCCGCATCGCCGCCGTGGACGAGTGCCAGGTTCTGCGTCGGGCCGCCGGTGACTTCACCGCCGCCTGAGATGTCCAGTTCGTCGGCAATGAAGTTGGCCCAGCCAGAGCCATAGACGAAGTAAGTGCCGCCTTGGCTGGCGGTGCCGACGGTGAAATTGTCCGGCCAGTCTTCGCGATCGGCATGGGCGCTGCTGGCTGCCAGCAAGGCGCCGCCGGTCAGCAATGCCAGTGTGGTCGGTTTGAAATTGCGCATGGCGAATATCCCTAGTCGTTTATTGAGGTTGTTAACCCGCTGGTAAACCTGCCGCCGAGGGCCGTGCCACCAACGGTGAGCCATAAACTAGAGCGATTGCTGTGCCAATGTCGTTTATCTTAATTAAAAACAGTGGGTTACGATTTTGTTGTTAAACGTTAGTCGTAGCTTGAATGCGGCAAAGTGTCTGGTGATGCGCACGGTAGGGGGTGTTTTGTGTGCGAAAAACCGCACACCTTGGCGGCAGATTGCAACCAGGTCGTCGCCTTGGCTGACTATGAGTCGGATGGCTTGCGGTCTGGGTCCATGATCCGTACGGGCTGGATCTCGTTTTCGGCCGGTTCCGGGCGTGGCTGGTTGACGCGGGTGGTCAGCTCGCCGGGCGTTTCGTCTTCAATGGGCAACTGTTCGAAAAAATCACAGCTGACGCACTCGCGGTAGCGAATGCCGTTCTGCTCCCAGGCACGAACGCGATCCATGGCGGCACAGCGCGGGCAGGTTACGCCGGCAATAAAACGTTTCACACTAGACATGATAGGACTCCAAGGGTGAGCCCCTGCCAGGGGGCTCGTTCAGGCGAGGCGGGTTCAAGCGGCACGGATACCGCTGTGGCGTAGCAGTGGCTCGACGCTGGGTTCGCGGCCGCGGAAGGCGCGGAACAGCGCGGCGGCGTCGCGTGCGCCTCCTTGCTCGAGGACTTCCTGGCGGAAGCGCTGACCCGTTTCAGGGTCAAAAATACCGGCTTCCTCGAAGGCGCTCCAGGCATCGGCCGAAAGCACTTCCGCCCATTTGTAGCTGTAGTAGCCTGCGGCGTAGCCGCCCGCGAAGATGTGCCCGAAGCTGTTCTGGAAGCGGTTGAAGGCGACGGTGGGCACCACCGACACGTTCGCGCGAACCTCGTCGAGCAGTGCCTGAACATCAGAGGCACTGGGCGCTTCGAGCTCGTGGTGCAGGCGCAGGTCGAACAGCGAGAACTCGATTTGTCGCGCCATACCCATCGCCGACTGGAAATTCTTCGCCGCTTGCAGGCGCTCCAGTAGAGGTTCCGGCAGAGGCTCGCCGCTGTCGACATGGCGGGCGATCAGATCGAGGCCTTCCCGCTCCCAGCAATAGTTCTCCATGAACTGGCTGGGCAGCTCCACGGCATCCCAGGCGACCCCGTTGATGCCGGAGATGTCGGCAATGGTTTGCCTGGTGAGCATGTGGTGCAGGCCATGGCCAAACTCGTGGAACAGGGTGGTCACTTCATCGTGGGTCAGCAACGCAGGCTTGTCGGCCACGGGCGGCGTGAAGTTGCAGGTCAGGAAGGCAATCGGCAGCTGCAGACCATTCTGGGTCTCGCGGCGCACGCGACAGTCCGCCATCCAGGCCCCGCCGCGCTTGCCTTCACGGGCGTAGAGGTCGAGATAAAAGCCGGCAATCGGCTGTTCGTCGTCGGTGATCCAGTAAAAGCGCACATCATCGTGGTAGCGCTCGACCGTCGTATCTTGCGTAAAACGAACGCCATAGAGACGCTCGACGACCTGAAACAGCCCGTCGACCACCTGCGGGGCAGGAAAATATGGGCGTAGCTGCTCCTGCGAAATGGCGTACCGGGCTTCGCGCAATTTTTCGCTGGCGTAGGCCACATCCCAGGGTTCAAGTGACTCGATGCCTAGCTCGTCGCGGGCAAAGTCGCTCAGCTCGTTGAATTCTTCACTGGCCTGGGGCACTGCCCGGTTTGCCAGGTCGGTGAGAAAGTCGAGCACCTGCTCGGGGGAGTCGGCCATCTTGGTGGCCAGCGAGTAGTCGGCGTACGTCTCGAAGCCAAGCAGGTGAGCCAGTTCCTGGCGCAGGGCCAGTATTTCCTCGAGAATCGGCGCATTGTCGAACGTACCGGCGTCAGGCCCTTGATCCGACGCCCGGGTGACGAAGGCGGTGTACACTTCGCGGCGCAGCTCGCGGTTGTCGGCGTAGCTCACCACGGGAAAGAAGCTGGGGAAGTCGAGGGTAATGCGATATCCAGTAAGGCCTTTTGCCTCAGCGGCGGCTTTCAGCGTATCGAGCGCACTTTGCGGCACGCCTGCCAGGGTGTCGGCACTCGCGACATCCTTGTGCCAGGCCTGGGTGGCATCCAGCACGTTATTGGAGAACTGGTTAGAGAGCATCGACAGGCGTGACTGAATGGCGCCATAACGGGCTTTTTCGTCGTCGGGTAAATCCACGCCCGCCAGGCGGAAGTCGCGCAGCGCGTTGTCGACGGTGCGCTGCTGGGCGTCGCTCAGCTGTGACCACTCGGGGCCCGCCTTGAGGGCTTGCCAGCCGTGGAAGAGGCCTTCGTGCTGACCTACCCAGGTGCTGAATGAAGACAGCTGTTCCAGACAGGTCTGATAGGCGTCGCGCAGCGCCGGGCTGTTCATGGTGCCGTTGAGGTGCGAAACCGGAGACCACGCCTGGGTCAGGCGGTCGTTAACGGCTTCAAAAGGCGCCGCGAAGCTTTGCCACGTCGGTGTCGTTGTCGCGGCTTGCTGGGCGATGCGATCAATCGTTTCACGGCTCTCGCTGAGCAGCGTTTCGACTGCCGGGACGACATGTTCGGCGCGGATGTCGTTAAACGGAGGGAGCGAGTGAGACTCGAGCAGCGGATTGCGGGACATAGGCACCTCTTGGGGATTCAGTGGGGCGCAACAAACGCCGTCATGTCGTTACAGTGCGGGCGAACCCGGGTGGTTTCAATGCTCGTGCCCTCGCGTTGCTTGCCTTCAGCCCAGCGCCTGTTAGTCTTGCGGGCTTTCATGAATGCGTCGGGAGTCGTCAATGAGTAAAACGCTAGAACGCTGGGGATCCAAGCGAGCCTTTATCCTGGCGGTTACCGGCGCGGCGGTCGGGTTGGGAAACATCTGGCGTTTCCCTTACATCGCGGGTGAAAACGGCGGCGCCGCCTTTCTGCTGGTTTACATCGCCTTTGTGTTGCTGCTGGGCATCCCCGTGATGATGGCGGAAATACTGATCGGCCGCGCGGGCCGTCAGGGCCCAATGCAGGCGCTGGGCGCCCTGGCGGCCGAGGCGGGTGCTTCACGGCACTGGCGTTGGCTGGGCCTTTTCGGCGCCTTGACGGTGTTCTGCATCCTGTCGTTTTACTCGGTGGTGTCAGGCTGGTCAATCGAGTTTCTCGTCGCCTCGATCAACGGTCATTTCAAGGGTGCCAGCGCGGCGGAGATCGGCGCCGGCTTCGAGGCCTTTCTGGCCAACCCGCGCCTGCTGATCTTTAACCACACGCTGTTTTTACTGATGACCATGGTGGTGGTCGCAGCGGGCGTTGCCAAGGGCCTGGAGCGCCTCAACAACCTGTTGATGCCGCTGCTGTACGGCCTCCTGCTGTTGCTGGCTGTCTATGCAAGCACGACCAGCGGCTTCGGCAGTGCCCTTGCCTGGCTGTTTGTCCCCTCGTTTGACGCCATAACGCCCAGCGTTGTGCTGCACGCCATGGGGCATGCGTTTTTTACCCTGGCGGTGGGGGCCTGTGCGCTGATGGCCTATGGCGCATACATGCCTGACGAGCAGAGCCTGCCCAAGGCGGCGGTAGCGGTGGCGGTGCTCGATATCAGCGTGGCGCTGCTGGCCGGTATTGCGATCTTTTCAGTGGTGTTTGCTCAAGGCATGGATCCTGCCGATGGGCCCGGGCTGATGTTCGTGACCTTGCCGATTGCGTTTTCAGAGCTGCCCTGGGGCTCGTTATGGCTTAGCGTGTTTTTCCTGCTGCTGCTGTTGGCGACGTGGACATCGGCCATCAATTTGGCTGAGCCGATGGTAGCCACGCTGCAGGGGTTTGGCTGGCGGCGTAGCGTCTCGACGGCGGTGGTGGCCTTCAGCGTGTGGTCGATCGGCCTGCTGTCCGCGCTGTCTTTCTCGACGCTTGCCGACTTCCGCCCGTTACTGGGGCGCAATGTCTTCGAACTGGTCAGCAGCATTCCGCCGGATATTTTCCTGCCATTGGGTGGGCTTTTGATCGCGATATTTGCCGCCTGGGTGTTGCCTTCTGACACGGCCATTAGGGCGCTGGGAGTCGGTGACCGCGGCTATCGGTGGTGGCGTGGCGTGGTGCGCTGGGTGTCTATCCCGCTGACGCTTATGGTTCTGCTCAGCGGCTTGCTATAGTGATACCTGTTCCTTCAATCACTCCTTACAACAACGCCAGGAGAAAACGATGAGCCGTGCCTTGAGAGATTTCAACAATCTCACGCCGCGCCTGGGTGATCGGGTATTTATTGACCCGGCAAGCGTCGTGATCGGCGATGTCGAGCTGGGTGACGACTGCTCGGTGTGGCCGATGACGGTGATTCGCGGCGATATGCACCGCATCCGTATTGGCGCGCGCACCAGCGTTCAGGACGGCAGCGTGCTGCATATCACCCACGCCAGCGACTTTAACCCGGATGGTTTCCCGCTCACCGTCGGCGATGACGTGACCATTGGCCATAAAGCCATTCTGCACGGCTGCACGCTGGGTAATCGCATCCTCGTCGGCATGGGGTCGATCGTGATGGACGGTGCCGTGGTCGAAGACGAAGTGATCATCGCCGCTGGCGCCGTGGTCACGCCGGGCAAACATCTGGACAGCGGTTACGTTTACGGGGGCAATCCGGCCAAGGCAATGCGCCCCCTGAAAGACAAGGAACGGGCGTTCTTTACCTATACTGCCGGTAACTACGTCAAGCTGAAAGACCGCTTCCTCGCCGAGGTGGACGTTACTTAAGCGCTTCATTCCCCCGCTTTTTTCTTTACAAACCGTATTGTGCTGACCGGAAATCTGTTAATTTATACAGTTTTCCGGCCGAGCACGACATGGCGAATTTCCGTACCCACATCACGGTGGCTACCGCAGGCGGTATGCTGCTGGCTTATGCTGGCTGGCAGGCGCAATGGTGGGCGCCTTCCCAGGCGCTGATGGTGGTAGCGCTGACCGCGTTTGGCGGCATTCTGCCCGACATTGATGCCGACCGGTCGCACTCGATTCGGCTGATTTTCAATATTTTATCCATACCCGCGCTGGTGCTGGGGGTGCTGTTGCTGCAACCCTGGCTGTCGTCAGGTCAACTGCTGGTGGCCTGTGGCGGGATCTACCTGGCGGTGCGATACCTTGGCGGGCTCTCGTTTTCACGCTTTACCGTTCACCGAGGTATCTGGCATTCACTCCTGGCGAGCTTGCTGTGCGCGCTGCTGACAGCTGCCGTGAGCTTTCAGCTGCTGGCGCAGCCCCCCTGGCTTGCCTGGTCACATGGCGCTGCCCTGTGGCTGGGTTTCATCGTGCACCTGACGCTGGACGAGCTATACAGCGTCGACCTGGACGGCGCGCGGCTCAAGCGGTCTTTCGGCACGGCGTTGAAGCTGGGTGATGGCCGCCGCCCGATGTCGAACTGGTTGATGATGATTGCGATCCTGCCGCTGTTGCCCTGGCTACCCCCCTGGGCCGTGCTCGGCGAGCTGGTCGCTCATGGCTCGCTGCTGTGGCGATAATCGTCCGCGTGTAGCCCGTGCTTTTTCAACTTGTCGTAGAACGTCTTGCGCGGGATGCCCAGGTGCTGGCACACCTCGGTGACGCGTCCGTGATGGCGGGAAAGCGACTGGCTGATCAGGCTTTTCTCGAACAGTTCCACCTGGCGGGGAAGCGTCGGCTCCTGGGTGTCGGCCTGAGCGCCTTCGAGCAGCGCATCCAGCCGGTAGTCGAAGGCCGCGCCGAGTAGCACGTAGCGTTCCGCCAGGTTGCGCAACTCGCGCACGTTACCGGGCCAGTCGTGGGCCAGCAGGCTGGCAATGCCGTGACTATCGACGGTCGGGGCTTCCAGACCGCTGCGGTTGGCGGCCACAACGGCGAAGTGCTGGAACAGCAGCGGAATGTCCTCGCGCCTTTCGCGCAGGGCCGGCAGCGGCAGGGTAACCACATTGAGCCGGTAGTACAGATCCTCGCGAAAGCGGCCGTCTTCGGCGGCGGCCTTGAGGTCGACCTTGGTGGCGGCAATCACCCGGATATCGAGCGGAACCGCCTCGTTGGCCCCCAGTCGCTCGATGTGGCGCTCCTGGAGCACGCGCAGCAGTTTGACCTGCAGCGCCAGGGGCATGGACTCGATCTCATCCAGAAATACCGTGCCGCCGTTGGCGTGTTCGAATTTGCCGATTCGCCGTTCCACGGCGCCGGTAAACGCGCCTTTCTCATGGCCGAATAGCTCCGACTCGATAGTGTTTTCAGGTACGGCGCCGCAGTTGATGGCCATGAACGGGTGGTTGCGCCTTGCACTGCGCTCATGAATGGCGCGGGCTACCAGATCCTTGCCGGTACCGGTTTCGCCAAACAGCAGCACGTCGGCCTCTACCTGACTGATGCGCTGGATCATCGCCGCAAGGCGGGAAATAACCGGCGTACGGCCGACCAGGCGCGGCCCGAGTGCCGCCTGCTGGGCTTCGAGCTCCGCTTTGAGACGGTTGTTTTCAAGGCTCAACTGGCGCGTTTCAATGCCGCGACGCACCACATCGAGCAGCTCGTCCCCGGCAAAGGGCTTTTCCAGGAAGTCCCAGGCACCGGCGCGCATGGCTTCGACAGCGGTTGAGATATCGCCGTGCCCGGTAATCAGGATGATGGGCAGCGTGCTGTCGCGGCGATGCAGCTCGTGGAGAAGCGTCATCCCATCCATTCCGGGCATGCGAATATCGCTGACGATCACGCCGGGGAAGTTGGCGGGCAAGGCGGCCAGAGCGGCTTCCGCAGATTCAAAGCAGTGCGGTGTATAGCCGGCAAGTTCAAGCGTCTGGCTGGCGGTGATGCGCAGATGCGGTTCGTCGTCAATCACCATGACCGGCAGTGTCGACGGCTCATGCATCGGAAACAACCTCCTGAGTGGCTCGCGGGCTGGGGGCGAGGGGCAGTGACACGGTAAAGCAGGCGCCGCCCTCGGGCAGATTGGTGGCCTGCAGTTTGCCATTTAGATCATCCATGATACGCGACGAAATGGATAGCCCTAAGCCCAGTCCGCTGCCCGGCGCCTTGGTGGTGAAAAACGGCTCGAATACCTGCTCAAGATAGTTGGCCGGAATGCCCGGGCCGTTATCAGCCACTTGAATGACCACCTGCCGGTTTTCCGCGCGGGCGCTGAGCGTAAGGCGTGGCGAGTCGGTTTCCTTCATGGCCTGCAGGGCATTACCGATGAGGTTGACCAGCACCTGTTCGAGGCGAACAAGATCGGCTTTGACCCATAGTGTTTGTTCAGGCCAGTACTGCTCGACCTGGACGTGGTCGTCGCGGAGGCGGCTCTGAAAAAGGCGCAAGGCGTAATCGGCACACGCCTGAACAGAGATGGTTTCCGGATGGTCGCTGCTTTTACGCGAGAACTGGCGTAGCTGGGCGCTGATGTCGGCCATACGCTGGGTCAGCTCGATAATCTGCTCCAGATTGGCGTCCGCCTGTTCGACCCTTGAGAGTTCGATAAAGCGCCGGGCGTTTTCGCTGTAGGCACGAATGGCCGCGAGCGGCTGGTTCAGCTCATGATTGATACCGGCGGCCAGTTGGCCAAGGACAGCAAGCTTGGCGGCCTGAATCAGTTCGTCCTGTGTTTGACGCAGGTTGGCTTCGGCGCGTCGACGTTCCTCTATCTCGTCCGATAGCCGCTGGTTGCTGGCGACGAGGTCGCGGGTACGCCGCTCGACGCTCATTTCCAGTTCGTCGCGCACCCGGGCAAGCGTTTGCCGTTCGCGTTCAGCGAAGGTTTCGCGTTCACGGCGCAGCCGCAGGCGTTGCCAGCCAATGCCTCCGGCAAGGGCGACCACGCCGTAGAGCCCGCCCGCCGTCAACGCTGCCATCCACTGTGCGCTGACCACCGGGCTCAGGGGCTTGAGAATATGCATCTGCCAGCCAAACTCGGGTATCTCGCGGGTCAGGTTGAGGTAGTGCTCGTCGCTGAGTGGCCCCTCGCGAAAGGTAACGACCTGGCTATGGTCACTTTGTATCGCCTGGATCTGGATGCCCGAAGGCGTGAGCGGCTCCTGACCATAACGTTTTGTCTCATGCAGGGCTTGACGCTGCTTGTCGGTCAGTGGATAGAGCGCGTTCATGCGCAGTTCGGGTTGGCTGGCGAGAAAGATAATATTGTCGTGATCGGTAACGAATAGGGTGGATTCCTGCTCCGCCCAGCTTTCTTCAACGTCTTTCAGCAGCACCTTGACCACCAGGACGCCGTCGGGACGCGCGTCCGGCGAGGTGTCATCCAGCCACACCGGTGAGGAAAAGTAATAACCACGCTCCTGGGACTGCAGGCCCAGGCCGTAAAACCGGCCTTGTCCACCCGCCATGGCGTCCCGGTAATAGCTGCGGAACGCATAATTTTGCCCGATGAAGGTGTTGGGGCGGTGCCAGTTGCTGGCGGCGATCGTATCCGCATGCTCGTCCAGCAGGTAGACGTCAGAAACGCCCGAGGTGAAACGAAAACGATCCAGCAGCAAGTTGAGGGGCATGGGATCCTGGCGATCAGGCGACGCAAGAAATCGCAGGACGCCCTCGCGGGTGGCGAGCATCTGGGGCAGATAGTCGTAGCGCAACAGGTAGCCGTTAAGGTTGGCAGCCGAGAGACGCAGCTCGTTTTCCGCTTCTTCCTGAAGGTTGGTGAGTGCCTGCTCCCGGGCAAGCAGAGAGGCTTGCCACATGCAAAAGGCAAGCCCAAGCGGCACCACGATCAGCCATACATAACGCCAGCGAAACAGACCGGTGTTCATGTTGATGCCGAGCTTGTGCCTTGAGCACGGCGCAAGGCGCGCTGGGCGCGGGTCTCCGCGCGGGCCATTTCCAGCAGCCCTTCCTCCACGAACACGAGATGTTCATGCGCCCGTGTGCGGGCATCTTCAGGTCGGCCTTCGAGGATGGCGTCCAGCAGAGCGCGATGTTGCCGCATCAGCTCGCTGCGTGAATCCGGCTTGGCAAAGAGATGCGCCAGGTTATCCACGATGCTCTGCTCCAGCAGATGAAAAATACCGCGAATGGTGTGCAGCAGCAGCACATTATGCGCCGCTTCGGCAATCGCCAGGTGAAAGGCAGCGTCCAGCTTTGCTTCTTGAGCGGGATCGGCACCCACGAACCCCCCGTCCAGTTCCTCGAAACGCTCGATCAACACTGCCTTGTCGGCGGGCGTAGAGCGTAGCGCCGCGTAGTACGCTGAAATGCCTTCCATGGCGTCGCGAAATTCCAGTAGATCAAGATGAAACTCTTTATGCCGGGAGAGCATTTCCAGTAAAGGGTCGGTGTAGCCACTGTTAAGCGAATCATTCACGTAAGTGCCGCCGCCCTGCCGACTGGTCAATAGGCCACGCGCCGACAATTTCTGAATGGCTTCTCTCAACGAAGGCCGTGAAACGCCGAAGCGTTCGGAAAGCTCGCGCTCGGGAGGCAGCCGCTGACCGGGTTTCAGGCTGCCTTCCAATATCATGGCCTCCAAGCGCTCGGTAATGACGTCGGCCAAGCGCTGTTGGCGGAGCGGGGGATAGCTCATTTAACAGCTCCTAGAATTGGTAAGACCAATAGTAGGGTTGTTAGCTAATGAACTCAATACACGTTTAGCGACCGTCATACGCAAGCCAAAACCGGAAAGTTAACTTTTTGTCGTTCCACCCCTTGCCAACCCGGCAGCAACACCGTAAAGTACGCATCCGCTGCCGGGGACGCCAGGCG
>NZ_JARWAI010000016.1:0-37898 GCF_031451645.1 Vreelandella gomseomensis | reverse complement strand
GGAAAAGACCTCATGCATTCAACGATGGCATTTCGCCCGTTGCCGCTGAGGAAAACCTTAAGATACTGTCCGGGATTAGTTGACCACTACAAACATCAATCACACAGCTGTTTCTAGCTGGTTTCGGTCCCGGTCTCATGATCGGTCTTGCCCTGATTGTCATGGTTATCGTTTGGTGCCGTATCAAAGGTTACGGCACGCAGGATGGAGATTTACGCTCACCCATCTGGCCAGCCTTTCGCAGCGCTTTTCTCGCGCTATTAATGCCGGTGATTATTATCGGCGGTATTTATGGCGGTATTTTCACCCCCACCGAAGCCTCAGCGGTCGCCGTTCTGTATGGACTGTTTCTAGGTATAGTGGTTTATCGCACCATAAAAGTTAGCGACCTGCCGCGCATTTTTCGCGAGAGCGCGCTATCAGCAGGCACAATCATGCTGATTATCGCTGCCGCTTCCATTCTTAGCTTTGTGATTGGACGTTCAGGATTAGCCAGCGACATTGGTGCTTGGGCACAAAGTATCTTTGATAATCACTACACCTTTCTTCTCGCCATCAACATGTTGTTATTGGTGGTCGGCATGTTTATCGAGACCTCTGCGGCAATTTTGATTCTTGCGCCCGTTTTGACACCCATTGCCATGAGCTTCGGCATTGACCCGGTTCACTTCGGCATTGTGATTGTGGTGAATTTGGCACTTGGCATGTTTACTCCGCCGTTGGGGGTGAATCTATTTGCCGCTGCACAAGTAGCCAAACTGCCCGTCGAGCAGTTATTCCGTTTCCTACTTCCTCCGGTACTCACCATCATTGCTTGCTTAATGCTGATTACCTATGTGCCGATGATCTCGCTTTTTCTACGCGACCTGTTCTATTAAATTACCGGAGTCATATCAATGAGTACTCGAATTTACGCCCGCTACCTAATTGAGACTCCCTACCCGGTTGAGCGCGCGGCTCAGGTCATGGCCGGTGAGCAGTCATCCGGCACTTTTACCCGCCTAGCTAATGAAACCGATGCCTTACGGGAAGCCCATGGTGCAGTGGTCGAAAACATTGAGACCCTGGATGCGGGAAATACACCTTCCTTACCCATGCGCGCCGATCTCGCTCCTCAAGGCCACACCCGTTTCCAACGCGCGTTAGTGGAGCTCTCGTGGCCGCTAGAAAACCTAGGGCCTTCATTGCCCAACCTGGTCTCTACCGTTGCAGGGAATCTTTTTGAGCTAAAAGAATTTTCTGCGGTGAAACTCCTGGATATCGACTTACCGAATGCTTTCACGGACGTCTATCCAGGCCCTCAATTTGGCACCGATGGTACACGCAGGCTCACCGGTATTCACAATGGCCCGCTGATTGGCACCATTATCAAGCCCAGCGTGGGTTTATCCCCGGCTGAAACTGCTGACATGGTAAAGCAACTTGTCGCGGGAGGTATTGATTTCATTAAAGACGATGAGCTGCAGGCCAACGGCCCCCATAACCCGCTGCGCGCTCGAGTTGATGCCATCATGCCCATCATTAACGCCCATGCAGAGCGTACCGGCAAAAAGGTGATGTACGCCTTTAATATCAGTGGTGATATCGATGAGATGCGTGCCCAGCATGACTATGTCGTAGCTGCTGGCGGCACCTGCGTCATGGTAGCCGTCAACAGCGTTGGTTTAGCGGGCGTAGCGCACTTGCGCCGTCACTGCCAGGTAGCGTTGCATGGACATCGCGCGGGCTGGGGTATGTTGAGCCGCTCACCTCATTTAGGAATGGCGTTTACCGCATACCATAAGCTGTGGCGGCTGGCCGGCGTGGATCATATCCACGTGAATGGCCTGCGCAATAAATTCAGCGAAGAGGACGACAGCGTCATTACGAGTGCACGCGCCTGCCAAACGCCCATGTTTAAGTCGCCTGCTGCGGGTTATCAGATCATGCCGGTTTTCTCTTCTGGGCAAAGCGCCGCCCAGGTCGTGGACACCTATCAAGCACTTGGCAATAGCGACCTGATTTACTGCTGTGGCGGCGGCATCATGGCTCACCCCGGTGGCATTGCAGGCGGGGTAGCCAGTCTGCGCCAGGCGTGGCAAGCAGCCATGACCGATATCCCGCTAGCAACCTATGCCCGCGATCATCATGAACTCGCCCAGGCCATGGAGACATTTAACATATGAGCACGCCTTTTCTCCTCTCCTATTACGGCGATGACCTCACTGGCTCCACCGATGCCATGGAATCGCTAAGCCTTCATGGCGTGAAAACGGTGCTTTTCCTGGCCCCACCCAGTAAGGATCAGTTAGCTCCGTTTGCCGATTACTCAGCGATTGGCTTAGCAGGCACCAGTCGGAGCGAATCCCCAGAGTGGATGGAAACACACCTCAAAAAAGCACTGGCATGGTTGAAGTCCCTTAATGCCTCGCTGTGTCACTATAAGGTATGTTCTACCTTCGATAGCGCGCCGGATATTGGCAATATCGGTAAAGCGGTGGAAGTAGGCAAAGCCCTATTTGAGCAAAGCTGCGTACCGCTGGTGGTCGGCGCCCCTCAGTTGAAGCGCTACACTGTTTTTGGCCAACATTTCGCCGTCTTTGATGGCGAGGTTCATCGAATTGATCGCCACCCCGTGATGAGCCGCCACCCGGTAACGCCCATGGCAGAAGCTGACTTAAGGCGCCATTTGGCTAAACAAACCCCGCTGTCTACAGGCTTAGCCGATGTGCTGTGTCTCGAATCAGTCGAGGTTGATGCGCAAGTCGACCAACTCAGCCACTCAAACGACATACTGCTTTTCGACACGCTGAACAGGGACCATCAGGCAAAAGTAGGCGAACAGCTATGGCGTACCCGCTTACCCGGTGGCAGCTACGTTGTCGGATCGTCCGCTGTCGAGTATGCGCTAGTCAATACTTGGCGAGAGCATGCGTTGATCCCTTCTAACCCGCCTTTATTCTCCTCCCCTGGCAGCGTTGAGAAAATCGCAGTGGTATCAGGCAGCTGTTCTGAAGTGACGGCCCGACAAATCCGTTTTGCCGAAGCCCATGGTTTTCGCGCTATTGCCATCGATGTCGTCAATCTTATCGACGAGCATACTCATGCTGAGACGCTACATCAGGCATTGGAAGATGCTATCGAGGCACTCAATCAGGGTGAAAGCGTCATTGTTTATACGGCCATGGGGCCAAACAGCGATGCGGATGCGGTGCACCAGGGTGGCGAAACAGCTCGCCACCTTATTGGTCGTTCGCTAGGTCAGTTATTACGCAAGATGGTAGAAATCCATGGACTTAAACGCACCGTGATCGCGGGGGGCGACACTTCTAGCCATGCCCTTAGCCAACTTGGCGTACACGCCCTAACCACGCGCCTACCCCTGCCGGAAACGCCAGGCTCTCCGCTCTGCACGACCCATAGCGACCAGCCGGCGTTCAATGGCTTAGAGGTAGCCTTAAAAGGCGGACAGATAGGAGGCGAAAACTATTTCACGTCTATTCGTGACGGAGTCGCCTAGATGTAGTGACTCACTGATTCTGGACAGCACGTAGGCGGTATTATCACCACCAAAAGCGAGGTGTCAGATGACCAGAAAACGACGACCTTTTACGCCAGAGTTCAAACAGGAAGCTACCTGTCTGGTGCTTGACCAAGGTTACAGTGTTGCCGAAGTCAGCCGATCTTTGAATGTCGGACGAGATGAATCGTACGTGCTGATAGACCAATTAAGTGAGCTGGAATCGGTTCAGCGTCAGCCATACCGCATCGAGCAAAGCATGGCTCGCCGGTGAAATTGCTGGGATAGCGCCCCGATGGAGGCATGCCGCCCATGATTGCAGAAGAAAACTTAAAATACTGACCGGAATTAGTTGATCACTAGAGATAGCGTCTATCGCACCACCAAGACCAAGTTGACGACCAGCCAGTCGTCAGATGGAAGCCGGTGAGATACCGCACTAAGCGATCAGCCATCATCCCAGGCAGACGCCAGAGACCTATTGATGGCTTCCGCTGCCATTGACGGCGCAATGCAGTTGCATTATTTTTAGCGCATTGCTTTTGCATTACTACTGAGCGGAGGCCAATCGTGAACACGGCCATTGAGGATGACTCCACCCTGACAGATCGCTACCAGACGACCATTCCAGCATCGGTGCGTCGTGCGCTGAAGCTGAATCGCCGTGATCGGATTCACTACATGATTCGCCCCAATGGGGAAGTGGTACTCACTCGCGGCCGCGATGAGTCCAGCCAAGACCCCGTAATGACCAGTTTCCTGGCCTTTCTGGAGCGAGACCTACAGGAGCATCCGGAAAACATTCGTCCTGTCACAGCCAGCACCTTTGCCGAGGCAGAACATCTGACGGCAGGCATTGAGGTAGATCTCGATGAGGAACTGCCGGAGGACGACGACGACACATGAGCCCTCTGGAGATAAACGGCTGGACGATCTACGCGCATCCGCTATTCCTGGAGCAGGTCAATGCGCTCACCAACAGGGTGAAGCAACACCAGGAAAAGGACCCACTCGGATATCGCAGCAAACCGGCCACCAAGCGTCTGGCGGCGATAGTAAAGCTGGCCAAGTACGATATTCCACAGGACCCGGCTGGCCCTCAGTATCGTCAAGGAAACACCCTTGGGTCAGAGCACACCCATTGGTGCCGGGCAAAGTTCTATCAACAGTACCGGCTATTCTTTCGCTACGACCTTGCGAACAAGATCCTCATCTACGCCTGGGTCAACGACGAATCCACCAAGCGTGCCTATGACAGCAAACAGGACGCCTACACTATCTTCCGCAAGATGCTCAAGAACGGTAACCCACCGGATAGCTGGAATGAATTGTGGAGAGCGGCCATCAATGAAGGCGAACACATCCAAGTACTTCTGGGGGAAGACCTCAGATGAAAAGGAGTTTCACGATCCATGACCCGCCATCAGCGGGTTTGATCGTGACCGCACCAGGCAGGTCATGACCAAATGCCCAAAGTAGATGAAACCCACGCTCGGGATTTACACCCGCATGCTCTGAAAGGTATTTACGCAGATGGCCTTCAGGTAAAAGATTCGAGAAAAACGGCATCACGCGCTTCTGATAGGCTCGGAAGTCCGTAAGCAGCGCGCCGAATTCGTCCTTGAAGGCCAGCCCTAGCGTCGGCCTGTCAGGGTTGTCGATATGGCTCAGGTTCCTCTCCCGCATCCCCAGCGAAGTAAGGCTCGGGAATATCGGCTGCAAGGGGCATAAAGCCCCTCAGTTAATATCGAGAGACGATATCGACATGGGCTGGGGGCATGCAGCGGGTGTCGTAAGCGCTCAGCAAGACGATGATCTAGCCTGTCGAGCGCAAATCCCCCAAAGCACCGCCAGTAAAAACGCATACATCATCACGCCGCTGTTATGAGACAGAAACGTTTGCGTCAGGCCAAAATCAATGTACGTCACCGGTAGCAGGACGCCTGCCGTGGCAATGGATCGCCTCGATAAATCTGCCGCCCCCAGTGACTGTGCAAAAAAGCGCATCGGGACTAGATAGAGCGCCAGCAGCACCGCCAAACCCAATACGCCGCGTTTGGCAAGGCTATCAATAAACTCATTATGGGCGTGGCCATACTGGGCGGCCCGGGCATTAATTACCCCTTCCTGACCGAGTGCCTGCATGGCGTCAGCGTAGCCATTGTCTCCCCACCCCAACAGCGGCTTCTCGGTAATCAAATGGCTCGCTCCCCGCCACATTTCAAATCTCGCCCCCACTGACGAATGGCTTCTATCACCCTCGGCATAGCGCGCCACTTCGTCCACCGCCTGGTGCACCCGGGCTTGCACGCCCAGCTCAGGGACGGCATAAACGCCGATACCGGCAACCAACAGCAGGCCACTTATCGCCACCAGCAACTTCCGAGAGATAAAGCGGCCATACGCACGAAACAGCACAAGCAAAACGAAAGGAATCCCCACCCAGCCGCCCCGACTACCGGATAACAGCGAACCGAGGGCGCCCAACAGCGCGGCGATTAACAGGGCCACCACCCACAGGTGACGACGCGGCTGAATCACCGCCCAGCCTAGCGCGGCAATACACAGCACCCCGAGCAGCATGCTCAGATTGCCGAATTGGATCGTATGGGTATACCCCGTGGCGCGCTCCACCTCCAGCGCGAATTTCTGCCAGATGGCCCAGCTACCCGAGCCAACCGCCCCCACGGCGATCCCGCTCCACAGCCAGGACAATCGAGGAGGATAAGCCACCACCAGCAATAGTGCAGGAACGGCGAGCAGGAAACGTAGCGGTTTATCCAGCCCGCTGACGCCCTGGCCGTCCCAGAGAGCTGACTGCATGCCAACCAGCGCATACGCTGCCATGACGGCCATCACCCACATGTCCTGATGGCTCAAGCGAAGCAATGGGCGAGTTGCCAACAGCACGCCGCTGCCCAGCAACAGCATGACGGCACCCAGCGAGTAACCGCTTGGCACCACCAGCGCGATGGCACACAGCAAAAAAACCGCGAGAGAGGTGTAACGCGAATACACGGCAGCAGAACCCGACAAGAAGAACGACTCACTCACTGGCATCATCACCATTCAGAAACTGGAGCGTCATGAAACACGAATACGTTCTCGCTGTCAGCTACCAGGCCGCAAGCCAACCAGGCTTAAAATTATAAATATATGTTTTAAAAGGATTTATTAAAAATTTTACTTATTGGCCGAACAGGGCATTTCATCAGGCACTCTGGCAGCGGCATCAAGCAAGTGACTTGTTTGCACGTATCATGCCGACTGCCCTCTCGATCATGATTGATCCACGAACCTGTCCCCTCTTTCCTCAAGATGATGGCAACGTATATGTTACTAACACTGTTGTGAGTCAAAGCACCTTACGCGATCCAGCCATCATCATCCTGAATGGTGCGCACTGCCGTCAGCATGAGTACATCCTCTCCGAAGCTGCCACCAACGGGGTTGAACACGTCGAGGTAAAAGGTTTCATCGGGCTCCGGGGTGTCATCACCGATCACCTCCACTGGAATCGCAGCCCGGGTTTCATCCGGATAAAGGATCAGCGTATCGGCCACGGCAACATAGTCTTCCCCGGCGGTGGCGGTGCCATCTCGAGTGGCATAATCGACGCTCAACCACTGCTCTGGATCGTCTCGCTGGCCATTAAACTCAAGCAAAAAATACGCAAGCGTCGTTCCTTCGTCGCCTTCAAACACGTGCGTTTCGACCTCCTCTGGCCGGGTAGGCGCGTCCGGGTCAGCCACACGCAGGCTCTGATCGATCCACTGCTGGTAATGACTGACCCGCTGAAAAGAGGCAATCTCGCCGAAGCTGCTGTCCAGCTCGTCGTTCACATCAGGGGATTGTCCCTTGCGGCCAAGCGATGCGGTATAGGTCGCCACCCCCGCGACCTTCTGGTCGATAAACGCCGGGCCGCCGCTGTCACCCGGTGCAATCAAGCCTTCTGCGGCCCCCCTACCGGTATCTTGAAGCCCCATCAGCGCACCCAGCGCATCGTTTTCGCGGGTTCCGTTGTCGAAGTCAATGATCAGTTGGGAGCCGGGTAACGGATCCCAGCCAATACCGCGCCCCAGGGCGTCTTTCATTGTCTCCCCGGTGGTATCGAACCGGTTTTCTGCAAGGCGCTTGGCCGGTGCGACACTACCGCTTTCCACATATCCGTTCAGACCATCCCCTGGAAGGCCATAACCCACCAAAGTGATGTTGCTGCCCACCTCGTCGTCTTCACGGTAGAGCGAGCGTCGCTCGGCGGTGACCGGTGCTGACGCCCCTAGCCACACCAGCGCAAGATCGCCATTGCCATTGGCCGAATCGAAAAGCGGGTGCAGTGCATACTGCGATGCAGGCACGTTAATCTGCCCCGCTGGCGTGTCCATGTTTACCGTCACGCTGGTGGCACCTTCTATGACATGCGCGGAGGTCAGCACGGCTCGGCCGCCGTTCAGCAGAACCCCTGAGCCGTAAAAGCCCTCGGCAGATACCTGCACCACACCATCATAGCCTTCCCCGGGTAAAACCCGGTAGCGTTCAGGGTCGCGAGTAACCGTTACCATCGACCATGCCCTCTCGTTTACTCATAAGGTCAAATGATAACGTAAATACTATTAAACCAACGACAATAGCATCAGTACTATCGCATCAGTACTAACGCGTTAGTACCCTCACGTTAGTACTCTCGCGCTCACGCAATAAAGTCCCACTGAGTCGCGCCAAGGTCGTGGGTGCGCATCTCTTCGGCTTCCATGAAGCCGCCAACCACATCGCCAAGCGACGCCCCACTTTCCAGCTGGTCTACCCAGTAGGCCTTGCCTGGGGCATCCGCCGTGCGGCCAAGCAGCGACGCGTAGAGCGTGTCCACCACACCCCCGATGCCGTCATCCTGCACGTCCAGGGACTGACCGGCCTCCTCCGACGTCATGAACAGCCGCGCCATCTCGCTCTTGCCAAGGCCTTCGGCGTGCTGCTTCGCCCAGTACTGGATGCCGTCGACATCCGCCTGGCGCCCCAGCACCTGATCGTAGAGCCCCGTGATCCATGCCAGATCGTCGTCGTAGCTCAGCGCCAGCTCGTCATCGGCAAAGGTCAACGTCTCGATATTGACCAGGGTGTCGCTATCCTCGGGATCTGCCTTGGACTGCACCGTGACAACGCCGTATTCCTGAGCGATCACATAGTCATCGCGGCTGCCCTCGTAGCGAACCGTGTCCGTGTCGCGACCACCGTGCAGCAGGTCTGCCCCGGCACCGCCGAACAGCGTGTCGTCGCCGTCTTCACCGAACAGCCGGTCGTCGCCGCCCTCGGAGCCGATGGTGTCGTCTCCGCCGCCGCCGTGCAGTTCGTCATCGCCCTCGCCCAGCACGATGAACTGATCGGCATCGTCGCCGATCACCACGTTGTCACCGCCCCCACCCGTTATCGTGGTGGCGCCGATCACGCTGGCAAAGTCGATATGATCGAGCTGGAGCTGGTTGCCGGCAGGCAGCGAGCGGGTATCGATCACGAAGGCTTCCTGGTGGCCAGCCCCTGAGTCGTCGTCGTTCGCCACGCCGCTGATCTGGATCGGCGTATTCGTCGACCCTGAGCCGCTGTCGCTCAACACCAGGGTGCGCACATCAAGCAGGCCTTCATCCAGGCGGGAGAGCCATTGCCCGGCCACCCCCGTCTGGTCGCCCGCGTTCGTCGGCTGGCGGGCATCGATGCTCGCGATCAGGTCGGCCAGGGCCTGCTCGGGGTTCACCGCCGTGCGTGCCCCCTCGTTGATCAGGCTCACCCCACCGGGCAGCGTCGCGGTCACCTCGTTGGTGCTGCCAGTGTTCTCGACCAGTTTGGCGGTGCCTGGATTGCTGCCAGTGTTGGTGATCGTCTCGCTCACCGACGGCACGCCGGAGGGCGTGGGTGGCTGCGGTTCGGGGGGCGTCACCTGAATAGGTCCGGGCTCGGGTTCAGGTTCGGGGTCAGGATCAGGGCTCGACGGCGGAGACGTTACGCTCAGCGTGACCGTATCGCTGACGGTGCCTGCTCCGTCTTCGCCGCCATCCGCCAGGGTAACCTCAAAGCTGACATCCCCCGCACTGCCTCCTGCGGTAAACGCCAACAGGCCGTCGTCGATGTCCTGCTGGGTAAAGGTATCCCCCACTACCAGATCGGTACCGTCCAGCGAAAGCGTCCCGCTGGCAGGCAGTGTGTCCAGCGTGTAGGTGAGCCCATCGCCGTCATCGTCCGGGTCGTCCGCTCGCAGATGCGTGTCGGTCACGGTGATACGATTGCCGGTACGCACGCTCGGGCCGTCGTTGATGGCGATGACGGGGGCGTCGTTGACGGCGACGACCGTGACCTGGGAAGCCTGGTTGAGGGTTGTGGTGTCGCTGCCGCCGTTGGCGGTGCCCCCCGTATCGCTCACTGCGGTGAGGGTGGCGGTACGGGTCGTGGTGTCAGGATCGTCGCTGGCATTGCGATAGCCCAAGCCATCCACCAGTGCCTGCCAGTTAGCCGCGTTGTCGCTCTTATTCAAGGTGACGGTGGCCGTCGTGCCGGAGAGGCTGACGGCATAGCCGAACCCGTTGGCCGTGGTGGTACCGGCGGTGGCGTCGGTCAAGGCAATGGACTCGCCATCCACCATGAGTTGCTCGTCGGCGCCATCGGACAAACCTGAGACGGCCAATTCGAGTTGCTCGATGTTGTCGCCAGACTCGATGGCGTTGATAACAGTGCCGCTGAACAGACTGGCCGCCGCGCCCTCTTCGGTGAAGGTGGGATCGGTGGCCGTGGTGGTGAAAGTGGGAGCGTCGTTGATAGGCACCACCGCCACCAACACGCTGGACTCGGCGCTGGCCAGGCCGTCATTGTCGGTCACGGTGACATCGATCGTGCGGGGAGCGGCCGTGGGGTCCTGGCTGTCGTTGGCATAGCCGAGTGCCTGCAGCAGGCTTTCGACCCTGGCGAGGGTGGCATTGGTATTGAAATTCACCACCAGATCGTTGCCCGCTGCCAGGTTATTGCCCAGCGTGCCCACGACCGTGCCGCCGACCGATACGTTGGAACCCGCCGAGGTGCCGCCCAGTGAGACCGCGCCGCTGGTATCGAGAGTGAGCACATCCTCGCCCGCCGCCGCATTGGCGGAGACAGTGGCGGTGAGGTTGCCGCCATTGAGGCTGGCAGGGGCATCCGCATCGGTGAGAGTGGCGCTAGCCGCCTGGTCGAGCCGAACGCGTCCGTCACCTTCGTTGAAGGTGACCGTATCGCCTTCCAAGTGGCCGACCACCGGCGGATTGCCGAGCGTCAGTGAAAAGTTTGCGGTGGCGTCCTCGTCGCCGCCATTGGCCGTGCCGTCGCCGTCGCTCAGGGTCGCGGTGAAGGTCTGCGCACCGCTGCCTGCCGCCGCGCTCCATTCAAGGTTCTGCAGCAGGGTCTGAACCCGGGCATTAGTGGCATCGGCCGTGTCGAACTGAATCTTCAGAGCGTTGCCGCCCTGCCCATCATCGGTGGCATGCACCGTACCAATGGCGGTTCCGCCGACGGCGATGGTCTCGCCAGCCGCAATCGTTGCATCCCCGCCCGCAGTGACCTGGGTGCCATCCACCGAAAAGTTGCCGCTGGCGGTATTGTTGCCGCCATTATCGGTAATGGCCAGGGCACCGCCGTTATAATCAGCCGAATCGGCATTAGCCACTGCGGCGTCTTGACCAGCATCGATACCGATGGCAGCGCCGCCTGCCTCCAGGGCCACACTGTCGCCACCCAAATTGCCGATCACCGGGGCATCGTTCACACCGGTCAAGCTGACCGTGCTCTGCAGGTTGGGACTGGCGGTGTCGGTACCGCCATTGGCCGTGCCGCCATCGTCGGTGAGCCCGGTGATCGTGACCGCCCGGCTAGCCCCGGTAGTGGGGTTGTCGCTGGTGTTGCGGTAGCTCAGGTCATCGACCAGGGTCTGCAGCTGGGCCTCCGTCAAGCTCGCCCCGGTGAAGCCGACCGTCACCGTACCGCCCGCGACAGAGACCGTAACGGGCAGGCCGTGGGTGGCCGTCGTGACGCTGTTGCCGTCCGTCAGCGCAATGTCCGAACCGTCGATCGTCAGGACTTCGCTGGCCCCGTCGGCCACGTTGGTCACCGTCAATGTCATCGCGGTAAAGGACTGCCCAGCCTCGATGGTGCTTGCCGTCACCGAATCGAAGAGGTTGGCCTGGGCCGCGCCCTCGATGTAGGTCGGGTTGGAACCGGTCGCCGACAGCGTTGGGGCTTCATTGATTTCAGACACCGCCACGTCGGCACTTGCCGTCGCGCTCGAAAACGCGGTAGTGCCCCCCGAGGTCGTGGTGTCGGCCGTGCTCCGCGCGTTTTGCAGCGAGGCCGAGCCCGTGGTCTGATCCCAGGCGCGGAAGCTGAAATCGGCATTGCCGCCCTGGATCGGGTTAAAGCGCACCTCGGTCGCCCCGTCAAGCAGCAACGATTCACTTGAGGAAACGGCGCCAAAGTCCGTCCAGTCGGTCCCGTCCAGGGAATACTGCCAGGTTCCGTCCCCCGTCGTGCCGGTCACCGCGATGCCCAACGACGCCCCGGCATCGACATCCGCCCAGTTGCGATCGTTCAGCAGCGCCGTCACCGTCACCGCGTCCGACACGGTGTCCTCGTCGGTCCCGTTCAGGGCAAACGTCCCAGGATCCAGCGTCGGCGCATCGTTCACGGCGGTAACGTCAAGCAGCACGCCTGACTGATTCTCCGAAAAGGCGGTCGTGCCGCCACGGCTGGTCGAGTCAGCCGTGCTGGGCGAGCCGTTGGTGGAAGCCGAGCCCGTGGTCTGATCCCAGGCGCGGTACTGAAAGATGGCGCTTTCCGCGTTCTCGCCGTCCGGCACGTAGCGTACCTGCGTGCTGGACGACAACAGTAGAGACGACGTATCGGATACGGCGCCGACGTCGGTCCAGTCCGTGCCATCCGTCGAATACTGCCAGGTCCCGTTAGCCGACACCGAGGTAACCGCAATGCCGGCAGCGCTTCCGGTATCCGGGTCGGCATAGTTTGCGTCTGCCAAGATGCTCGAAACCTGTATGCCGCTGGAGGTCGTATCCTCGTCGGTCCCGGCAGGGTTGTAGGTCACCCCGTCGTCGATGGTGGGTGCATCGTTCACGGGCATGACCTTGACATCCTGCACTGCCGTGCCGGCTGAACCGCTACCTGAATCCGTCAGGCTGTAGGTCAAGGTACGTGTTGCGTCGGTCGGCCCATCGCTGGTCGAATTGAAGGTCAAGGTGCGCAGCACGGCTTCATATTCGGCTGGCGTCGCCGTGCCCGAAAGCGTCAATACCCCGTTCGCGGCATCGTAGGAGGAGGTGATCCCCGACTGCTCCTGCACCGCCAGCACGTCACCGTCAACGCGATTGCCGGTGATCGACACCGTGCCGCCGGTGATGGTATCCCCATCGTCGTCAGCGACCGTGAAGGTGCTATCAACAACCACCGCACCGCTGTCTTCGGTATATGAGGCATCTTCACCCGGCGACGTCAGCGTTGGTGGCGAATTGGGCACTACCGGCGCCCCGACGCTGATATCATCAAGCCCTATATCAAGCCCACCAAACTCCATCGAGCCATCAATCGAGAATGTCACTTCATCGAGATAGTCCCAGCCATCGAAGGCAATATCGCCGTAATAATCACCGGTATAGCTATAGCTGGCGCCCCCGTCCGACATTGAAGATTCCAGGTCAATATTGGCGGTGTAATGGGTCGTGCCATTGCGCTTACCCTCGATAATGACAGCGGCATCGCCAAGGCCACCATCGATTTCAAAGCCGTTGAGCGCAAACTCACTGCCGTCCGTCGCACGGAAGCCCAGCGATGTGATTCCCCCATCCAGGTCATGATCGTAGTAAACCGCGTTGTCCCCAGCAGAGGTAATCATGGCATCATCATTATCACCAATAATGCCAATGTTGTTATTGGCGTTGTTATAGAACGTGAAGTCGCCGTAACTAATTGAATCACTGCCCGAGGCCCCCACCGGCTCGTCATCAAAGTCTTCACTCATGACCAGCAGGTGGGCGTAGTCGAGCGGTGCCGTCTTCCAGCAGGCGGGGGTATCGATCGCGCCGACCTGACGATCCAGCTGCCAGTTGCCTCCCAGGGCACTCGACCCTACCGGCGTACTGGACGCCGCTACACTGACACCCGTGGCAGCGGCCCAGGCCGCCAGATACGCCTGGCCCTCATCCCCCTCGGCCACGTTACAGGCATACAGCCGAAAGCTTCCTTCGGCGCTCAAGGCTGCCCCCATGCGGCTCAACTGGGTGCTGTGATCGTCGAGCGCTTGCGCATCGACCACGGCATTGCCCAGGTAGAGCCGCCCAGGAAGCCCGTGGGCCACGATATGGATGGCCTCCAGCGCATGGCAACCCGCGAGCGCCTCGGCGACTTGTTCCAGGCCATCGCGCTGAGGATCGAGCAGCACCACATTCACATTGGGTGCCGCTTGGGCCATCAGCTGCTGCCAGTCAGGCACGCCCAGATCGATAAACAAGACATGTTGAGTGAAGGATGAACAGGTAGCCATAGGATTACCCTCAAACGAAATCGCTTGACGCACGATGTACTTGGAGAAACATGATTGCCGTCACCACGGCAGTTACTGGATCACCCCCCAGAGGCCCTCAAGGCCTGGGCGGATAGACACCGTTGACGGTAATGCAATGACGCAACGAGATTTGCGGCGGCACCGTCGAGATAGGCCGGTTATGGCCCGTCTCGCCCACCGATTCGCGATTCAGCGTCACCCGGCTGGACGACGACGTGCTGGGCGCATAGCCGGTGGCCTCGATATCCCGACCACGCGCCTCAGCTAACGGATTGGCAAGCCACGCCCCTTGCTGAACCTTCACCGAGCCGTCTTCGTCGACAGCCATCAAGGCATGCGAGTGAGCAGGCAGCTGGCGGGTGGTGAGCGTCACGGTTTCAGTACCGCGCATAGCGCCCTGGGGCACGTTCGTCAGGCCTCGACCTTGCCCGGCCCCTACGGTAGAGCGACCGCGCATGTCCGGCAGGTTGAATACGGTCGTGCCGTTACCACCGTATTGCGTGCCCAGCAAGGAATACAGCGCCGTATATTCTGAAATCTGCAACGCTTGGCCTGCAGCTTCCATGGTATCAACGGGACAATACGACGCGGCCGTGGTGCAGATAGATCCAATGTAGCTATCCGTTGAGCAACTTGCCTGTGCATGCGACACCGTCAAGAGTGATGCAGCAGCAAGCAAAGAGCCGCCCAGAAGCGCAGACCGCCAGCATGTTTTTTTCATGATACCCCCACGATAATAAGTCTACTTAAGTATTAGCGTTGTTATCTTTTCTATTGTGGGTAGTGTAGGCATCCGAGCCTTTCAACATCGGATCAGTTCAGTATCAGAGTCAAAGGCGGGTATATCATTCTTTTACTATTCCGTGCTGGTAGACGCTAAGATCGCCCAACTTCTCAACTGCCGCGTCAATCCGCTGGTTTTCAAAACCGCAGGCACAAGGCCCCGTGATCCACGCCAGGTCGTCAGAGCGTTCGAGTGAGCCGGCAGTTGGAACCTGGAGAGGGTAGCGGTCTCGGCTCCGTGCATCACGCCCTGGGCCACATTGCTCAAGCCCGGTCCTTGCCCTACCCCCACGGGGGAACGGCCGCGCAGATCCGGAAGCCTGAACGTGGTTGTGCCATTACCGCCGTATTGAACCCCGATCACCGAGTACAGCGCTTAATGCTCCTGAATAGGAAGCGACAGGCCTTGTAAGCCATTTCTTACATACCCTTAGCTATTTTCCTACATCATTCCCACTAACCACTCTGTAACATTCACCGCTGCTTATTTGCCGCACGCCTCGATACTGCGAAGGCAACAATACCCCCGCCAAGACGGGAAAAATCAAGGGATGAGTAGGAAAAATGCAAAAAAAATTAAGCCTTTTAGCAGGTGTAGTGATGTTGGCGTCCACGGCCAATGTGAGTGCTGACACGTTTGAAAAACGCGTTTCCGTCGGCGTGATTGCCGGTACGACGGGTTTCGGGGGCGATATCTCGTACCGTTTTCATGAAAACCTTGCCGTGACCGCCCGATACACAGACGGCCTGGACGTCGATACTGACTTTGAAGAAGATGGCGTCGATTACGACGCAGATTTCGGCATGAAGGCATCAAGCCTCAAACTGGATTACTTCCCGTTAGGTGGACGTTTCTTCATTTCTGCCGGCGCGATGATGCCTGACATCGAAGCAAGCGTGACGGGCACACCCCAGGACGGCATGACCTACGAGTTGAATGGCACAAATTATTCAGCGAGCCAGATCGGCTCTGTGGTGGGCACCGCAACGGTGGCCGATAGCACGCAGCCTTACCTCGGGTGGGGATGGCGCAGCTCGAACGAGCGTGGTTTAGGCTTCTTCTCTGAATTTGGCGTGGTAGCAACCGATATTGACGTCTCGCTGCATACGACCAACGGCTTCGAAAATCTGGATCCGACGCTGCGCGACGATCTTCGCGGTGAAGAAGAAAGCCTTAAGGACGACATCGACAAACTGCCTGTTTTCCCGGTTGCTTTAATTGGCATCAGCTATACGTTCTAAGGTGGTCAACACCCTTCCTCAACCCCCAGCACACGCTGGGGGTTGAGGGTAAAAAGATCGTGTTATTAGTACCCCATGAACGTCCTTGATGCTTGGATTCAAGCTTCCAAAGTGGTTCCAGCGCGACTCATCGCGCCAGCTTCACGGTACTCAATGCACTTCTTTCTAGGGCAACTCTTCGCTCAGCGCCCTTGCATAAGCGGCACGCGCCGTCTGATAGATCGCGAGCTGCTGCTTGAGCTTCTCGATCTCGGCATTGGTCAGACGCCATGCAAACAACATGGCGCCGTGATACCTGGCCCCCTGATACCTAAGCGATGAAATCCCACTGAGCCGCGTCCAGGTCGTGGGTGCGCACCTCTTCGGACGCCATGAAGCCGCCAACCACATCGCCAAGCGACGCCCCACTTTCCAACTGGTCTACCCAGTAGGCCTTACCTGGGGCATCCGCCTCGCGGCCAAGCAACGCGCCATACAGTGTATCCAGCACGGCATCGACACCGTCAGCCTGCACGTCCAGGGACTGGCCGCTTTCCGCCGACGTCATGAACAGCATCGCCATCTCGCTCTTGCCAAGGCCCTCGGCGTGCTGCTTCGCCCAGTACTGCACACCGTCCACGTCCGCCTGGCGACCCAGCACCTGATCGTAGAGCCCCGTGATCCATGCCAGGTCGTCGTAGCTCAGTGCCAGCTCGTCATCGGCAAAGCTTAACATCTCGATATTGACCAGGGTGTCGCTATCCTCGGGATCTGCCTTGGACTGCACCGTGACAACGCCGTATTCCTGAGCGATCACATAGTCATCGCGGCTGCCCTCGTAGCGGACCGTGTCTGTGTCGCGACCGCCGTGCAGCAGGTCTACCCCGGCACCGCCGAACAGCGTGTCGTCACCGTCGTCGCCGAACAGGCGGTCATCGCCGCCCTCGGAGCCGATGGTGTCGTCTCCGCCGCCGCCGTGCAGTTCGTCATCGCCCTCGCCCAGCACGATGAACTGATCGGCATCATCGCCGATCACCACGTTGTCACCGCCACCGCCGGTTATCGTGGTGGCGCCGATCACGCTGGCAAAGTCGATATGATCGAGCTGGAGCTGGTTGCCGTCAGGCAGCGAGCGGGTATCGATCACGAAGGCTTCCTGACGGCCATTCCTCGTGTCAGCATCACCTGCCATCCCGGTGATCTGGATCGGCGTGCTGGTCGAGCCCGTGCCGCTGTCACTCAGCACCAGGGTGCGTACATCCAGCAGGCCGTCATCCAGGCGAGACAGCCACTCCCCGGCTACCCCGGTCTGGTCGCCCGCGTTCGCCGGCTGCCGGGCGTCGATGCTCGCGATCAGGTCGACAAGCGCCTGCTCGGGTGTCACTGCGGTGCGGGCACCCTCGTTGATCAGGCTCACCCCACCCGGCAACGTCGCGCTCACCTCATTGGCGTTGCCGGTATCCTCGACCAATTGGGCGGTGCCAGCACCGTTGCCTGTATACGTAATTGTCTCGCTCACCGTGGGTAGTCCTGAAGGCGTGGGCGGCTGCGGTGCGGGGGGCGTCACCTGAATCGGATCCGGATCCGGCCGAGGTGGCCGAGGTAGCACTTCTATCGTCACGCTATCACTGACCGTCCCGGCCCCGTCCTCGCCACCATCCGCCAAGGTAATATCGAAGCTTACCTCGCCCACCTGGCGACCAGCCTCAAAGGCCACACGCCCCGCGTCGACATCCTGCTGGGTAAAGGTATTCCCCACCGCCAGTTCGTTGCCGCCGAGCGCAAGGGTCCCGCTGGTGGTCAGGGCATCCAGCGTATAGGTCAACCCATCGCCGTCGTCGTCCGGGTCGCCCTCGTTGAGGTTCGCGTCGGTCAGGGTCACGGTGCTGCCGACTCTGACACTGGGGCCATCATTGACAGCAATGGTCGGGGCGTCGTTGACCGGTACCAGCGTCAGGTTGGCGGTGGTAACGTCGCTGGTCTCGCTGCCGTCATCGACCTGCACGGCAATCGCCCGGCCCTCCACGGCAAGCACGTTGGCGGACGTCGCAAAGGTCACCGCCTCAAGCGCCGCCTGCCACTCGGCCAGCGTGGCCTCGGCGTTGGCCGAGGCAAGCGTCAAGGTGCCGGTGTCAGCGTCAAAGTCCGCGTTGATGTTGCCCATGGTGGCAGCATCCGTCGCAAGCGCCAGGCTCTCGTGCTGAGGGTCGTAGCCGCCGGTCACCGTCAGCGTGGCCTGCGCCAAATGGCCGTCCACCGCTTCCAGCAACACCTCGGGCAGCACATCAACCGGCGCGGCCCCCTCCGCATAGGCAACCCCTTCGTTGAAAGCCGGGTCCAGCACGCCTTCCGGGGTAAACTTGGCGATCGCCACATCGTTGTTGTCATCGGGCTGGTAACGATTCCCCGCCACATAGACATTGCCGTCGGCGTCCAGGTCCAGCCCCCATGGATAGTTGTTCAGGCCGCCGATGTCAGCGGTGGCCGTCCCCCCATCGCCAAACTCCGTTGCCACGCTGCCATCGGGATTCAGCTTGGTGACTTCGAAGTCAACGCCGGTGCCACTGCCGCCGCCGTTGGAAAGCAGAAAGAAACTGCCGTCATCCCCTACGACAATATCGCCTCTGAAACCGCTCTGGTCGGCGATCTCGACGAACCCGCCGTTGCCAAAGCTAGTGTCCAGCTGGCCATCGTCAAGGTTGAACTTGTGAATATAAAGCAGGTTCTCGATCGAACCGCCGCCATCGGGAAATACCTGGGCGTTGCTGAAGACGACCAGCTGCTGCCCCAGACGCAGGACCTCGCCCGGGGTCGCCGAGAAGAACGTGGCGGTCGCCTGCCCGGGAAAGGTGACCGGCACTGTCGCGATGCCATTCTCGAAGGCGGACGCCGCCAGCACGCCGTCCGCCGTATAGTGTTCAAGGGTATAGGTGTACGCCGTGCTGCCGGAAGCCACGCTCACCCGCCCCAGGCCACCGTCATCCAGGGCATAGAAACCGTTGGACGGCGCGGCCGGGTCGAGGGACAGCACCCCGTCATCGGCCCAGTCGGCATCCAGCGTGCCGTCCCCGGCGACCTTGATAATCTCGCTATTACTGGGATAGCTGATGAAATAGCCGCCATCGGAAGATTCGGCCACCGTCCACGGGCCGATCTCGTTGGGATCCTCATAGCGAAAGATGCCGTTCTCGCCGAAGGCGGTGTCCAGGGTGCCGTCGGCGTGGTATTGCGCCATAAAACTGTAGGAAGTGCCGGAGGTTGCCGCCACGCTGAGCCCCGCCACCACGAACTTGCCGTCTGCGGCGGGCAGGATCCTGTAGGCGCGGTCATCACCCTCATCCAGCAGGAACTGGTCGGTGCTGGCCGGTGCGCTTTCGTTGAGCGCCGTGAGCACGACGCCGTTATCGCCAAACGCAGGGTCCAGACGACCGTCCGGGTAGCGCTGGATCAGGAAGATATCGTCGTCACTGCCCGACCAGGTGTAACCGACGGTGATGGTCTTGCCGTCTGGCCGCGTCAGCACGTCATAGCCACGGTCGGCGGCCTCGCCGATCGCCGTAGGCAGGATACCGGAAGGCAATGAAAGGCTTGGCTGGGTTGTCATTGTTTTATTGACCAACGGTTGTTGAATCGGAAATAAAAACAGGCCTTGCCGCTGGCAACTAACGGCCTGTCCAATCAATCCACGCTAATGCGCCGGTGCCAATAATGGCATATCAAGAGTGACTGTATCGTTGACGGTGACACCCTTCAAATGCACGGCACCAACGGCACGCCGCCGCACCCCGTCAATAGCGCCGCAGAGGCCAGGAGGAAGGCTACCTTCCACATCCTCAGTGCACCTCTTTCTTGGGCAGCTCTTCAGAAAGCGCTCTGGCATAAGCGGTACGCGCCGTCTGATAGATCGCGAGCTGCTGCTTGAGCTTTTCGATTTCGGCATCGGTTACGCGCAGGTTGGTCACTTGCGCCTTGGCGTTATCCGACAGGTGGGCCACGTTGTACTCGGCGCCATCGATGGTGATGGTTTGCTTGTCGTCTGCCATGATCAAAACTCCTTGGTCAAAGTATAGTATCGAGCCGCTATCATCCATGCCATACCGCTCGGTGTCGAGGCCTTCCAGCCCTGCGCAAAGGGCCGACAGCCAAGCAACAGACCGACAGCGGCGTTAAACGACAACCTCGGCATCGGTCAGGCGCCATGCAAACAACATGGCACCGTAATACCTAGCACCGTAATACCTAGGCGATGAAATCCCACTGGGTCGCATCCAGGTCGTGGGTGCGCATTTCCTCAGACACCATGAAGCCGCCAACCACATCGCCAAGCGACGCCCCACTTTCCAACTGGTCTACCCAGTAGGCCTTGCCCGAGGCATCCGCCTCGCGGCCGAGCAGCGACGCGTAGAGCGTGTCCACTACGCCCTCGATGCCATCATCCTGCACGTCCAGGGACTGACTGGCCTCCGCCGACGTCATGAACAGCCGCGCCATATCGCTCTTGCCAAGCCCCTCGGCATGTTGCTGCGCCCAGTACTGGATACCGTCCACATCGGCCTGGCGTCCCAGCACCTGGTCGTAGAGCCCCGTAATCCAGCTCAGGTCGTCGTCATAGGTGATACTCTCCTCGCCGTCGGCGAAGGCCAGGCTTTCCACGTTGACCAGCGTGTCGGTATCGCTGCTGTCATTCCTGGCTTGTACCGTGATGACGCTGTGATCTTGCGTGATGAGGTAATCGTCACGATTGCCTTCATAACGCACTACGTCCGTATCGCGGCCACCATGCAGCAGGTCAGCACCGGCACCGCCAGACAGCTCATCGTCGCCGCTGTTGCCGAACAGCCGGTCGTCGCCGCCAGCCGAACCGACCACGTCGTTACCACCGCCGCCCCGTATGATGTCGTCGCCAGGGCCGAAGAACAGGGTTTGGGCGTTGTTGTCCCCGAGGACGTTGTCCACATCCGGCGCACCGCCGTCGGCCAGTTCCTCGTTGCCACGGAACGTGCCGCTGCCGCGTACCACAATAGAACCGGCGCCGGTAATATCAACGCTTGGAGAGGTATCGCCGGTATCCATTTGTCGGGCGTCGACCACCACCACGGGTGTCGTATCGTCTTCGTCGGTTGGCGCGACCAGCACAGTGACCCGTTCATCGCCCGTAGCGTCGCCCGAACGGGTGGGGGTGACGGTGACGATATCGCTGGATGGGGAGACAGCGCCGAGGAAGTCGCCTACCTCCCGGCTGTTTGGCCCATCCGTGTCACCCTCATTCTCAGGGCGGTTGATCAGGGTACGCAGGTCGTCCCGGCTGCTATCAAGCCGCCGGGTGGCGATCAGCCCCAGGTTTTCGGAAATGCTGGCCCTTACCCGGTCACTCAGGTCCACATCCACGTCGTTGGTGGCGTCGTCCTCATTGACCCGGGTACCGTCGGTAACCGGCAGGATCACGAATTCGGTAATGGCGTTACCGGTATTTGGGTCAACGGTGCTGGTCACAGTGGCCGGTGCGCCGTCTATGGTGTCCGGTGAAGGTTCCGGCTCAGGGTCCGGGCTGGTCGGTGGGGGCGGAGGTGGTGCCGTCACCTTGACCGTGACAGTGGCGTCAGGCGAGCTACCGAAGTCGTCGTCCACCAAGAAAACATCAAAGCTGACATCGCCAGTTGAGCTGCCTGCCGTGAAGGTCAGGTCGCCATCAATGAGTTCCTGCTGAGTGAAGCGGTCATTCACACCAAGGGCCGTCCCCGAAAGCTCCAGCGTACCGCTGCCCGGCACACTGCCCAGTATAAAGATCAGGTCCGCCACGTCGTCATCCGGGTCTGTCCCGTTCAGGAGCGTGGTATCCAACGTCGTGGTCCGGCCCGTGTTCACCGTCGGCGCGCTACCGATCGTCAGTGTCGGGGCGGTGTTTGCGCCGGTCACCTGGGCACTCAGGGTCGAGGTGTTAGTGTTGCCAGCGGCGTCTCGGATGGTGAGCGTGACGCCGGTGGTTTCGCTATCTCCTGTGGCCAGCGCATCAAAATCGCCGTTTGGATCAAAGCGCACACTGCCATCGTCGGCAACGGTAAACAAGCCGCCGTTGTCACCCGCCACCGCGCTGTCAACAGCATCGGCGTTGCCATTCACCGCTGCGACCGGTGCCGTGGTATCCGCCCCGGTGTCGTTGTCCGTCACGTTGTCACCGGCCCCGTTCACGCCGGTCAGCACCCCGGCGGGATCGTTTTCCTGCACGCTGGCGGACGTGTCGTCGCCGAGCACCGGTGCTGTCGTGTCCAGCGTCAGGGTCAGGTCGCCAGAATCATCACTGGTATTCCCAGCGGCATCGTTGGCCAGGATATCGACCGTGTTCGCACCTTCGCTGAGATCGCCATCCGCAAATGTGAAGTTCCAGTCGCCTGCGCCATCCGCTGTCGTCGTGCCCACAGACGATCCGTCGACGCGCACGGTGACCGCCGCTCCCGACTCGGTGCTTCCCGAAATCGTAGGGGTGGCAGTATCGGTGATGTTATCACTGTCGCTGGTGCCGCTGTCCGAGGCCGCGTCTAAGACCGGTAAACCCACGTTTGGCGAATTCGCATCGATGGCGTCACCACCCTGACTGATCGACGTATTGTAGGGGGTCGACAGGTTCCCGGCGGCGTCGGAAAGGATGACATTGACCGGAATATCGTCACCTGCCGCGCGGTCCGCATCACCTTCCTGAACCGTGTAGGTCGCCGAATAATTGCCGCCGCCGTCATCCGAAAACCCGGTCAAGGGCACCCCGTTCACCGTACCGGTATCCAGCGACAGGCCAACCTCACCCGCCGTAATGCTCACCGTCACCGCATCGCCGACCCTGGCCGACGCATTCGGGATCGAGACCGCCGATATCGTCGGGGCGCTGACATCCACGGTCACGCCACTGTCGTTGATGGCATCGTGGGAGAGGTCGGCGCTATTGCCGTCGCCGTCGTTGTCCACAATCTCACCGCTTACGGCGTTAAAATCGATGGCGATGCTGTCGGCGTCGTCATCGCTCTGTATCGTATAGGTGCCAGAAAGCGTGGTTGTACCATCACCGCGATCCAGGTCCACCGTGCGGATGTTGCCACCTACATTAATGTCGATGGTCGGCGTTCCGGTGACGACGGTCACGGCCTCATCGAAGGTGACGGACACGGTGACGTCGTCGCCCAGGCCATAGGTCCCGTCGGCCACGTCCACCGAGGTAACGTCGGGCGCATCGGTCACCGTCACTGTCATCTGCAAGGTATCGGTATCAGTGCCGTCGCTGACGTCGATGCTGAAGGTATCGGTGCCGTTGAAATCGGTGTTCGGGGTATAGATAGCGTTGAAGGGCTTTTCGTCGGTGGCGGGCGTGTTCACCGTGCCGGACTCAATCTCGAGCGAGCCGTTGTCAGGGCCGTCGGTCCCGTTCTCCGACCAGGTCAGGGTCTGAGAACCATCAGGATCATCCACCTGCAAAAAATTGATCAGCCCCAGCGCGCCACTGTCTTCGGCCATGGTCAAATTCGCCGTACCCCCTGCCTCCGCACCGGACAGTACACCATTGTTGTCGCTGTCCTGGTCGAAGGTGGGGGGTGTATTGGGGGCCGTGATGTTCTGGAATTCCACGTCATCGATGGAAAGCGCCATCTGACCATCATTCGGCGTCAGTGTGAAGGATGATATTCCCTGAAAGTTTGCCGCCCCCGGGTCCGCAGAGACATCAAACGTCTTCGTCTCACTAGCCATAACCGAAAATGGTAGCGTATTACCATTCGCAGAAAGCGTCAGGTTTTCGAGCGAACCACTCAAGTCTCCCACACTAATGGATGTCAGGTCGAAAACATTGCTGCCTTCCAAATAAAAAACCAATGAAGACTCGAAGCCAGTACCGAAATCCGTAGCAATAGATTCCATCCCATTGATAACCACGCCATAATCGCTGGCCCTCACAATGTTAAGGTCAGTTGATGTGACGGTAAGCGCACCGGCTGTCTCTGTGCCAGTTATCGACTTCGTGTTGACTCCCATTAGACCATCTTCAAAACCGAAGGTCGCATTGGCAAGAACGCCTTGATAAGAGACTTGAGCCTCAAGCTGAAAAGCAAGCTCTCGCCGCATCGGTTCAATTCCCCAGGAACCGCCTTTCTCGGCCGCCCCGACAGGGTGTTCAGATGCCACCACGTCTCGGTCCAGACTGTTCCGAAGACCCTCGACAAAAGCGGCACCCGCCTCACCCTCAGCGACGCGGCAGCCGTAAAGAATGACCTCCGCATCCCCCGACAATGTCTGCCGGATCTCGTCAAAGGTTCGAGAGGCAGATTGCAGCGTTCTCCCTGACAACCGATTTGCGCTCAGAAACACTTCACCCGGTGCGCCGTGCGAGACAATATGCAGTGCTGTTATATTCGTCTCGCCCGCCAGCACAGTCGCGATTTCAGAGAGGCCGTTACCCTCGGGTGAGAGAATGTGATGCGCGACGCCGGGGCGTAGTCCATTGATCAGGGTTTGCCGATCTTGCACATCCGCAGTGAAGAATGCGATCTCGCGCGTCGGTGCGCGCTCATGTGGGCCGAGTTGCATGGACGTCGCCTCCAGCTAATTGCTTATAGCGTTTGTTTATCTTGGTATTTTACGGAGATAGTGGATGATTTTAGTCTGCGGCTAAATGGAAAAACAATGCCAAAATGGGGGTTGGCATGCACGCTGAGGCAGGTAAAGGGGTAGCTTTTTAGATCAAGTGACCAGATATGGCTCGCTGAAACGGTGATCGGGCCATTTTGGCCTTTCAACTACCTCAAGCAGCATTATTCATCGGTTCCTTAACGCTTTTTGTGACTAAAATAGTCAATATGCTTACGTCTTATCACACGATTTAATGAAAAGACACATCGTGCATGGAAACGGTATCTGCCCGCACCACGACAACGACATGGTAGCAATGGGACGCACAACGCTTAGCCGCTTGTACTAACGTTCATGAATAAGGACATCTACTATGCCCCTGACAAAGTTACAAAAACAGGCATTGGCCGATGAGCTGATCGACGTCATGGAGCGCTTTGAGCGCGACGCTGACCAGCAATATGAAGCACAGATTACCCAACCTACATCCGATCATCTGGTCATCAAGCTGCAACTTGCTGATAGCATCGATGAATCCCCCCCGTCACGTTGCCGCTCTCACCAAGCAACCGACTAGCAGGGGCGACAAGCGGCAACCTCGATACGCTCAGAGCCCCACGGCACCGACCAGAAAGCAGGCAAAGCTGTGGCGCCAGTCATGGAAGCGCAGTGGGGTTGCGCCATGGCTTGCGCGCTCAGGTGTGTACCAAAAGGCCACCGATGGGATGCTTTTACCCATTGAGAAGAATTGCTACCGGTTACTCATAGAAAAGAAGCAAAGTTGTCGGCGGTCAGGTCGTCCGTAGAGACACCGGCCAGCGTCACCAGATGATCGGCGTTGCTGAGACCATTACCAAGAGGGGCACTATTGCTAACCTCATAGATACCTGTATCACCGGCATACTCAACCGCGACGTAAGCAACGTCGTCATTCTGGCTTAGCCTTAAGTAACCGTCGTTGAAACCTCCATTACCATCGAAGTCCTCCAGGTATTCATGGACGTCTGCATCAGAGAGGCTATCCAAACCAGCGTTTTCACCCGTTATCATGACCAGACCAGCGTCAGCATCGCCTGAACCTAATGTAACGCCCGTATCAGGAGTAGCCTCTACCGAGCCGAAGGCATTGGTATCGAAACTACCGCTTACGGTACTGTTCTCTATGGCAATCTTGTCGCCGTCGTTTCCGGCTTGAAAGTTGGTAATGCTGATAGCGTCGCCCCCCACCCGATCAGGCGAACCGTGCAGGGTAATCAGGTCGTTGCCTGCCCTAGCGGACAGTGCAATAGACACCTCACCGGCGTAGCCAGTCGCAAGGGAAGACAGGTCGATGCTGTCGTTGCCTGCACCCGCACTGAGTGTCAGATCACCAACGTTGGCAAGCGCTCCCAGATCGACACGCAGATCACCGGTAAACGCGCCAGCATCGACCGTTTCGATAGCGGTACCGTCATTGCCAGACGTCGCGCTGAAATTTCTGATATCAAGGTCTTGATCGCCCGTAATGGTCAACGCCGTAAGAACGGAATCACCGTTAGCGTCGCTGGTCTGGTCATCAACAACCAGAACGTTCTCAGCGTTTTCACCACCCGAGTCAACGTTAATAGAGGTTGCCCCCCCTGCAACGGCGGCGTCATCGTTGCCAACTGTCAGACCAATCGTCTGCACGTTGGTGATCGGTCCGCCATCGATTGCGTTGACGCTTTCAGAATCAAAGACAGCGTTTACGCTGGTCGCGTTAGTGGCCACAACGCCCACATTAGCGCTGTTATCATCCGAAGCGGAAGCCGTTGGTGTCTGATCAACATCCAGAGTAACAGCTAACTCACCGGCTGTTGCCTGCGTCAGCACAAGGTCGCTTGCAGTGCCCATATCAGCCGTGGCACGGAAACCAACGCCAGCGCCAACCTGAGTCAATTCACCACCTGCCCCCGTGGCACCCGAACCAACGATTTCTTGAATATCATTACCTGCCGACAACATGCTCAGATCGAACGTCTTGTTCAGGGCGTTGACGTCGAACACTTCGAAATTGCTGAACGCACCAACATTGGCAGCCGCCACCGCTTGAAGCGGCAGTGTGTCGGTGCCTTCACCACCATCGAAAGACGCCTCTTCGGCCACTGCCCCCAGGTTGCTCACGACATCGTCACCAGCGCCCAGGCTGACGGAAGCGTCTGCTGCAACGTCGTTCCCGCCAGCATTAACCGTATCGTTGCCTGCACCGCCTATGAGCGTAGTCGCGCTGGGGTTGCCTTTCAGCGTCAACCCCCCGGTTGCCTGGCTGCCATCGACCGTCTCGATATCGCTTGTGCCGAGGTCGATCGCGAACGCTGTATCGCCGGTAATAATGATATCCGCTCCCTGAAAGCGTCCGTCATCACCCAGGTCAGTGACCGTATTGCCCTTCTCCCCGGTGGACTCAATGGTCAGCGACTCGGTAGCTGCGCTGGTATCGTCAATGTCCGAGAGGGTCACGCCGCCGGTCAGCGCTAGCGTGGTCGTTTGCTCAGAAACGCCAGCGCGATAGCCCGCGATATCCAGGGTGCCAAGATCGCTGTTGGCCTGTATCGTCATGTCGGCGGCCAGGTTGTTCACTTCCACATCATCCGCCTGGCTATCACCATCGGTGATGCGAATATCCGTCAGGTCATCGCTGTAGTCGGCAACGTCTATCCGCAGCGATTGTGCCACGCCCTCGTCGAGTGTCTTGATGTCGAGTATCTCGATGTTCGCGGCCGCCGTGTCATTGCGCAACGCGGGCAGGTCGTGCGTACCGGGATCCACATCCGTCACCACCAGGCGATCCGTTCCGCCACCACCGTCCAGTACATCCCCCACTTCAAATTGAGGGTCATCCGCCGTGCCATTGCCGTCGGCATCCTGGCTGGCGCGAATGACGTCATCGCCAGGGCCACCGGTCACCACATCAGCGCCATCGGTCGCATCGGTCACAATGCCATCGGCCGATAACTCGAAGGTCTGCGAGGGAGGTGTAGGGGTAGGTGGCGAAACGGGGGGATCATCATTTTCAAGCGATTCAATCGCCTGCTCGGCAGCGGTCACCGTCTCAGGGTCACTGGTCACGTCTTCCAGTAGCGTTGTCGCTTCACCTTCTTCTACCAGGCCTGCGTCGGTGATCTGCTGGGCCACCGTGGTACGGTTATCGAGTGCATTGATGTCTTCTTCAGAGGCACCCTCGGTAAAGGCAAGCACCAGTTGATCCAGATTGACCCCAGCGCCTTCGCCGATTATCCAGTAGTCGGCCTGATCATCGGCTTCGCGGCCAAACAATTTAAGGTAAAGCTGAGTGACGAAATCATCACGGCTCAGTTGGCCTGGACCGTCGGCAAATTCTGGCTGTTCGTTAACGATATTGGCACGTAGCTGTTCTAGCGTCAGCGTGCCGCTTTCTATTAACTCATTCCAATACGCCAAGCCTTCTTCATCAGCGGGACGACCCAGTAAGCCAAGGTAAATGATTTGAATATCTTGCGTTGCCATACCAGCTAACCTTCTTGCGTTGGTAATCTCGATGCATATGATCTATCACCACTAGCCTAGCAAACACGACACTACCTATCATTGACGTTCAGTAACATTGAGACACTTTCGAAATACCTATTGGCGCCATCCATTCATCCGCACGATACCTAGCCTGGATTTCTCATAGTACCTCAGCCAGTACCGCACTCAGGCTGTAACACCGGGCCATTTTGGCCTTTCAACTACCTAAAGCAGCCTTATTCATCGGTTGGCGGTCTCAATGAATAAGCGCAACACCTAACCTATCAGGTAGGGTATTGCCATGACTTATTGTTACCACCATCCTTCTGCTGAAGATCGAGCCGCCATCATGCTGGTCCACTCGATTCGCGCTATCGTCCGTCAGTTGGGGCGTGCGCCCGGTACTATTTCACGAGAACTGGTGGTCCACCTACTGCGCAAGTACTGGTCACCATAGCAAATTGCCCGCACACTGAAGCGTATATTTCCTGATAACACTAACCGCCACGTCTCGCACGAAGCCATCTACAATGCGCTCTACCTCATGCCGCGCGGCTCGCTCAAGAGGAAGCTGATTGCCTGTTTGCGCCAGGGTAAAGGTAAACGCCGCCCTCGCAGCCGTGGCAAGGATAGGCGACAACAGATTCCAGATTTAGAAAGCATTCATCTGCGGCCCCCTGCGATCGAAGACCGCCTGATACCTGGCCATTGGGAGGGTGACCTCATCATCGGTGCCAACAACAGCTCTGCCGGCTGTATGAGGTGACGCGCTCCCCGCGCTTGTCCATGACCTATGACCAGAGCAAAGAGATGGTGAACCATGCCGAGATCACTCAGAAGACGGGAACAGCGATCTACTTTGCCGACCCGCATAGCCCATGGCAGCGGGGTTCCAATAGAAATCCGTCGCCGATCCGAGCACTATTCAATAGCGTTGCACTTGGAACTTGAAGCCGCCGTGGTTCGGATAGGGTAAAATTAATAATTCACTAGATTTAGCTTTAACGGCCCACCTAAATAAAGTATGTTTTGCCAAAATGATGCGCTAAGAAACACGATAGGGACATTGAGCAATGAGCATGTTTTCGACTGGCTTGAGCGGGCTGAATGCGGCACAAAACGCCTTAAATACCACGAGCAACAACATCAGCAACGTTTATACACCCGGCTTCAACCGTGAAGTGACACTGCTCGGCGAGGGCTCAGCGGGCACACGTGGCGTTCAAGTTGATGATATCGAGCGTCAATTCAACCGCTACGTCGCCGATCAGCTCAACGATGCACGCACCCAATCCAGCGCATTAGAAAAATACGCGCAACAAGTCGAGCAAGTCGATAACCTTTTGGCCGATCGCGACGCTGGTTTGGCCCCATTAATGCAAAACTTCTTTTCTGGCTTAGAAGATTTAGCCAGCGCGCCTTCAGATCCTGCCTCACGGCAAGGCGTTATCGGGTCGGCCCAAACGCTTAGTGCTCAGTTCCGCTCCTTTGATGGCTACCTGCAGGACATGCAGCAGAATATCAACAGTGAGATCAAAGACGAAATCACTCAGGTCAACAACACTACCCAGCAAGTTGCCGGTCTAAACCGGGAAATCGCCTTGGCTCGTGCACGTACCGGCGAAGCCCCCAACAGCCTGCTCAACCAGCGTGACCACCTGATCAGCGAATTAAGCGATCGCATGGACTCGCGCCTCAACATTCAGGATGGCAAGACTTACAACGTCAGCCTGCCCAACGGGCAGCCGTTGGTCACCGGCACCGACGCATTCAAGCTCACATCACTGCAATCCGAAACCGACCCAGAACGTACTGTGATTGGCTATCGCGATGGCGGCGGCAACGTAGTTCCCCTTGAAGAAGACGTGATTACCGGCGGTAGCCTCGGCGGGTTAATGCGCTTCCGCGAAGAATCGCTGGATAAAACCCAGAATCAAATCGGGCAGCTTGCTGTGTCGTTAACTACCGCCTTCAACGAGCAGCACAAGCAGGGGGTGGATCTAAACGGTGATCAAGGTGAGAACTTCTTTACGATTCGTGCACCTCAGGCTTACAGCTCTCCCGATAACAACGCGAAGGTCGACGCCATTGCCTTCGATCCGACACGCGTCGATGACCTGCGCGCAACGGATTACCAGGTTCGCTATGACAACGGCACGTTTACTGCCATCCGAAAAGACAGCGGCGAGACAGTAAGTACTGAATGGGATGGCGAAGTGCTGGCATTTGGCGGCATTACCATGGCGTTTGATGGCCCGCCATCACAGGGGGATACGTTTGAAGTACAGCCAGTACGCCGTGCCGCCGCAGGCATGGACGTGCGAATCAACGACCTGGACAAGATCGCCGCCGCTCAAAGCCCTGTGCGCCCCATGCCCTACTCCACAGTCGATTTTCAATCGCAGAGCACAACGCGTTTAGGTGAAACTAAAATAATTAGCGATGTTTTAAATGAAGGGGACTGGGAAACGTTGAAATCAGGCCTGCAGCCTATCGCCTTTATCCCAGCAGGTGCAAAAAATGTTGAAATCCATCTCAAGGACCGAGGAGCAGATGATGACATCCAACTTTTCACCCGAGACGGCAAGCATCTAATAGGCACGCCAGTTGAAGGAACGGATGCTGATCCCTCGACTTGGGAAGGTACCGAAGCAGACTATACTTGGCAAAATAATGCTGATGGAATCTCAATCACATCAGCAGAAGATGTAGAAACAAATATATTTACTCTAACAAACGGGTTTAATGAAGGAACGACTTACAACAACAACGACCTTCTGAACCGTAAGGATAAATACTCCGCAGACCTCTCAGATCCTGCAACATTAAATTATGCGGGTATGGAGCTTACCTATACAGGTGATGGCAATAGATTTGATACTAAACCTAACAATCTAAGTACAGATACGGGCTATCGGGAAGAGAAATTAAATATTGATAACGTAAAAGAGCCTCTATTTTTGCTAGTGTCGGGTAACGGTGAATTTGATATCAAGGCTACTTGGGATGATATGCCCGGCGCCTCAACCACTGGCGGCATTAATCCCGACAACACCCCTATCGGCCGCGTGCAGGATCAGCTAACAGTCAGCGACATTGACGTAGCGCCCGGCTTCAAGGAAATGGACAGCGACTACCGCCCTCCAAGCTTTGCCGTGAAGGCAGCAGATGATGGCTCACTGAGCCTAGGCTTCTTTGGTGCGGACAGTGAAAATAACCTCTTCGTATCACCCGATGCAGGCTCGGTACCCAATGACCCACCGCCTGACGGTGTATTTAGTGTGTTTAAGGAAGACGGTACCGAAATTGATAATGTGCTCTCCGTAAACAACGCAACAGGCGATACGCTAGCGGTAGGTGATCGACTCACCATCAAGGATGATGCCACGGGAGAAACGGTTTTAAGTTTCACCATCGATGAACTGCCAAGCGAAGGCACGACAAGTGGCGTGACTTTTACAGGGTTATCAGGCACCACGGGGCCCGGTGATAACCGCAATGCGTTAGCGCTACAAAACCTACAAAGTGAAGACACCGTTGGTGATAATGCGACGTTTAGCGGGGCTTACGGCGCCATGGTAAGTGACGTGGGGAATCGCACCAATATCACCCAAGTGAACCTAGATGCACGTCAAGGGCTCACCGATCAGCTGCGTGCCGTGCAACAATCTGAATCCGGCGTTAACCTGGATGAAGAAGCTGCTAACCTGATCCGTTATCAGCAGTACTATCAGGCAAATGCTAGGGTGATTGATACGGCTTCTACTATCTTCGATACAATTCTTGGGCTAAGAGGTTAACCTATCTATAACATTGTTATTTTAGCAGCTCATCAAGGCCATAGAGCCGCATTTATGAGGTAAGGAAGGGAAATTGTCAGGTGGTGGCATAAAACGCCGTTTAGGGCGGCATGCGCGTTAATACAGCTCAATCTTAGGGCTGGATAGTCCGAAGCGTTTCGCCTTCGGCACAAGATGCCTGCTCTGCCTCATCCAGTAGCGGCTCGAAGTCATTGAAGCGCCCGCCTCGGGAATCAGAAACAGTCACTGGATGTTGTCGTGGGTGTGTTCCAGCCAGCACGGGGTAATAATCAGAGATCCTGCAAGGTGCGCCCTTGATGATCAGCACGCTCGCCACGATAGAACGCTATTAAAGGATTGGCTGACGGGCTCATGTTCCTCCCTCATTCACCGTGTCCACCAGCGTGAAATAAGCCTGCTCTACGCTATCACTGCCTGCCCCGTCGTCTTCGATGCAGGCGCCGATGAAATCATCCAAGGCGTCACACAGCGCGATAGCATCGGGGGAGTCGCCCAACGTTGCCTGCCACTGGTCGTACAGCGCGTAAAGGCTATCGAGGCCGGCCTGGGTCATGGGCTCGAACAGCAGGTGCTCGTTAGCCGCAAGCTCAGCTAACAAAGCCGTGCGGGTAGCCGGAGGGATAGGCGCCGTATCAGAGCCTTCGGAGTCAGGGTAAGCAGTCATACAGCTCACAGCGGCCACAGGGCCGCGTTTATGCCGTAAAGGCAAGGAAATCATCAGGTAGAGGCATAAAGCGCCGCACAGAGCGGCACTGGCGCGTTATTCAAATACACAAAGCACCCAAGGTCTACCTACTCCCTGACGAGACGAGCGTTTTGAGCTACCTCAAAATAGGTTTTTCAACTTCGAGAGCGGCATCATTGAGCAAAGTTATCAAGATCAAATGTGCCTGAAATACCGGTAATTTCGATCAATAGGTCATCCGCCGAAAATTCATCGTTGCCATCGACGTCGATGGCAAGGAATTTTTTCCCTGAGAGGTCACCCCCATTTACCTCAACAAGAGCTGCTGAAACATCATTCGCTTGGTCTGTATCGTAACCTGCTCCACCAGCTACGTTGAGTAGAACGTTCAAATCAGTCACCAATGTCTCAGTATCGACACTTCCCGAGACCTGATTATTTACGTTTTCAACTGTTTCAGCGTCATTAGCAAAATCAACGAGTCGAACATTAATCTTGTTATTGTCGGGAGTATCAGCGCTGAAATTAACAATGCGGTCATAACTGCCAGCGCTTGAATCGCTAGCCTCGTTGTAGACAAAGATGTTCTGGCCTGATCCACCAACCAAGGTGTCTGCACCGCCATAGCCCGTAATAACATTATAGCGAGCGCCGCCAGTAATATGGTCATCTACAGCACTACCTAACACGGTAAATGCGCCACCTGTCTCAGCAGAACCGTCGAAGGTCAAAGGGTGAGTCCCAGTCGGGCCACCTGCGAAAATTTCCAGTAAATCATTACCGGCGACTAAACTGTCTTTTGTAGTCAGCACATTCGTGCTGTCAAACATATAGATCAATGAACGATGTGGCAGGGTGATATTGTCTAGTTCGCCTCCAGACAACGCATCCGTCAGTCTGAATGAACCGGTTCCAGTGATGTTGTTTGTAAAACCTCCAAGTTGCGCTCCCGTCATAGAAACAGAGTTGCCTGAGGAGCCATAGATTGCCAGCGTATCCGCATTGAAGGCCCCGCCCTCTATTCCTTCCGCAATCACACCACTAATATCAGCATTATAGATAACGTTAAGCGCGTCCGATTCCTGCGTTTCAACTGTGCCATTGTATTTTCCCGCTATATCAAAGTTTAAGGTAGCACCGGATATAGAGGTTGCATCCACATTTTGGCCAAGGCTGCCTAATGTGAGCTGGATCGCATCATAGTTACTCAGAGTGTAAGTCGTAACATCACTTGCGCCTGTCACAACACCTTTACCGTACAGTGTAATGTCGTTCTCATTACCGATGATAGAAGTGAAGCCGCTGTGCTGGGAAACCGTCATCCCATAGGTAGTGTTGTTGCCTGCAAGCTCCAAGGCACCGTGGTTTACGATATCAATCGCTTGACCGGAAGCCAATGCCAGCTCCCCCTCTGTGGCCAGCGTAATCTGTTGTCCTGACGCGTTAATATCAACCGAAGGCATCTCAGCATAGGCTTGATCTAACACCGTAGTTCCTGACAAGGTAAGCGTTCCAATGCTGCTTAAATCAAAACCCGACAGGTCGTCATTTCCCGCGAGCGCCACATTGATGACACCGGGCGTAGCCGTTAGCTTGGAAAGATTACTATCAAGGTTGGCTGCCGTGGCTTCGGTCAGGTTGATTAAACTATTGCCCGTCACGCTCACGGATGCCAGTGCAAGCAGCTGTGACTCGGTTACCGTGAGGCTTTCGTCCACCGCCTCAATATTAATCGAGCCGGCCGGGGCCAATTTTGCAATGTCCGCTGAAAGATCCTCGTTAGTGGCACCGGTCAGTGTGATATCACCTGAAGTCGTTTTCAGGCTGTCAATCAAATCCAAATCCACCTTGGCGATCTTGACAGCTTCATCTGCCGAGACGTTAAGCGAACCGCCTGCTGACAACTTGGCGAAGTCAGTTTTGAGGTCAGTTGACGTCGCACTGGACAAGCTAATGCTGCCCTCAGTCATGGTTGTAATTGAGGTAATTTCATCCAACACCGCTTTGGTGAAGCTTAAGTTAATGCCGTCAGTAGTGAGTGTATCGACTTGAACGGCATCAATGGTAAATGCCTCACCATCATTCGGCGTGAAGATAAGATTACCGGAATCTAAAGTAACTGCCACATCCCCAAATTCATTTCCGATACTGAAATTACCTGTGTCTCCATCTTCATTGACATCGAAAACAGGGTCGGTGCCACCACCACTGATGGATTCTTCTTCACCACTAGCCCGCTCTTCAACCGTCTGCTGGGCAGCTGTTACGGTATCGGGGTCGTTAGTCACGCCTTCCAGAATCGTGGCTGCGTCGCCTTCCAGGGCAAGGCCTGCATCGGTAATCAATTGAGCCACGGTCGCGCGGTTGTTTAATGCCACGGTGTCCTCTTCAGAAGCACCATCGGTAAACGCCATGACGAGTTGATCCAGATTGACGCTCGCCCCGTCCCCGGTCAGCCAGTAATCAGCGGCGTCATCCGGCTCACGGCCGAACATATTGGCGTAAAGCTGGGTGACGAAATCAGCACGGCTCAGTTGGCCTGGGCCGTCGGCAAACTCGGGCTGCTCATTAACAATGTTTGCACGCAGTTGCTCCAGCGTCAGCGTGCCGTTTTCGATCTCTTCGTTCCAATAGGCCAGCCCTTCCTCATCCGCCGGGCGACCAAGCAGGCCCAAGTAAACTTTCTGAATATCCGCCGTTGCCATGACGCCTTTCCTTTTTGTTGATTGAAGCAATGATTAATCCACTTCAAAGCCAACCTAACAAAGTAAAGCGTTGACTGACAGTTACGCCATTGGCACTACTATCCCGTTTTTAGCAACATAAAACGCCGCACGGAGCGGCATTAACGTTACTCACAATCAGCGTGACTTTTGTCGCCTGCCCTCAGCTATCAAAATCAAACATCAGATCGTCATCATCGCCCATGCCGTCCAGCACGCTGTCCAGGTTCTCGGGGACTTCATTGGTACCGCCAACCTGTGCCAGTAGCTCAGCCCGCTTGGTCAGTTCGCTGAGTTGGTGGGTCGAGAGCATCTGGGCATAGGCCAAGGAGAGCGGGCCGCCGCGCAGGCCGTGCAGGGTCTCGGCATCCAGGGCGTTGAGCGCTTGTTCGCTGATGCGGTGCAGACCGTTGACGTGCAAAGGGTCTTGCCCTTCGCCCCGGCCAATCTGCAAGGGCCATGCTTCGATCACCCCGGCGTCCGCGAGCTTTTGCACGCAGGCGTGGGTCACCTGGCGGCTCTGTTCGCACTGCTTGAGAAATTCCAGCGTATCCGACACGGTTTTGGCGAGGTTACCCTCGTCATCAAACAACGTCTTGGCCGAGGGCTCGTCGGTGAGGTGGTCCACGCAGAGGATGGTCTGCTCGTCTTGGTGGGCCAGGCGGAACGGGTAACCGCGCAGCGCGGCGGGGACATAGTTGCCAAGCCACTTGCCTTGCGGATGCAGGTACAGATTGCCTTGGCCCAATCCGGTGATGGCCACGGGCTGGTAACGCTCGCCCTCTTTCACGAAGCCCAGGGCGTAGTACGGCAGCAACTTGCCAAGCTCGGCGAGTAGTACTGGCACCACCTGCTGGTCGCTGGCGAAGTGGTAGCCGTCGCGGGGCCAGCAAAGGGTATCGGCGTGGTCGGTTTTCGAAAGCGCAACCCACTGGGTCACTGTATCTCCTTGAAAGTTATGAATCAAAAACCCCGCCGAGGCGGGGGTTCTGTGGGCTTTTACCTATCGAGGATAGGCATCTCACTCAGGGAGTGGGATTAAGCAACGGTGTCAACAGCGATGTTACCCGCCATCAGTACTGAATCGATTGTACCGATTAGTTTGAGATCACCATCAGTATCATCGATGCCAGTTCCAGAAGTGTTAGACACTGCATAGATGGCGCTGCTGTCGTCGTCAGCAATCACGACGAACGAGTTAGTCATATCGACATCGTCGCTGAACGCTGTATTCAGAGCATTTGCAACTTGGCCACTAAGTTCTACGTCACCAGAACTACCGATGTTCAAGAAGAACACAGCATTGTCGGCCATAGCGAAGTTGTTAGAACCATCAGCTTCGGTCAGCGTCGTAGCAGCGTTGGCGTCGATCAGATCGATAGTGTCAGTACTACCGTTGCCGCCAAAGCCAGTGACACCTTTGTTAGTTTCGGTACCAGCATAATCGAAGGTGTCGTTTGCGGCAGTGCCTGCAATATCGATAGCCCCAGCAGTGGCAGCGAAACTAGCCATATCGACGGTGATCTCATCGCCAGTCGTTGCACTAATGCCCTTCGTGTCAAACGCATCGATGAAGTCGGCAGGAGCCAATGTGATGGCTTCGCCAAGGTCCACGATATCGTCATTGCCAACCAGCTCGTCAGTAACGGCTTCGAACTCCGCCTGGGTCACACCAGTCACGGTGATAACGTCGGTGTCGGTTAGCGAAGCAGCACCAGCGACCGTCAGAAAGTCAGCCTGTGCCAGCTCAACTGCACCACCGTCGAACTCAACGGTATCGTTATCACCAGCCAGTACGCCAGCAACGGCAGTTGCATTGGCAGCAGTCACACCGGTCACGGTGATGGCATCAGCTGCGGTCAACGAAGCAGCACCCGCGACAGTCAGGAAGTCAGCCTGTGCCAGCTCTACTGCACCACCAACGAACTCAACGGTATCGTTATCACCAGCAAGTACGCCAGCAACGGTAGTTGCATTGGCAGCAGTCACACCGGTCACGGTGATGGCATCAGCGTCAGTCAGCGCTAGACCCGCACCTGTTATGGTAGTAACTTCGCCCGCTGTCAGCGTTGCTAAATCATCATCGGTGAAGTCGATGGTCGTGGCTGCCAGATCACTTTCGAGATTGTTGAACGTAACAGTTTCATTACCAGCAGTGATATCGTTAATCGTAATAGACGCTGCACCTGTCAAACCATTCTTTTCGGCAGCGGTATCTGCCAAAGCACCGCTAGCGGCGCCGCCTAAAACACTAGTGAGACTATCAGCGACGTCATAGGTAGTGCCGCCAGAATTGTTAGCATCTGCGATAACTTCAGCCTGAGATACATCGGCTGTGCCAGTAGCAGACACGTCAACTGCATCGTTAATGCCTGCTTGTGTTTCAGCAGTACCGCCTAGAGCATCAGCCACCTCGGTTGCAGTACCTTCAACGTTGTAGACAACAGCCTTGGTGAAGCCTGCCAACGTCTCG
>NZ_JARWAI010000015.1:0-69388 GCF_031451645.1 Vreelandella gomseomensis | reverse complement strand
GGCACGTTCTTCAGTGCAGAGTTCAGAATATGACATGGATACAACACCCTACCGGTTTGGTCAGGTGTTGCACTCAGAATTTGCGGCCGAGGGGATTTGCTCTGAATTCAGGGGGATAATAACTCATTAAACAATTCTCCCTATACGAATCTCACACCGTCCCAGAATCTCCACATCATGCATATCATGCGGTTTGATCATTTCCGGCTGGTAGTGGTCGTTGTCGCTGATCAGGAACAGCGCGCCGCCCGCCAGGCGCTGCACCCGCTTGATCCGGCGCTCGTCGTACAGCAGCTCGTTAACTTTATTAACAAACCCTAACCCATGATCAGCTCTGACACCATTATTCCGAAGTCGATTTATCCTGCGAATGACCAACGATCTGAGTACTCAGCCCGCACGCCTCCTCCCGCAGGCTGTTGCTCTGGGCTGAATGGCCTTTTTTCCGTACAATGTCGCGGTAATAAATGCTCGCTTCTATTACGTCGCCCCGATGGGCCATTTCTACCTTTTTCATGACGTAACTTCATACCGCATCGATATGATGCAAGTGATTGATATGACGAATCAAATCCCTGCTAATGCTGCTCGGCGGTTTTCGGTTGCTCCGATGATGGACTGGACAACCCGGGACTACAGAGCCTTTGCGCGCACCTTGACCAGGCGTGCGTTGCTGTATACCGAGATGGTGACCACCGGTGCTATTTTGCATGGTTCACCGCGTGAACGCTTTCTGGGCTTTGATGAGGTTGAACACCCGATTGCGCTGCAGCTGGGCGGCAGCGATGCCGCTGAGCTTGCCGAGTGCGCAGCGATTGCCGAAGCGTGGGGGTACGACGAGGTCAATCTGAACGTCGGCTGCCCGAGCGACCGGGTGCAGAACAACATGATCGGCGCCTGTTTGATGGGCTACCCGGAGAAAGTCGCCGCGGCGGTCAAGGCCATGCAGGCGGCGGTATCGATCCCGGTGACCGTTAAATGCCGCATCGGCGTCGATGAGCAGGATGAAGACGCCGACCTGGCGCGGTTTATCGACACCGTGGCGGATGCTGGGTGCGATACCTTCACCGTGCACGCGCGTAAAGCCTGGCTCCAGGGCCTGTCGCCCAAGGAAAACCGCGACGTGCCACCGCTCAACTACCCCCGCGTTCATCGTTTGAAGCAGCAGCACCCGGCGCTGCACATCGGCATTAATGGTGGCATCAAGACCCTCGCCGAATGCCAGGCGCAGCTAGAGCACGTAGATAGCGTGATGGTGGGCCGCGAAGCCTATCAGAATCCCTGGCTGCTGGCAGGCGTGGACGAGCAGCTGTTCGGCACGCCGGGGCCCGCCGCCAGCCGTATGGACGCCGCCCGCGCCTTTCGCCCCTATATTCAGCGACGCCTGGACGAAGGCGCCAAGCTCAACCACATCACCCGCCATTTGCTGGGGCTGTTTCAGGGGTGCCCGGGCGGGCGGCGTTTCCGTCGGCATCTGTCGGAGCACGCCCATAAAGATGGTGCGGGGCTACGCCTGTTCGACGAGGCGCTGAGCCTGGTGCGCGAGCCGTCTGACGATGCCTCCCCTCTGCAATCAGCGGCCACCTCCCCAGATAACAGGCAGCCCGCTACCGCCTGACGGCAACGGGCTGCGAGACAGTGCCTGATTCGTTTATCTAGCGGTTATTCCCCCTCGATGGCGGTTATCTGCCGTGATCAGTACATGGAATCCGGGGGTGGATCCAGGCTCGAATTGAAGCTTTCGATGGCCGTTTCGGCCTCTTCGATGGCGTCAAAGCGGGCGATATGAAACAGCGCCTCGCCTTCGTTGGCCAGCGGCAGGCGGCTCATGCCGATGACGATGCCGTCGGCCATGGCGCGCACGTCACCTTCGTCGTTGCCGAACGGATCTGCCACCTTGCCCAGCACCTCGCCTTTGGCCACGCGCGCCCCCAGGCGCACCTTGGGACGCAGAATGCCGTCGATGGGCGCCCGCGCCCAGCTCGAGCCATTGGCGACTTCCGCCGGAGCCGGCGAACGTCGCCGCTGCTCGCCGCTGAGCATGCCCAGGCGGCGCATCACCCGCAGCACGCCGCGTACCCCCGGGGCAATCGCCCACTCGTCGAAGCGCAGCGCTTCCCCGGCTTCGTAGGTGAGCACCGGAATACCGCGGCTTTGCGCATAGTGGCGCAGGCTGCCCTCGCGCAGCTCGGCGTTGAGCACCACCGGCGCGCCAAAGGCATCCGCCATGCGCTCGGTTTCGCTTTCCGGGCTCAGCTGGGCACGGATTTGCGGCAGGTTCGTGCGGTGGATCGCCCCGGTGTGCAGGTCGATAATGTGCGTGGCGTGGTCGACGATTTCCTCGCGGAAAAGCGCCGCGACCCGGCCACCTAGAGAGCCGGACTCGCTGCCCGGAAAGCAGCGGTTGAGGTCGCGCCGGTCGGGCAGGTAACGGGTTTGCTGCAGGAAGGCGAATACGTTGACCACCGGCACGGCAATCAGGGTGCCCCGCAGGCTGTTGATGGCTTTGGCGCGCAGCACGCGGCGGACGATTTCCACCCCGTTGATTTCATCGCCGTGGATGCCGCCGCACACCAGCATCACCGGGCCGTTGCGTCGCCCGTGCACCACCTCGACGGGGATATGCAGCGGCGTATGGGTATACAGGCGTGCCACCGGCACATCGATTTGTAAGCGCTTGCCAGGGGCGATGCTGTGTCCGGCAAGTTGGAAAGCGGCTCGTGCCATTAGGTGTCTCGTTTTACGGGTCGCACAGCATGTACCGTCACGACGTTTAAAAACAGTGTTTCTACTCCCTCTTTATACGCTGGCCACACAAAAATACCAGCCCCAAGGGGCGTTAGCACCATCACGCGTTTCCATACACAATTGAATGTAAAACAATGACGGAATCAGATAAAATAAGCGCACCAATATCGTCAACGAGGTTGTGTTTCCATGGCAAGAAAGACAAAGGCTGAAGCAGCGGCCACGCGCGAGGCGCTACTCGATGCTGCGGAGGATATGTTCATGGAACACGGCGTCGCCCGCACGTCGCTCGAGCAGATTGCTCGCCAAGCCGGGATGACACGGGGGGCGGTTTACTGGCACTTTAAAAACAAGGGCGACATGTTTCGAGCCATGCTCGAGCGCGTCCATATGCCATTCCAGGATCTGGTGGATGAAATCGAGGCGCTCGAACACGACGTCTCCTCGCTGGAAGCCATTCGACTGGCCTGCCTCCAGGGACTGGAACGCTTCGAACAGCACCCCCGTGCGCGTCGGGTACACGCCATCCTGGTGCATCGCTGCGAGTTTTTCAGCGATATCGACCCGATCGCCATGCAGCAGGAAATCGCCGACGAATGCCGCGATTCGCTATACCAGCATCTACTTATTTCACAACAGCAGCAGATGCTCGCTGACGACCTCACCCCCGAAGTCGCCACCGACCTCCTCCAGTCCATGCTCTCCGGGCTGTTTCACGAGTGGATACGCGACCCCGACCGCTTTTCGATCTACGACCGTGGCGTGCCGCTGGTCAATCAGCTGATCGGCATGATGCATCGCTCGACACCAGCGGCACGCGCTGATCGCTAATGGGGCGCTAGCGTCCCCTCAGAGCGGGACTTCTTTGACTTGCCGTTTAGCTGACGCAGCCGGGTGCGGGTTTCGAGAAATGCATCCTTCGCAACGCTGCGGAACGCATCTTCCCCGGGCAGGTACTTGACCAGCACGCGATACTCCCCTTCGCTTTCCCGACGATCCTGCTTGCCAAGCAAACGCACCTCGCAGGATGAATCATCGGTGAGCACGGCGCGCCCTGGCTGCCCGTCGCTTGGTGCCTGAACGACCTTGACGCACTTACCCAGCAGGCTGCGGCGTGCCTGGTGGCGATGAAACCACGGCCCCATCTGCCGGCACAGGGTTTCGGCGATGGGCGACGCCACTGCAAAGCTGGCCCATAGCAGCACGACCCCAATCGGGATGATGAACAGCCCCACCGACAACCAGCGCAGCACCAGCAGCTCCACCGCCAGGGTCATGCCCGCCGCCAATACAATCAGCCAGCTCAGGGCGACCGTTGTCGGCACCCCGGCAAACCCCAGCGCGACCAGGGCGCTTGCCAGGTGATCATCGCGCAGGCTGTCTTTCTCGAACAGTTCCACGGGGGCGATTCGCAGCAGCACCAGTAGCCAATACAGCCCGACAAGGGGCAACAATACGCTGAACAGGATAAATGGAAACCCCATCATCAGTTGGCGTATGGTATCCATATCGCGTCCCTCCTACGCTTGTGCTCATGTCATTGAGCTTTGCCCTATCAGCGTAGCGGCCTGCCCTGGCAATAACATGTAGCAGCGCAGCATAAAAAACGGGCATCATCGCTCGCGATGATGCCCGTCAATTTTTGCTGGATCAGCGGGGTGGCTTAACGGCCTTGTTCCATCGCCGACTGATCGCTTTGCTGGGACTTACCGCGGAACTTGCGGCCTAACCAGTCAGAGATCTGGGCGATCATGACGTAGTAGCTGGGCACGAACAGGCTGCCCAGAATGGCCACCGTGGCCATGCCCACCGCCACCGTGGTACCGATGTGGTGACTGCTGACGTCACTCGCCCCCGTGGCCAAGGCCAGCGGCAGGGTTCCGAAGATAAACGCCAGCGACGTCATGATGATCGGCCGGAAACGCAGCTCGGCGGCGGTAATGGCTGCCTCTTTTATCGTCTTGCCTTGCTCCTTGCGCTGTAGCTCGGCGAACTCGACGATCAGGATGGCGTTTTTGGCGGCCAGGCCGACCACCACCAGCAGGCCGATTTCCACGTAGATACTGGTATCCAGCCCGCGCAGCACGATGCCGCCAACACCCCCCAAAAACGCAAAGGGCGTAGAGGTCAGCACCGCCAGCGGCAGCGACCAGCTTTCATACTGGGCCGCAAGGATCAGGAACACCATCAGGATACCGAAGACAATCGCAAGCGCTGCCGTATTGCCCATCTCGGCTTCCTGATAGGCGGTACCGGTCCAGCCCATGCCCCAGTTTCTACCCAGGTTATCGGCCACGATTTGATCCATCGCCTCGATCGCCTCTGCCGAGCTGTAGCCTTCCGCCGGGCCGCCCTGGAACTGCGCGCCCAGATAGACGCCAAAGCGCGACACCACGGCAGGTTTGGCTTCCCGCTCGAGGCTGACAAACTCGGACAGCGGAATACGCTCGCCATCGCCGCCGCGCACGTAGACGTGGTTCACGTCATCCGGCGTCAGGCGGAAATCGTCCTCGTTTTGCAGGTACACCTGGAAGTTACGGTTCTGGTAGCTGAAGTAGTTGACAAAGCCGGTACCGAACGTATTGGACAGCGTCGAATGCAGATCCTCCAGCGACACGCCGTAACTCAGCGCTTTCTGCTGGTCGATATCAGCGCGGTAGCCGGGCACGTTGACGCTGAAGGTCGTGAACACCTGCTCGAGCGCCGGGTGCGCGTTGGCCTTTTGCATGACCTGCAGCGAAGCTTCAAACAGCTCCTGAGGCGTCGCCCCGCCAAAGGACTGCAGATAACCGGTAAAGCCGCCGGTGGTCGACAGTCCCTGGATCGGGGGCGCATTGAACGCCCGGGCCGAGCCGCCGGGTATTTCAGCACCAATCTGCATGATCTGACCGACAAGCTCAGTAGCGGTAATATCGCGCTCGGACCAGGGCGCCAGGTTGATGAACATGACCCCTCGGGCGGTGTTCACCGAACTCGTCAGGATGTCGTAACCCGCCACCGCTGACGAATAGCTTACCCCCGGAATGGCTTCGACCCGTTCGCTGAGCGCGGCCATGTAATCCTGGGTGCGGTCCAGAGACGCCGCATTGGGCAACTGGATACTCGCCAACACCACGCCCTGGTCGGTTTCCGGCACCAGACTCGAGGGAGTGGTTTGATACAGCCACCATGAACCGCCGATGACCAAGCCAGTCAATACCAGCGCCAGTCCCCAAAAGCGTACCAGGCACTTCACTGCCACCATGAACACCGCCGTGATGGCGGCAAACAGCCGGTCGAACAGGCGCAGCGGGGTGTTCACCGCGCGCATGAATTTGGACTGGCCGTGCTTGGCCTTGTGCTTGATAAAGATCGCCGACAGTGCGGGCGTGAAGGTCAGTGCCATCAGCGCCGAGAAGGCTACCGATATCGCCACGGTCAAGGCAAACTGCTGATAGATCTGCCCGGTGAAACCGCCGAGGAACGCCACGGGAATGAAGACCGCCGCCATGATCAGCGAAGTCGCGATAACCGGCCCGCCGACTTCCTTCATGGCGCGAATCGTGGCATCCCTCACGCTGATGTCATCGTCCTCGCTGAGCACCCGCTCAACGTTTTCGACCACCAGTATCGCATCGTCCACCACGATCCCGATCGACAGCACCAGCGCGAACAGCGTCAGCAGGTTGATCGAGAAGCCGAACATGTAAAAGCCCGCGAACGTTGCCAGTACGGATACCGGCACCACCGACATGGCGATCACCGTGAACCGCCAGTTCTGCAGGAAAATGAACAGAATGACGCCAACGATCAGGAAGGCTTCAATAAAGACTTTCACCACGGTCTTGACCGAGGCATCGATGAACAGCGTGGTGTCGTAGGGCACCGCGTACTCGAGCCCCGGCGGAAACCGTTCGCTGAGCTCTTCCATGGTGGCGTTCACCGCGCGCGCGGTTTCCAGCGCGTTAGCCCCCGGCTGCTGATTGATGATGATGGGCGCCATGGCCTCGCCGTTCAGGCGCGCATCCACCCCGTAAGACGAGGCGCCGAGTTCGATGCGCGCCACGTCATCCAGGCGCAGCGTCGAACCATCCGGGTTGGTACGCAGCGCAATATTGCGGAAATCGTCGACGTTGTTAAGCCGCCCGCCCGCCGTGATGGTGTAGGTGTAGGCGCGCGGGTCACTTTGCGGCGTGGCCGCCAGGCTGCCTGCCGGCACCTCGGTATTCTGGGCGCGGATGGCCGAGGCCAGCTCGGTGGGCGTCAGGTCGTACTGCGAGAGTTTTTCCGGATCCATCCAGATGCGCATGGCGAACTCGCCGCCGCCCAACACCTCGGCTTCACCCACCCCAGGTACCTGGCGGAGCTCGTCGATGACGTTTAGGGTGGCGTAATTCTGCATGAAGATGTTGTTGTAGTCGCCCTCCGGCGAGGTCAACGCCACAAACATCAATATCGAACTTGATTTCAGCTCGACGGTCACGCCCTGATCCTGCACGGCTTCGGGAAGCTGCGAGAGCGCCCCCTGCACCCGGTTGTTGACGTTGATGGTGTTGATATCGCCTTCGGTACCGATATCGAACGAGACGTCTAGCGACATGCTGCCGTTGTCGCTGCTGTTCGAGGTCATGTAGATCATGCCTTCGACGCCGTTGATCGCTTCCGCGATCGGCGCGGCAACGGTCTGGGCGACGGTTTCCGCGTCGGCCCCCGGGAACTGCGCCTGCACCGAAACGGTCGGCGGCACGACGTTTGGGTACTGCTCAATGGGCAGCACCCGCATGCTGACGACCCCGATGATGGTCAGGATAATCGCCAGAACCGTCGCAAATATGGGGCGACTGATGAAGAAATTAGAGAAATTCATTGCGAGGCGTCCCCTTCCTCACCGCCTTCCTGTTCACCGCCGGCCTGGTTTCCCTGGCCTTGCCGTGCCGGCTCGGCAGCTTCCGCCTGCGCTTCATCCAGGTTTTCAATCACTTCCTCGGCGCTGCCGCTAAACGGCTGAGGGTCGATCGCCGTCCCGGGTTCGATACCGGTAGGATCGCCGACCACCACGCGATCGCCTTCTTCCAGACCGTCGCGCAGAATCTGCCAAGGGCCGGCCATCTCGCCAAGGGTGACCGTGCGTGAGCGGGCGCGATTCTCATCGTCAAGTACGAAGACCTGGGGCCCCATCAGGCCTTGGGTAACGGCAATTTCGGGCACCGCATAAACGCCGTAGCGCTTCAGCCCCTCAAGGCTGACGCGGACGAATTGACCCGGCAGAATGTCCCCGTCGGGATTATCAAAGGTGGCGCTGGCCTGCACGGTGCTGGTGCGGTCGCTGACCCGCGACCCCAGATAATCAAGGCGACCTTCAAGGGACTGATCGTCTCCACCATCACGTCCGGGCAGCGCCAGGGTGGCGCGAATGTCTTCGACCGATTCCTCTGCATGCAGCTGACGGCGTAGGGCGAAAGCATCGTCTTGGGGCATCTGGAAGCGCACTTCCAGGGGATCCAGCGGGGTAATGGTGGCAAGCTCGCTGCCGGACTGCACCAGATTACCCACGTTGATCTCACTCAGGCTGATCATCCCGGCCACCGGCGCGGTCACCTCGGCATAGTTCAGATCGATCTGGGCGCTTTCCAGCGCCGCTTCGGCCTGGGCGACATTGGCCCGGGCAACACCCAGGTCTGCACGCGCCTGATCATAATCCTGACGGCTTACCGAATTTTGATTGAGCAGCCGCTCAAAGCGCTCGGCGTCGCGCTGAGCGCGGGAAAACTCCGCCCGAGCGCTTTGCAGATCCGCTTCGCGCTGGTTCACCGTAGCGCGATAGACATCCGGCTCGATGGAATACAGCAGCTGGTCTTGTTCGACAAATTCACCCGGCTCGAAGTGACGTTCCTGCAGGTAGCCGGTGACCCGTGCCACCAGCGTCACTTCATCGTCGCTGCGCAGCAGCGAGGCGTAGGATTTATCCAACGGCAGGTCTTGTCGGGCAGCCTCCATGACCTCGACCGGCATGGGCGGTGCTTCCTGTTGCTGCTGGCCTTCCGCTTGTTCGGCCTGTTCTTCCTGGCCGCAGGCAACGAGCAGCGCACTAGCGCCTACGACCATGAGCGCGCTGCGAACGCCATAAACCATCTTTTTCATTACGTTTTCCCTTGAGGCGCTTGTTAAACCGGCACAGACTACAACCATACATGTATGAATGTAAATATTTGACGGCCTCAGGGGCCGCCATATAGACCGTTACTGATCAAGCTCAGGACGCTCACCAATGTTGGTGACGCTTGAGTTGCTGTCTTCGGGCAGCGTGAAGGTCACCTCTTCGCCTTGAAGCCAGGCGTTGATCTCTTCGACGGCCTCGACGTCCAGACGGCCGGCTTGCTGGCGCAACGTCAACAGATTGACGACGTAGTCATAGCGGGCCTGGGCGTAGTCGGAGATCGCGTTGTAAAGATTCTGCTCGGCGTTCAGTACGTCAACGATGTTGCGGGTACCCACTTCGTAGCCGGCCCGGGTGGCGTCCAGGGCGCTCTGGTTGGATACGATGGCCTGTTCGCGAGCATCCACGGTGGAGACGTCGTTGCTGACCTGGGTGTATAGCGAGCGTACCTGCTGAACGGTGTCGCGGCGCTGGGCTTCAAAGTCATACTGACTGGCTTCCAGCTGGTAGGTGCTCTGGCGGATGCTGGCCTGGGTGCTGCCCCCGGTATACAGCGGCCAACTGGCGCTCAAGCCTATCTGGCTTGAGGTGTCATAGCCCTCGATACCGTCGATATCGTTGTCGGCATACTGGTAGTTCGCGAAGGCTTCAAGGGTGGGTAACCGCTGGGCTTCGGCGATACCGACGCCGCTGCGGGAAACTTCAACGCCGGCCTGCTCGGCGAGCACCAGCGGATTGTTCTGCACCGCTAGATCTACCCATTCATCGCGATTGGATGGGCTCGGCGGGGCAATGGGATAGTCGTCGCTCAACGCCTCGATGTTGGCGTAGCGCTGTCCGGTCAAACGCTCGAGCACCTCGAAGCTGACCTGCAGATCGCTCTGCGCGGCGATCCGCTCCGCGCGGGACTGGTCGAAGCTTGCCTGGGCTTCCTCGACTTCGGTAATCGCGATCAGGCCGACTTCGAACTGCTCTTCTGCCTGCTCGAGCTGGCGACCGATGGCGCGCTCCTGGGCCAGGCGGGCGTCGAGAATGTCGTTGGCGCGCAGAATGTCGAAGTACGCCGTTGCCACGTCGATCAGCACTTGCTGCTCGGTGGACGCCAGCACGTAGACCTGCTGGTCGATTTGCCGCTCGGCTTGGGTCACTTCCCGGCTGTTACGCGCGTCAAACAAGGCCTGCGAAGCTTCGAGGGTCAGGCTGACGCTATTGAACGGGTCATCATTGCCGGCGGTGTTACCTGTTCCTTGACCGACTTGTCCGGCCTGGGTGCTTGCAGCACTGCTCTGGCTCTCATACTGGCGGTTGTGCACCACGTTGCCCGAGGCATTCACCTGGGGCAGCAGGTCGCCACGGGCGACGTCACGCGCCGCTTCGACACTGTCGGTTTCGGAACGCACGGAATTCAACTCGGCATTGTTTTCCAGCGCATCGCGGGTAATGGTGAGCAGGTCAGCCGACCAGGCGGGCACCGCCCATACCGAGAGCACTAACGCGGGGAGCAGCTTACGCTGCACCGTAAAGGAACGAAGGGTTTTGAAAGCCGACGTGGAAGGGAGTCGCAGCATAGCGTTTTCCTCATAAATAGAGCGGTCTGGATGCTTACATACATTGTCGCATGTTTTTTTGGCGATACCAGACCCTGATCTGATTTTCCGTGCAAGTTGCAGGTTTCTTTTCGCCATGGCGACCCAGACGCGACACCGTGCCAGTTCGCTTACTCAACCGCGCCGCCTTAACTCCACGCGTTTTCCTCGGCGAGTGTTTCTCGACTATGCTTACGGCATCGTGTTGCATAGCAATATAGACCTATTGAGGCCTGCCATGGATCGCATCGACTATATCAATGTTCGCCAGCTGGAAATCGCCGTGCGTATCTGGCATCCCGATGCACCTAACACCGTGATCGCCTGGCACGGGCTTGCGCGGCACGGTGGCGACTTTGCCTCCCTGGCCCAGCAATTGGGCCCCCAGTGGCGGGTTATCGCCCCCGACACGCCTGGGCGCGGGCTTTCCAGCTGGTCGATGTATCCTGCCAATGATTATTTATATAGCCACTATGTGACGATTGCACTGGCGGTGCTCGACCACTATGGCATTGAGCGAGCCAACTGGATCGGTACCTCGATGGGCGGTTTGCTGGGCATGCTGCTGGCGGCGGATGACACTACCGCCCATCGCATTCGCTGCCTGGCACTCAACGATGTGGGCCCCGAACTGGACGGCCAGGCGCTGGCGGAGATGGCCACCTACTTTAGCGTCCTCAAGCGTTTTTCCACGCTCAGCGAGCTGCAGCAGGCGCTTGAGCAGCACTATCAGGGGTTTGGCCACCTTTCCCGCCACGAGTGGCAGCAGATGACATTGAGCAGTGCACGGCGCCTGCCCGACGGTAGCTGGAGTTTTCATTACGACCCGCGCATAGGCGAGCAGTTTATCCATGATACGCCCCGCGATACCTGGAGCGACTGGCAACGCATTCGCTGTCCACTGATGGTCATTCGCGGCGAGCATTCTCAACTTCTGCAAGCTGCAAGCATCACGCGCATGCAGCAAGATCAGCCCCAACTGGAAACGCTTGAGGCGGCTGGCTGCGGTCACGCGCCGATGCTCAACAATGCCCAGCAGGTGGTGCCACTCAAGCGTTTCCTTGCGCGCCACGCCGGTATCAGCCCCTTCCCGGCGAGGCGTCCGGGGCAGTGGCTCAGCGATTGGTGGCAACGTCTTATAAAACATCGCGGTTAAAAGTGGTCAATGCAGTTAAAAATGATAGTTGATCAGCGCGCCGCCCATGACCTGCGTCTCGTTACCCACGTCGTCGACGATCGGGCTGTCAGCAGCGTCGCCCGTTAACCGGGTGATGCCCATCAGCCCCGTGACCGACCAGTCACGGCTCAGGTAGTAGCTCAGACGGCTGGTCAAGCCCATGCGCAAATAGCCATCGTTGGGTCGATAAACAGCAAGCCCCGAGCGAGCGCTCTCGACCGGCGAAATGCCAAACATATCCTCGGTCCAGTCGTCGCTGCTGTAGGTCAGCTCCGGGCCCACGGAAAAGGCCATCTGTTCGGACAGCATGGTCTGCCAGCTGGCCTTGAGCTCGGCGTCATAGCCGTCTATATCGCCGCCCAACGGGGTTCGAGTCGCCGCCTCCAGCCCCCAGGGGCCGTCTGAATAGCGGGCGCGAACCCCCAGCGCTGCTGCGTCATCCACTTTGTCCAACCCGCTAAGCTCGCCGTCGTTGTCACGTCCTGACAGGTAGCTGATGAACGGGGACACTTCCCAGTTGCCCTGGCGGAACAGGTTCAAGCCGATCCCGTCGCGCACGCTGGCATAGAAGGTATCGCCATAGGTGACGCTGACGCTCGGCCAGGCGCGGGTTTCGTGGTCGTCGCTACCCAGATATTCGGGCACGCTGAACACACCGGCGCCAACGCTTCCTTCCCACTGCGCGAAAGCGCTGCCTGAAGCAACCACGAGTAACGTGGATAATGCAGCTGCACGCCCCAGCGGGCGGAACCTGCGCGATGCTGAAAGTGGCATAGCCAATAGTCTCGATGTCATGGTGGAGCCCAATACTCTAGTGGCGGCAGGAAGCAATACCTTTGACAATCCCAGGCCGTCTTCCTTGACGCTAGCGTTTGACGGGCCAGCCGCCATCACCGTGATGGGCTGGGGCTGGATCGTCGGGAATCATGGCGCCAAAGCGCGACATAACATACATTAATGAATGTAAACTAGCACTCGCTCCGGATCTCGTCAATTTAACTTCTACCCGGTTGCCAATGTTTGTACAAGAATTATTCAACGCCCGGTGCCAGCACCTGGGAAGCCTGAGCCAAAGGGGTGCAATGCCCGCTGTCCAAGACACCGAGTCATCCAACGAAAAGTGCCACCAGATCGCGGCCTGCCCGCCTGAAGGCCTTGATGCTTTATGACGGGGCACTTGCAGATTTAGGCGCCGCTGCATGGTGCAGAATTACGCCGCCCATCGTATAAGCCTTATATAAGCGCCCACCTCCCGACACCCTATGGATGGCCGGCGAACTATTTAACGTACTGATATAGAGGAATTTAAAAGTCAGTCACTCGCTTTATCCGCTAGTTGGCATAGCAAATGCAACCGTCTGCAGGCGAGAAAGTGCCTGCGATATCCAGATTAGGCCAAAGGATTAGCACTGGACTATTTAACGCGGCGTTAATGAACCGAAATGACGAAGGAAAACCTCTCTATGTCATATCTAATGCCCAGTGAATTCGTCACTAAGCTGGTCGACCAGGGTGAAGCCAAGGTGTATATGGGCACCCGGGACACGCTTATTCGCGCCTTCATGGCCGGGGCGACCCTCGCACTGGCGGTTATCTTTGCCATCACCATCGCGACGCAGACCGGCAATTTCCTGATTGGCGCCCTGCTCTTCCCCGTTGGCTTTGTCATGCTCTATCTGATGGGCTACGACCTGCTCACCGGGGTATTCACCCTGGTGCCGATCGCCTGGCTCGACAAACGCCCCGGCGTCACGCTGCCGCGCATGCTGAAGTGCTGGGGATTGGTGGGGCTCGGCAACCTTGGGGGCGCACTATTCATTGCCACCTTCGGCTACCTGAACTTCACCATGGGCGGCACCGAGGAAATCAACGCCGTCGGCCAGACGATGATGTCCGTCGGTGAAAGCCGCACCGTGGGCTACCAGGATGCGGGACTTGCCGGCTGGATCGTGCTGTTCATGCGGGGCATGTTCTGCAACTGGATGGTCTCAATGGGCGTAGTGGGTGCCGCGATTTCCACCACGGTTTCCGGCAAGATCATGGCCATGTGGATGCCGATCATCGTGTTCTTCTATCTCGGCTTCGAGCACTCCGTGGTCAACATGTTCCTGTTCCCGATCGGCCTGATGATGGGCGCCGACTTCACCCTGTACCAGTACATCATGTGGAACGAAATTCCCACGGTGCTGGGTAACCTGGTGGGTGGGCTGACCCTGGTAGGTCTGGTGCTCTACACCACCCACGTGCGTACCCAGCCCAAAAAGAACCTGTCTTGAACGTCGCCCTGTCGGCAATCAAAGGGCTCCATCGGCCCTCCACTTCAGAGGAGAACCCTCATGGATAAGCTTGAAATGCGCCACACCCTGCTTGCCGCCAAAGCGCGCAAGAAAATGAGCTGGGACGATATTGCCAGCGCCGTGGGAATGTCGCCGGTATGGGTGGCCTCGGCCTGCTACGGCATGAACAGCGCCAGCCCCGATATCGCCAAGAAGATCTGCACGACACTGGACGTGGATGGCGACATCGCCGAGGCTCTGGTGGCCTTCCCCACCAAGGTGTGGGACGAAGCCATTCCCCAGGACCCCTTCATCTATCGTCTTTATGAAGTGGTCGGCGTGTATGGAGAAACACTCAAGGACGTGGTGCAGGAGCAGTTTGGCGACGGCATCATGAGCGCGATCGATTTCACCATGGAAGTGGATAAGGTCGAGGACCCCAAAGGCGACCGCGTACTGCTGACCCTCAACGGCAAGTTCCTGCCCTACAAGTCCTGGTAAGTCTCAAGCGTGGCGATGCTGCGCTCCACGCCGCTGCGAAAGCTCGTGCCAAATAGCAGAACGTGGTTGAGCAGCGGATACAGCTGGAATAACGCCTCACGCCTCGGCCAATCGGTCGGGGCGTCGCCGTTCCAGTAGGCCTCGAAAAAAGTGTCATCCAGTGAGCCAAAGAGGGTCAACATGGCGATATCGACTTCCGGGTAGTGCCGGTAGATCGCCGGGTCGATGATGGCCGGACCGCTGGGGGTATAAAGCACATTGCCGTACCACAGATCGCCGTGCACCAGACTTGCGGGCCGGTTGGGCAGCCAGTCTGCAAGCGTATGGGCCTGACGCACGATGCGCTCGAAAAGCGACTTGTCGATCAGGCCACGCTGATAGCAGGCCTCACCGAGCGGCAATAGCCGCCGCTCGCGCTGGAAGGCACGCCCATCGCCAAGCGGCGCATTGGGCTGAGGGGTTCGGCCACAGGCGTTGTCCCAGTGCCAGCCATGCTGCTCGGCCACACTCGAATGCAGCTCTTTCAGGCCTTCGCCCAGTGCGGCATCATCGCGCTTGCCGGACGTATCCAGCGCTTCCATCACCAGCCAGCCGTCCGCCAGCCCCAGGACCTGAGGCACCACCAATCGGGTGCACGCCCCTCTTAGCGCCCGCAAGGCTTCGGCTTCGCCGCGCAGCTGATCTGCCTCATCGTGCTTGACGACGACGCTTCCCTGGTCGGTATCCAGTTGGTAAACGGCGGCGATATCGCCGCCACTCAACGGCTGCAACCCACCCTTGGGGGTTAAACCGGACGATTCGAGTAACGCGGTTAGGGCTGACTCCATCAACCTGCTCCTGAGCGCTGAATGTCAATCCATTGTGCCTGGCGGTTATGGCCTGCGTCGACTCATCCCAGGCGCTGATCAATCAGCGTTTCAAGCTCGAGCTGGTCGTCGTGGAAACGACGAATCCCTTCCGCCAGCTTGTCGTTGGCCATGGGATCCTGATTATGGCCCCAGCGGAAGTCGGCTTCGCTGAGCGCGGGAAACGGCTTACCGTTGCCGCCTGGCGATGCAATCTGTGGGGCCACCTCGCCGTCTGCCGATGCCAGCTCTTCGAGAAGGGCCGGGGAAATCGTCAGCCGCGGGCAGCCTGCCAACGCCAGCACCTGGCCGGTGGTGCGGAAACTGGCGCCCATCACGACGGTCTCGTAGCCGCCCTGATTAGCGCGTTCACAAACACCACGCACGAACAGAACACCCGGGTCGTTTTCTGGTGTGTAGTCATTGCCGGTGGCGTTCTTGTACCAGTCGGTCACGCGCCCCACGAAGGGCGAGATAAGAAACACGCCCGCATCAAAACAGGCTTGCGCCTGGGCATCGCTGAACAGCAGCGTCAGGTTGCACTGAATGCCTTCGCGCTCGAGCACCTCGGCGGCGCGAATGCCCTCCCAGGTGGACGCCAGCTTGATCAGCACGCGATCGCGGCCAACGCCTCGGGCTTCATAAAGCTCGATCAACTCGTGGGCCTTGGCGATGCTCGCCTGGGTGTCAAACGACAGCCGGGCCGCCACTTCGGTGGACACACGCCCCGGCACCACGGCGGCAATTTCGCTGCCTACCGCCACCGCCAACCGGTCAACGGCGTGGGGCACCTGCTGCTCGCGCGCTCCGCCGGCGGCTTTCACCTGGCTCAGTTCTTCGTCGATCATCGCCTGATAGCCCGGCAGGCTGAACGCCTTGAGCAATAGCGACGGATTGGTGGTGGCGTCCTGCGGCTGGTAGCGGCGAATCGCTTCCAGGTCACCGGTATCGGCCACCACCAGTGAGTGTTGTTTTAACTGCTGTAATTGATCAGCCATACATAAATCTCCTTATTGACCGCGTACCTGTCTTTTAATCAGTGTGGCCGTGGCGCTGGTGAAGCGCACTGCAATAACGCGAATACGCCATCTGGTAAGCGGCCACCCGCGCGGGGTCGGGATCCGCCTGGGATTGGGCATCCAAGGTTACCAGTCGTTCACATAGCGCTTCCAGCGTAACGCCTGAGTCCCGCTGGTCGCACCACGCTGCCTGCAGAGCGGCACCCAGCGCCGCAGCATTGGTGATTTCCGGGCAGGTCAGAGGTTAAATCGTCATCATACAAAGTCAGCGGGACGACCAGAAGTCGCCTATTCGCTACTATGACGGTATATCAACCATACACCAAGGTGATACCAGGAGGCGTTAACCCATGTATAAGCTGGCATTTTTCGTTCCCACCGAGGACGCGGAAAGCGTCAAGGAAGCCGTATTCGAGACCGGCGCGGGGCGCATTGGCGACTACGAGGCCTGCTGCTTCCAGACCCGAGGTACTGGCCAGTTTCGCCCGCGTCAGGGCGCCGACCCGCACATCGGTGAGGTCGGCGAGCTTGCCTACGTAGAGGAGTTGAAAGTCGAGCTGGTGTGCGAGGACGACCGTATCCAGGCCGCCATCGCCGCGTTGAAGCTGGCCCACCCTTACGAGGAGGTGGCCTACGATGTGTGGGCGCTGGCGGATCTTTAAGCGCTACCGGCATAGCGCTCACGGTCTTCCGGGTTGATCGCGCTGATGTGCAGCGGATACTCGTGGCGTACGCGGTCGGCGTAGAAGTGGCGTAGGGTTTGCTCGATGGTGGGAAACGCAAGCTCGTCCCAGGGAATTTCATGCTCTTCGAACAGCGCCACCTCCAGACTTTCCGGCCCGGCGTTGAAGCCGCCGGTCAGCTCGGCGCGAAAAATCATATAGACTTGATTGATATGCGGTAGGTCAATCAACGTGTAGAGATTGGCCAGCGCCACCTCCGCGCAGGCTTCTTCACGGGTTTCGCGAGTGGCGGCCTGTTCGGTGGTTTCGGCATTTTCCATGTAGCCCGCCGGCAGGGTCCAGTAGCCCTTGCGCGGCGAAATGGCCCGCTTGCAGAGCAGTACCCTGGTACCGCTGACAGGTAACGTGCCCGCCACGATGCGCGGGTTTTGATAATGGATGGTGCCGCAGGCATCGCACAGGTAGCGCGGGCGGTCATCGCCTTCAGGAACGGCAAAACGGACGGTATTGCCACACTGGCTGCAAAAGTTCATTGCGATTTCTCTACGGCTGCTGGGTAAAAGGAAACAATGCTTAAGGATGCTCCATGTTAGAGACACTTCGCAAACGCCTGCAATACCTCTCGCCTCAACGGCTAGACCACGTTGTCATGCCCGAGGCTGGCGTGTTGTTGCCCATTGTCGAGCGTCCCACCCCCACGCTGCTGTTTACCCGGCGCGCCCGCCACCTCAGCACCCACAGCGGCCAAGTCGCTTTTCCGGGCGGTAAGCGCGAAGCCCATGATCGCGACCTTTACGCCACGGCGCTGCGCGAAGCCCAGGAAGAAATCGCTCTCGACCCCGGGCGCGTCAGCCCGCTGGGGCGGCTGTCCGACGTCATTTCGCTGCATGGCATCCGCGTGACGCCCTGGGTGGGCATTATCCCGCCCGACCTTCCTCTGGTAGCCGACCCCGGCGAACTGGATGCTATTTTCGAGGTGCCCCTGAACCATTTTCTTGACGACCGGCGAACCCATACCGACGTCATCACGGTGGACGGCGTGGCCCATTACGTGCCGAGCTATCAGGTCGACGGCCACGTCATCTGGGGCTTGTCGGCCATGATGCTCGTTGAACTGCTGGCGGAAGGCTTCGGCATGCCGATCGACCTTTACCAGCGCCCGCCCGGTGCGCTGCGCCACTACCCGGCGCGCCACACCCGCAAGTCGTCTGCCGCTTCGTCCCCTCATTCAACACCCTCGAGACCCAACGAATGACCCCAAGCGTTAATTTATCGTCTTCCGTACTATCCACCGCGACCCAGGTGGCGCTGGTCGATGCGCTGGTCGAACAAGGCTGGTACGTCGGTCGAGGCGTCATTGACCAGGATCTGTGCCACGCGCTTCACCGCGAGCTGCTACACATGGCCGACCACAATGCCCTCGATGAGGCGGGCATCGGTCGCGGCCAGCAACATCACCTACGCAAGGACATCCGTGGCGATGCCATCCACTGGCTCGACCGCAAAAGTGAAGCCCAGCGGCGCTATTTGATGGCCATGGAAGACTTGCAGCAGGCCCTCAACCAATCGCTGTTCCTGGGCCTGTTCGAATATGAGGCCCATTTTGCCCATTACCCGCCCGGGGCCTTCTATCAGCGTCACGTCGATAGCTTTCGTGGCCGCGCCAACCGCGTGATCTCCACTGTAGGGTATCTCAACCCTGACTGGCCCGCCGACGGCGGCGGCGAGATGGTGCTGTACCAGCCCGACGACCCCAGCCGGGAAGTGGCCCGCGTGGTGCCCGAGGCCGGCACCTTCGCGTGTTTCCTGTCGGAAACCATTCCCCACGAAGTGCTGCCCACCCACCAGCCCCGCGCCAGTATCGCCGGCTGGTTCCGGCGCAATGCGTCGCTTGGCGGCGTACTGGATCCGTCCCGCTAACCAGGCGATGCGTCCCGTTCACGGCCATAAAAAAGTCCGCCTGGGCGGCGGACTTTTGCACACTCAATGACAACTCGCATTGTCAGGGAAAGCGGGCTCAGTGCTTGAGCGTTGCGCTCATGGTGATCTCGGCGTTGAGGACTTTGGAGACCGGGCAGTTGGCCTTGGCCGTCTCGGCGGCTTCCTTGAAGGTCGCGTCGTCGGCGCCGTCGATGTCGGCCTCGACGTCAAGGTGAATGGCCGAGATATCGAATCCGGCGTCGCTTTGGGAGAGCGTTACCTTGGCGGTGGTGTTGATCGACGTTGCGGTCAGGTCTTTTTCACCCAGCACCATCGACAGGGCCATCGAGAAACAGCTGGCGTGGGCGGCGCCGATCAGCTCTTCCGGGTTGGTGCCTTTTTCGTCCTCGAAGCGTTTCTTGAACGAATAGCTTGCATCCAGCACGCCACTTTCCGTGGCCACCTTGCCACGACCGTCCTTGAGTCCACCTTCCCAACGTGCGCTTGCTTTACGATCCATGAATAGCTCCTTCGGCGTCAAATGTCAGGTTGTTGATGGAGCCGCTCTCTTGTCTGCGGCTGCCTCACCAGCGTAGCTTATTTTTGACGCCCTGCCGACAACGTCAGGTTCCATTGGCGTGAAGACGGTCGTAAGCTAGTCAGCCTTATGTCACCTCTTTCGTGCAAGGACTCGCCATGTCGTCGGCAGACGCGCTCAGATTGATGCTACTTTCCTCTCTATGGGGCCTGTCCTTTATTTTCATGCGCGTCGCGGTGCCCGAATTCGGCCCGATTCCGCTTATTCTGGTGCGCATGGGCGTGGGCGCACTGCTGCTGATTCCGTTCCTGCTCAGCCTTCACTACCTGCGCTTGATCTGGCAGCACAAAGGCCCGCTGCTGCTGCTGGGTGTTATCAACCACGTGCTGCCGTTCTCGCTGCTGGCCCTGGCCACGACCCGCCTGGAAGCGGGGTTCACCTCACTGATCAACGCCACTACGCCGATTTTCACCGCCCTGCTCGGAACGCTGTTCTTCGCCACCCCGATCATTCGCCAGCAATACCTGGGGCTGGCGCTGGCACTACTGGGGGTTTATGTGCTGTCGGCGGATCGGCTCGACTTCGCGGTCGGCGGAGACGGCTGGTTTATTCTTGCCGTGCTGGGCGCCACGTTCTGCTATGGAATTGCCGGCAATTACTCCAAGACCCGCTTGAGCCACCTGCCCAGCCGGGTGCTGGCCGCCGGCAGCAGCGCCATGTCGGCCCTGGTATTGCTGGTGCCGGGACTTTTGTGGTGGCCAAGCGACCCCATCTCACCGCTGGCGTGGGGCAATGCCCTGGCGCTGGCCACGCTCAGCACGACCCTGGCTTTCCTGCTGTACTTTGGCCTGCTCGCCAGCGCAGGCGCCACCGCCACCTCGACGGTGACGTTCCTGGTGCCGGTCAGCGCGCTGCTTTGGGGCTATCTGCTGCTCGACGAAACGCTCAGCCTGCAGGTAATCACCGGCATGCTGATCACGCTCCTGGGCACGGCCATTGCTACCCGCCTGCTCCGCCTCAGGCGTCGCGCTCGCGTGCCTCAAGCGCCGCCCCCACCCGGATAACCGCCCCGTCACCCTTGAGCAGCGTCGCGTTCTGACCAAAATGCGCGCCTTTCAAGGCCGGCTGGGTATTCAGCGCCAGCAGGGTCTTGAGGGGCTCGGCCGGTTCCTGAATGACCGCTGTCTGCTGATCGATGGTGGTGATCTTGCAGCGCTGGCAAGGTTTGCGCAGGGCAAACTGAAACGTCCCCGTTGCGTCGGCAAGGGTGGCCCAGCGGTCTTCGGCCCACGGGGTGTCGCTGTCGATCACCACGTTGGGCCGAAAACGACTCATGGGTACCGGGTCATGGCCCCCGGCCACCAATGCATCGTTCAGGGCCGCAAGCGACCCGGTGGTGGTCAGCAAAAACGGATACCCATCGGCAAAATAGGTGTGGGCGGCGCCCCCGGCCAGAAAGTCCTCCTCGACGCTGCGCTGAAAGTCGGTGGCGAAGCGCACCAGGCTGAGCCCGCTGGCCGATGTGCCAAGCGACGCTTCCAGCCAGCGCGAAACCTCATCGCTTTCAGGCAGCGCCTTGCAGTGGTCATCCCAGACGCTCACCAGGCGAAGATTACCCTCGGGCTCGGCCAGCGGTACGGCAAGCGGTTCGACGTCGGGATGCGAAAGCACCAGGGCATCGCCGCTGAGCGCTACGCCCACGGTCGCCAGCGCCGGTATCTGGCGCTGGGTGACAAACCGTTGGCGGGCGTCGACCAGCATCCAGCGGCGATCCCAGGCCAGTCCATGCTCGTGCAGCTGGGTTTGTTCCAGGGCAATACCCTGCAGCGACTTGACCGGATAAACGTTGAGCTCTGAGATGTTCACAAGCGCGCCTCGATGCAAAGAAACAGACACTGTAGCCAGTTGCCCGGCAATGCGCCAGACGCTAGGGCCTAGAGCGTTTTGCCCGTTTCTATGGCATAGCCCAAGTCGATCACCCTGCGCTCGTCCGGCTGGCCGCCGATGCGCCCCAGCAGCGCCTCGGCGGCAGCCTTGCCAATCGCCTGGCGAGGGGTGATCACGCTGGCCAGGCGCGGGGTCATGGTCTGGCCGACGTCGTGGCCGTGAAAGCCGGCAATGGCCATCTGCTCGGGCACCGTAACCCCGCGCCGCAGGCATTCAAAATAGGCGCCCACCGCGACGTCATCATTGGTGCAGAAGACGCCATCGGCGCCGGGATAGTCCGCCATGATCTGCCCAAGCAGCGCCGCACCCACACTAAACGACGAACGCTGGGTGCTGTACAGCGTCACCGGCGTCAGCCCATGAACCTCCATGGCCTCGCGGTAGCCCTGTTCGCGCTGACGGGTACGCTCGTCCAGGCGCACGGCCAGGTAGATGACCTGCCGCCGTCCGCGGCGAATCATCTCGCTGACCATATCAAAGGCCGCGCTGACGTTGTCATAGCCTACCGCCTGCTGCAGCGGTGCCTGGCGGGTATCCATGATTTCGACGATCGGAATGCCGGCGGTTTCCAGCATTCGCACGCTGCGCGCGGTGTGATTACGGTCGGAAAGAATCACGCCGTCCACGTTGTAAGACAGCAGTGACGCCAGGCTGCGCTCTTCAAGCTCGGGGCTATAGCCATAGTGGGATAGCATCAGGTGATAGCCGGCCGGCTCGGTCAACGCCTCAATGCCCAGGATGACGTCGGCAAATACTTGGTTGGTGAGCGACGGCACCAGCACGCCGATAGAGTGGCTGGTGGCCCGGGAGAGCAGATCCGGCGCTCGATTGGGAATGTAACCGACCTGCTCGGCGGTCGAAAAGATACGTTCGCGCAGGCCTTCAGAGACCGCGCCGGGATCGCGCAGACAGCGGCTTACCGTCATTTTGGTAGCACCAACGCGGTCAGCAATGTCTTGTAGCGTAGGGCGTTTTTTCTTCAAACGAGAGCCTTCTACAACCTGTTTACAGGGCCCTAGCCTAACGAAGCCCTGGCCCCGGCGCGATACCCGCCTAGCGGGATAGACTGGCCGAGGTGGGCAGCGTGGCCAGGAAGTCGCGCACAATCTGACTGGGTGTTAACGCAATCGACAGGCTGACCGCCTCCAGGGGGCCAGGCGGCTCCAGGTCGGCCAACTGGCTTGCCAGCATGCCGTCCCCCTTGAAAAAATGATCCGCCCGCTCGCTCAGCCGCTCACGCAGCAGTTCACGGCTGCCCTCCAGATACAGAATACGCAGCCCCGGATCGCCCGCTCGCAGCCGGTCACGGTAGCGTTTTTTCAGCCCCGAGCAGGCAATCACCACCGAGCGATCCTGACGATAATAGTCGGCAAACAGATCGGCAAGCGTGTCGAGCCATTCGCGGCGATCGTCGTCGTTGAGCGGCTGTCCGCTGGCCATCTTGGCCACGTTGGCAGGCGAGTGATGATCGTCGCCGTCAATAAAGGGCGCGCCTAGCGCGGCCGCCAGCTGCTTACCGATATGCGATTTTCCCGCGCCCGACACGCCCATGACGAGAATGCGTTGTGAAACCTTTTCCACGCTATGCCCCTTAGTTGCCGCGCACAGCGGTAAGATCAGGTAGCCAGGTCACGACGCCCGGGAAGGCGATCAGGATCACCAGCACCACCAGCAGTGCCGCGTAGTAGGGCAACATGGCACGCACCAGCGACTCCATCGATACCTTGCCGACACCACAGCCTACGTAAAGGCAGGTGCCCACCGGCGGCGTGAGCAGCCCCACGCCCAGGATGAAGGCCATCAGCACCCCGAAGTAGACCGGATCCACCCCTACCGAGGTGACGATGGGCGCCAGCATCGGCGCCATGATGACCATGGCCGGCGTCAGATCCATCACAAACCCCACCAGCAGCAACAGAACTGCCACGATCAGCAGCAGCAGGAAGGGATCCTGAGTAATCGACTGCACCTGGGTGACTAGGGTCTGCGGCACCATATTGATGGTCAGGAACCAGGCAATGACAGTAGCAAAAGCCAGCAGCATCATCACCATGCCAGTGAGCCGAGCGGTGCGCACCAGCATACCGCCCAACGCCTTGATGCTGAACTCCCGGTAGACCAGCAGCGAGATCGCCAGGGCGTAGAGCAGTGCCGCAACGGCCGCCTCGGTGGCGGTAAAGATGCCGCCAATGATGCCGCCGATCACGATGAACGGCAGCACTAGCGCCAGCCAGGCGTCCTTGAAGGCTTTCCACAGCACATCCCAACGGAATTTGCGCACCCCGCCACCCTGCTTGCTGGCGAGAATAAAGGTCGTCACCATCAGCGCAAAGCCGATCATCATGCCCGGTACGATACCGGCAATGAACAGACGGCTGATCGAGGTTTCGGTCACTATACCGTAGAGAATCAGCGGAATAGATGGCGGAATGATAATCCCGATGACCGACGACACGGTATTGATCGCCGTGGCATTGGCGGCGCTGTAGCCCTGCTGTTTCATCGAGGGGATCATCATGGCGCCGGTGGCCGCCGTGTCGGCGACCGCCGAGCCGCTGATGCCGCCAAAAAACATCGAGCCGGTGATCGCCACTTGCCCCAGGCCGCCGCGCATGAAGCCCACCAGCGCTCCGGCCAGCTCCATCAACCGCCGCGCGATGCCGCCCTGGCTCATCACTTCACCCACCAGAATGAAGAACGGGATGGCCAGCAGCGGGAAGCTGTTCACCCCGCGGATAGACTGTTCGATCATGATCGACAGCGGAATGTCCGAGAGTACCGCCATGACCAGCGCCGCTACGCCCAGACCAAAGGCAATGGGCAGACCCAGCGCAATGGATACCAATAAAATACCCAGAAAAATCCATAACATGATCTAGCTCCCCTGCCCTGGCGTAAGGATAATGCAAAGACTGACCCACATGCGCCACAGCGACACCACGGCAATGAACAGCACACACAGCACCAGCGAAAGACTGATCAGGCTCAACGGCACGTTCAGGATCGCCGACCGACCGCTGGAGCTGGCGATCACCTGATATCCCCCCACCAGCATGACGCCCATCAGCGCGGTAATGATCAGGTGCTGAATGAAATACAGTACGTGGGCAACGCGCACCGGCAGGCGGCGCACCAGCGCGTCCACCGCGATATGTTCATAGCGTGCAAAGGCGGCGGCAGCGCCGATAAAGACCAGCCAGATAAACAGCATGCGGGCCAGCTCGTCCGCCCAGGGCACCGAATGATTGAATGCCGCACGGCCAATCACGTTGCTCGAGACCGCCACGATCAGTGCCACCAGCAGCGCCGCGATGAGATATTCCATTCCCAGGGTGATCCAGCGAAATACGGCCGGCCCCTGGCGGGTGTCGGTATCAAGCTCCAGCTGTTTACGATTGGGATCATCCAGGTACACCGAAGGATCTTCAATCACGGGGTCGGTATGCGAGGTCGTCATGGTCACTCCGAGGATACTGACAACTCGGGCAGGCCCATGGGCCTGCCCGATCACTGGCTGAAGGAAAGGTTATTCGGTGCTGTCGTCGACAATCGCCTGGATGTCTTCGATCAGGTCTTCACCAATCCGCGGCGCCCACTTTTCGTATACCGGCTGAACCGCTTCCTGGAAGGCCGCCAGCTGTTCGTCATTCAGGCGGGTGATTTGCATGCCGCGCTCTTCAAGCTGCTCGCGTGACCATTCGTCGTACTCGGCCGACAGCTGGATTTCATACTCGGCTGACTGACGCGCCGCTTCCATCACCACCTCCTGGTACTCAGGCGCCATGCTGTCCCAGGTACGCTCGGAAAGCATCATGATGAACGGCGTGTAAACGTGGCGTGTCTCGGTGCCGTAATCCTGCACTTCGTGGAAGTTGGATGTCAGGATGGTGCTCCAGGGGTTTTCCTGGCCGTCGACAACACCTTGCTCCATCGCCGAGAAAAGCTCGCCAAACGCCATCGGTGTGGGGTTGGCGCCCAGGGTTTCCCAGATATCCAGGTGAACCGGGTTTTCCATGGTGCGCACGCTCAAACCGCGCACATCAAGACCGGCAACGTCTTCCGGCGTTTCGACCGGACGTGCACTGTTGGACAGCTGGCGGTAGCCGTTCTCGGAAAAGGCCAGCGGCTTCAGGCCGGAGTCTTCAAAGCCTTCCAGCAGTTCAAGCGCCACATCGCTTTGCAGGACCTCAATGGCGGCTTCCCGGCTAGGTAGCAAAAAAGGCAGGTCAAAAACGGCAAGTTCTTCGACGTAGCTGGTGGCGGCCGAACTCGAGGGATAGGTCATATCCAGCGTGCCGGTCTGCAGCATTTCGAGCATTTGTACGTCATCGCCCAGCTGGCTGTTGGGGAAAACGTTGACGGTGATACGCCCATCGGTGCGCTGCTCGAGAATCTTGCCGAAATACTGGCTGGAAATATACTGCGGTGAATTCTCCGACAGGCCGATGCCCATGCGCAGGGTGTGGGAGCCGTGGTCGCCGACCACTTCCCCATCGATTTCCGGCGGGTCGGACAGCTCCGGGCTCTGGGCGTGGGCCATGCCCATCGTCAGGGTGGTCGCGCCAACCAGGGTAAGCGTGTTGCGCCAAATTGCAGTCATGACGTGTCTCCAAGCGAGTCGTTGTTGTTGATCATGCAAGTAGATAGCGACGTCAGCCATCGCTACCGAGAAACGCTGCCCCGGCAACAGCGACTGAGGTCTTTTTGTTACCGGTAACATTCGATAGGTGAAGGCTAGCCACCCGCCTCTATGCTGTCAAAGCCAATCAGACAAATTACGACCAAGGTATAGAGTGCTAGCCAGCCCACGGCCGATCACGCTACATTAGAATGACGCATTTCGTTTGGAGCCTTCATGGCCGACGCCCCGACCTGTAGCGAGCTGGAGCTCGACAACCAGCTTTGCTTCGCGCTTTATTCCACTTCCTTGATGATGACCAAGGTGTATAAACCGCTGCTCAAGGAGCTGGGCCTGACCTATCCCCAATACCTGGCCATGCTGGTGTTGTGGCAGGAAGACGGCATTACCGTCAGCACCCTGAGCAAGCGGTTACTCACTGATCCTGGATCGGTCACCCCCCTTCTGAAACGGCTGGAAGCCGACCAACTGCTGAGCAGGCAACGCAGCCGCCAGGATGAACGCGTCGTGGAGCTATTTCTTACCGACCGAGGCCGTGCCATGCGCGAACAGGCACGTCACATCCCCAGCTGCGTGGTGAATACCAGCGAGCAGTCCATCGAAGCGCTGACCCAGTTGAAAGACGACCTTGTCGAACTGCGCGACAAGCTGCAGCAGAACCAATAGCCCGGTTGAGGCAAGAAAGACAATATTTGGCCTTTTAACTTGCGCGCAAACAAAAGCTGTACTAAGTTAATAATGAAACCACGCAACGTACATGGTGGGTATATCTTTTCCATCGTGTTATTCAGGGAGTATTGACGATGTCGATCGAACAAATTGCTTACCGTGCCCATGCCACGGCCACCGGTGGCCGTGAGGGCCATGCCAAGTCATCAGACGGCGCGCTGGACGTCAAACTGAGCACCCCCAAGGAGCTCGGCGGCCCGGGCGGTGACGGCACCAACCCTGAGCAGCTGTTCGCTGCGGGTTATTCCGCATGCTTCCTGGGCGCCCTCAAGCATGTCGCCGGTCAGGAAAAAGTGAAGCTTCCGGACGACACCCAGATCGACGGACACGTCGGCATTGGTGCCATTCCCACCGGCTTCGGTATCGAAGTCGAGCTGAAAATCAGCTTGCCGGGGCTTGAGAAGGACGTCGCGCAAATGCTGGTCGATAAAGCCCACGTGGTATGCCCCTACTCCAACGCCACGCGCGACAATATCGACGTCACCCTGACGCTGGTATAAGGTCAATAGTCGGCGAACCATCAGCCACCGCTTGTGCATCAAGCGGTGGTTTTGCATTGTTTGCATTGATTGACAGGAGGGCAAGATGAGCGACAACACCTACACCCCACCACGCGTCTGGAAATGGGAACCTGGCAACGGCGGCAAATTTGCCAACATCAACCGCCCTGTAGCGGGCGCGACTCATGACAAACCGCTACCGGTCGGTAAGCACCCGTTGCAGCTTTATTCGCTGGCCACGCCCAACGGGGTGAAGGTCACCGTGATGCTCGAAGAGCTGCTCGAAAAAGGCATCAGCGGCGCTGAGTACGATGCCCACCTGATCCAGATTGGCGAGGGCGACCAGTTCAGCAGCGGTTTTGTCGAGGTGAACCCCAATTCCAAGATTCCCGCCCTGATGGATCACAGCACTACGCCTCCCCAGCGGGTGTTCGAGTCCGGCGCGATTCTGCTCTACCTGTCCGAAAAGTTTGGCGCTTTCCTGCCCAGCGACCCGGCAGCACGCACCGAATGCCTGTCATGGCTGTTTTGGCAGATGGGCAGCGCGCCCATGCTGGGCGGCGGGTTTGGCCACTTTTACGCCTATGCCCCAGAGAGCTACCAGTACCCGATTGACCGCTACACCATGGAAGTAAAGCGTCAGTTGGATGTACTCGACCGCCACCTGGCGGAAAACCGCTTCATGGCCGGCGATGAGTACACCATTGCCGACATGGCGATCCATCCCTGGTACGGCGCTCTGGTCAAGAACCGGGTCTACGAAGCGGCCGAGTTCCTGGAAGCGCACACCTACCAGAACGTCATCCGCTGGACCGAAGAGATCGACGAGCGCCCGGCCGTCAAGCGTGGCCGCATGGTCAACCGCACCTGGGGCGAACCCCATGAGCAGCTGCATGAACGCCATGATGCCAGCGACTTTGAATATCGCACCCAAGACAAGCAATAATGACGCTTGCGCATTTGCATGAGCGTTATCCCAGGCGGCCCATCACGGGCCGTTTTGCGTCATGCTGTGTATAAGCTTCGCCGTATGAAGAGGGACATCATGATTGATCCTAAGTATAGCCAGTTGCTGTTTACCTTCTTGATGGCGCTGTTCATGTCAGGCGTTATGTCCCTGGTGATTACGCTCTACAATATCGGCCTTGTCGACGGCATTGTGATGATTTGGCTGGAAGCCTGGCTGTTTGCTTTCGTCGTGGCCTTTCCGGTCATCAATCTGGTGTTGCCCATTGTGCGCCGACTCGTCACCCTGCTGGTGAAGCGGCCGCCCGAGCGGGACAAAGCCTGAATCACACCAAGCCAAAAGGGGCGTCATTCGACGCCCCTTTTTAGCTTTTCAGCCTCGTTCAAATCCTTAGAATTGGTAGCGGACGTTGGCTGTCACATTACGCCGTTCGCCGTAGCCACAGTCCCCGCCTTCGTAACGGCACCAGGAAATGAACTCCTCGTCGGTCAGATTCTTGGCGTCCAGGCTGATATCCCACTGCCCGACAGTGTAGCCGATCATGGCGTCATACAGTGTCTCGGAGGGCACCACCGGCGAGCCACCAAAGCCCACATTGTCACCGATGTAGCGCACCCCGGCCGCCAACCGCCAGTGGTTGCCCACGTACAGCTTGTTCCACCACGAGGCTTGTTTTTCGGCCACGGCGGAAAGCCGCTCACCGCTGCTATCGTCGTTGGCGTTCATGTAGGTATAGCCCAGTTGGGTTTCAAAGTCCTGCCAGCGTTTGTTGATCTGCAACTCCCAGCCGTCGATCACCGCGCCGGTTTGCTCAACGCCCCCCGGGGTCACCCCATCGCTGACCCGGTTTTCCTGGGTGATATCAAAATACGCGGCGCTGATAGCCAGCGACTTGTCCGGTGACAGGTACTTGACCCCCGCTTCTTCCTGTTCGCCCCGCGTAGGCTCAAGCGCACTGGGGTTTGCGGTGCCGTCGGTGCCCAGGTTCATGGTGAAGGCTTCGGAATAGCTGACGTAGGGAGACACCCCATTAGCAAACCGGTACATCAGCCCCAGGCGTCCCGTCGTCGCTTCCTGGTCGCTGACCGAATCAGATCCGGACACCGCCAGTTGGCGGTTTTCCGCCCAATCATGGCGTAGCCCCGCCGACACCACCACCGGGCCGACTTCGATGTGATCCGCCAGGTAAATCCCTACCTGCTCGATTTCATTATCGGGACGATCTGAAGGGTTCAGCGAGTCCAGCTGTAAATCGCCGTACTGAGGGTTATAAATATCGATGTTACCGCCGCCGCCAGGAACCGAGTCATAGTGATCCTGCTCCCAGCGGGCGTCCTGACGGTCGATACCGGCGATAAGGTTATGCTGGGTATTTCCAAGCTCAAAATTGCCTTCCAGACGCGCATCCACATTGAATATTTGCGTAGCGGCATCGGCAGTAAAGATCGTCCGTGAGACCTCTCCATTGGCGTCGGGCACGCTTGGGATATCCACCCAGTGCTCGCGGGTTTCCGTGCTGGAGTCGGTATAGCGCGCCGTGGCGGAAAACGCCCAGTCCCGGTTCAACTGATGGTCGAAAAACAACGTGGTCTCGGTTTTTTCGCGATCATAACGATCCCAGCCCGGTTCACCGACAAACCGCTCCGAGCCAATAAAGCCTTGGGATCCCGGCTCCAGCGTCCCCGCCTGGGGCAGGAACTGGGCCGATACCTGGCCTTTATTCTCCTGGCGATTGACCAGCAGGGTAATTGCCGTGTCGTCGCTGGGTCGCCAGGTCAGCGAAGGCGCCACCACATAACCGTCATCCTCGACGTGATCCACCTGGGTATCGCTGTCGCGCTGCAGGGCCACCAGGCGATAGAGCAGCGTGCCGTCCTCGTTCGCCGCCCCGGTAACATCCACGGCCAGCTGTTTGCGGTTATGCGAGCCGTACTGCGCCCAGACCTCGCCCTGGCGTTCCTCTTCGGGCAGCTTGGATACCCCGTTGATAATACCCCCCAGATCCGCCTGCCCGTAGAGCATCGAAGACGGCCCTTTCAGCACCTCCAGACTCTCCAGTGCATAGGGATTGGTGCGCACTGAATTGTAGGAGCCGTAAAGCTGGCGCAGGCCGTCCAGGTAGCGACCGGCTTCGATACCGCGTACCGAGGCACCGTCGATGCGCGTGTCAAAACCGTAATTGCCGGCGTATACCCCGGGGGTATAGCGCAGCGCATCCTGAATCGTATGGCTGCCGGTATCCTGCATGAACTGCTCGTCCGCCACCGACATGGAGAACGGCTGCTCGTTCAGCGGTGCGTCCAGCTTGCCTACGCTTGGCTGTTTTTCCGCTTCGATATAGCCCATGGCATCCGCTGCGGTGCCCAACACCTGCATGGCCTCCAGCTCGACGTTGCTGAGCGAGCCAGCTTGCTGGGCTGCGGCAAACGTAGGCGCGATAAGCGATGCAAGCGCCACCGAACTGGTGAGCTTGCGCATATGAAAGATAGAGTGATGCATATTATGATGATCCCGGAGCTAATGTTAATAACAATGATAGTAATTTTTATTTGCGAGCAATATAAAGCGTTAGGAATCGTCTGTCAAAACACCGGGCTGCCAGGCGAGGAAAATGCGGGAAGGGAGTAAACGCCGACGGGCACATGCAGCCTGCCGGCAATAAGTGATTAACGTGGTTGGATGGTGCTGCGGGTGCTAAACGACGCGGGCATTGTTCAGCGCGTAATTCCACACGCGATAAAAGTAGAACAGATAGCCCAGCCCGAAGGTGATCAACGAAATCAGCATCCACAGGATAATGTGCCCGATGTTGCTGAACAGGTTGATATCGCACACCATTTTACGTTCGACGCCGCTGCTGGGGTCAACCACCGAGGTTCGGTTGATCACGAAGCGGGCAAACGAATAGGGAAAGAAGAAAAGCGCGATACCGAAGGTAATCACGCTCAGCACCACCCAGATAAGCAGGTGGCCCACAATGTCGAGAATCGATAGATCTGCCTTGATATTCACCGCAAGCCCTTCATCAGCATGGAAAGCGGCGCAGCGTACCAGCAGCAGGCCCTGGCGTGAATCGCTGCAGGACGAAGTGGGGGCCGAGCAGGCTTACTGGCGACTCGCCCACCACTGCGCATACGTGCTGTTATCGGGCGCCAGTCCCCCTTCGTCGGGCGCATCATCATCCCACCATACCGGGCCGCGCTCGCCCAGCGCTTCCTTGGCAACCTGCACCGCGTCACGCGCCTGGCGCAGCGCGTCGGGGTCGTCTTGCTGTTGCGCCGTTCTTACCGCGCGGCGCGCTTTCATCAGCGCCTTGATGTGGGTGCGTTTTTCATCCTCGCTCAAGCACGGATCGGTACACCGCCACAGGCGATTTTTGGCCACAAAATAGCGGCCATCGGGCGTGCGGGGGTATGCTTTCCTGGCCATTGACGCCCTCCTCGGCTATCCGTCGCGTGGTCACGCCAACAGCCTAGCGCGTTATGCGATCAAAAACGTTTCGACAGCGTCAACGCACCGAATTTATCCGGCTTTTCCTGGCCGTCGAATTCACGTGAGCGCGCCACGGCGGCATAGGTGACCTGCCAATCCTCCCAGGCCAGCGCCAATCCACCTGACACGTCCCCGACCCACTCCTTGCGATCCACCGAGTGGCTATTTCTGAAGGAATTGCCATCCAGGGTCAGGTTTTGCGCCATGTAATAGCCTTCGACGCTGGCAAACAGATACCACTGCCAGCCCTTGTGGCCGGTGAGATGATGGCGGTTGCCAGGGGTGGGCGTCAGGGTGGGAACGCCCGATGCCTCGTCGCCCCAGCGAACACTGTAACCGGCACTGGCGTAGGTATAGAGATTGCCCAAAGCACCGCTAACGCTGGGGCCGTGGGCAAACTGCTTGCCGCCCAGCGGCGCGCTGTGCCACCACTGACGCCGCACAGCAGCATTCAGCACCGCTTCATCGCCCAGCTGATTATCCCAGCCGCTGGGGCGCTCGCTATCGGTAACACGGTGCACTTCGCGCTGAATGCTGTCGGCAAGCGACGACGGCCCGATCAGGCCGATATCCAGGTGCAGATTAGTCGCCTGTCGCCAGTTGCCCACCGGCACGTCTTCGTAAAGCGACAAACCGCCGTAAACGAGACCCGCGTAGGGGCGATCATCCTCGATCAATTCGCTCCGCTGGATATTATTCGGCGTGTAAATCTGGTGTACCAGTCGATACGCCACCCTGTCAGCCTGGCCAATGAGACTGTCGGGGAGCGCCGTCGCCAGGCGTTGCGTCCAGCTATCCGAGGCGGGCTCGAAAGACCAGTTGATTTCAAAGCCGCTGGTGAAATGGCCATCGTCACTGCTGGCCAGGCTATCGTTTTCAAATTTTGCCGAAAGGATGCTGTCATCGGCGTGCCCCATGGCGGGCAGCAGGCCTAACGCCACCGCGAACGGAAGAAGCGAGAGGCGCAAGGGGGTCGTTCCATTCATTGCTCGTTCCTTGAGTGTAGAGCAGGGGGAAAAAGGGAAGCAGCTTAATTCAATGCATTACCTACAAACATTTTTGATTGTATGTAATTTATATAAAAGATAGCAGGCATACTTCTTTTTTTCCAGATAAATACCCAGCGACTCAATCAAAAAGGATGACCGAAAGGCCATCCTGTTGCTTGCCCGGATCACCAGATTGCGGCCGCGAGCGTGCGGCTAACGATCCCGCAGCAGCCACTGTGGTGTGATCTCGTGCTGGCCATTTTCATCGGTGATAAACAGCGACCCCTCGCTGATCATGACCGCCCAGTTAATCGCCCGGGGAAGGTCCTTGGCGATGGTTGCAAGTGCCGCCTGGGGCAACCCCGCTACGTGGACATTGTTAAGCGACGCAAGATTGGACAGCACCTTGCTCTCCCAAAGATCCACCCGGCCGTAGGCGAGTAACGACACGCGCGCTGCCCGGCGCGAACACCAGGTAATACGCTCGGCATCGGGCAGACCGACTTCGATCCAGTGCAGCACACGCCCATCCAGGCTCTTTTCCCACAGCGCGGGCTCATCGACATCGGAAAGCCCGCGCCCAAAGCCAAGCGCCTCGCTGTACCAGAGTACGTAGGCAAGCAGCCGCGCGGTCATGCGCTCTTCGGTTTCGGAGGGGTGACGCGCCACGGTAAAGCGCAGCGTTTCGTACACCCCCCGATCCAGGTCGGTCAGGTTGATATCGACTTTGTAAGGCGTTGCGCTAAGAGCCATTGAAGTGTCCAAACGAAAATTTGCGCCAGTGTACCTGATGCGGGGCGTGCTGGGTTACGACCGCCGATAATCGGCTTTAAGGGTGCCGTTCTTTAGCGTTTCGGCCTCGTGCATCGGCTCGCGCCACGTTTTTTCAAGCGCGGCTTGGTACCATGCCTCCACAGGGGGTGACGCAAGCGCCACCCCCTAAATAAGTAACACTGGAAGGAATAAACCCTAGAAGTTGGGTTTACGCTTTTCGACAAAGGCCGCCATGCCCTCTTTCTGCTCACTACCGGCAAAGCAGAAGGCGAACAGGCTGGTTTCCAGCGCCAGGGCGCTGTCCAGGTCCTGATCCATGCCGTCGTGAACCGCCTGTTTGGCACCGCGCACTGCCTGCGGGCCGTTGCCTTTGAGCTGCTTGGTGAGCTCCTCGACGTAGTTTTCCAGGTCCGCCTGCGGCATTACCCGGTTGACCAGACCGATGCGCAGCGCTTCCTGGGCATCAATCTTGCGCCCGGTGGTCACCATGTCGATCGCCATCGCAGGGCCGACCCGACGCGGCAGGCGCTGGGTGCCGCCAAAGCCGGGAATCACGCCCAGCAGCACTTCCGGCTGACCGAACAGGGCGTTGTCGCTGGCTACCGCCCAGTCGCAGGCCAGCGCCAGTTCGCAGCCGCCGCCAAGGCAAAACCCGTTCACCAGCGCGACCACCGGCACGGGTAACGTCTCCAGGCGTTTAATGGTGCGCAGCGCCTGGCTGGCAAAGGCACGCGCTTCTTCAGGGGTCTTGTCGCGCATTTCGGTGATATCCGCACCGGCGACGAAGGATTTCTCGCCGGCACCGATGATCAACACGGCGCGCAAATGGGGATCGGCTTCAAGCTCGACCAGTTGAGTTTCAAGGGCGGTAAGAACATCGCTGTTCAGCGCATTCAAGGCGTCTGGGCGATTGATGGTCAGTCGCACCACTCCATCGTTGTCGCCTTTTTCGATCACTGCTTCGCTCATGGCGGGCTCCTTGTTGTTGTGGGCAGACGTTGCGTTATCGTCAAGGGATGACCACCCAACCCTAGCGAACGCTTGGTTGGGTGGCAATGACTTCTTTATAAAGGCCTCGCAATGGGCTGGAAATAACGCCGCCGCCTCAGTGGGCGGCGGCGAAAGGCTGAAAGAGATCGCGTCAATGAACCTCGAAATCGCCCAGGCACTGCATGCCTGCCTCGATCACCGCGCGCTGGGCACGGCCGACCGGCAGCCACTGGGTGATGGCAAATTCGGCGCTGCGCAGCTTGCCAATGTAGAAAGGATCTTTAGAGCCGTTTTGCCTTGCCGCTTGGGCACACAGCGCCGCCTGGCCCATCTGCCACGCGCATAGCACGTGGCCCGCCAGATTGAGAAACGGCGTGGCATAGGCCTGGACAGCGTCGGGGCCACGCTCGGGGTCTTTCCCCTGCTCTAGCACGATCGCCTGCGCCACTTTCAGATCCTCGAGGCCCGCGGCCAGGCCAGCGCCCAGCGCGGCCAGGGCGGGGTCGGCATTGAGCTGCTCGACGGTGGCGGCCACCTCGTCCAGCAGCGCGGTCAGCGCCTCACCGTTGTCACGCTGCAGCTTGCGGCCTGCCAGATCCAGCGCCTGAATGCCGTTGGTGCCTTCGTAGATAGGCGCAATGCGCGCGTCGCGCAGCAGCTGCGCCGCGCCGGTTTCTTCGACGTAGCCCATCCCGCCGTGAACCTGAATACCCGTGGAGGCAATGTCCACCGCCTGGTCGGTAGAGAAGCTCTTGATGACCGGGATCAGGATATCGGCGCGCGCCTGGGCGGCCTGGCGCTCGTCGCCACTCTCGGCATGGCGGGCGGTATCCAGCTCGGCGGCACAGTAAAGCGCCAGCGCGCGCAGCGCATCGGTACGCGAGCGCATGGAAAGCAGCATGCGGCGCACATCGAAGTGATCGCTGATAACGCAGTCACTGCCGCCGCGGGCCTTCGGCGCGCGCCCCTGAGTACGATCGTGGGCATAGGCAAACGCATGCTGGCAGGCGCGCTCGGCAACGCCGATCCCCTGAATACCGACTTTATGCCGTGCCTCGTTCATCATGGTGAACATGTGGTTCAAACCACGCCCCTCTTCGCCGACCAGGTAGCCGACCGCGCCGCCCTTTTCGCCAAAGCTCAAGGTGCAGGTGGGCGAGCCGTGAATCCCCAGCTTGTGTTCGATGGAGGCGCAAGTGACATCGTTGCGCTCACCCAGGGAGCCGTCGTCGTTGACCAGGCACTTGGGCACCAGGAACAGCGAAATCCCCTTGTTGCCTTCCGGCGCATCCGGCTTGCGCGCCAGCACCAGATGAATGATGTTTTCAGCGGCGTCGTGCTCACCCCAGGTGATGTAGATTTTCTGGCCGCTGATCAGGTAATGATCACCGTTCGGCACCGCCTTGGTGCGAACTTTTGACAGATCCGAGCCGGCCTGGGGCTCGGTGAGGTTCATGGTGCCCGTCCAACTGCCCTCGACCAGCTTGGGCAGATAGGTCGCCTTTTGGGCATCGCTGCCGTGGTGAGCCAAGGCCTCGATGGCGCCGGCGGTCAGCATGGGGCAAAGCCCCAGCGCCATGTTGGCGCCGTGGAGCATTTCCTGAACGGCGCTGGCCACCACTTCGGGCAGGTTCTGGCCGCCCAGCGCCTCGGAGACGCCAATGCCGTTCCAGCCGCCTTCCACATACGCCTGATAGGCCGCCGCAAAGCCTTCCGGGGTCGTCACGCGGCCATCCGCGTGGCGCTTGGCGCCCTGCTGATCGCCGATCTTGTTCAGCGGCCCCCAGACGTCACCGGCCAGCTTGGCGGCCTCTTCGAGCACCGCCTCGACCAGGTCGGGAGTGGCGTCTTCAAAGCCCGGCAGGCGTAACGAGCGATGCGACAGCATCTCTTCAAGCACAAAGCGCAGGTCGCGTACCGGCGCGGCGTAAACATTCATAGCGAACCTCGGGCTGAAAAATTAAACAACTGTTTGAAAATATAACCCGATACTAGTAACACTCGCCAGCCTACACCATTAGCCCAAGGTCTCACGTCTGGGCATACTGCCACCATTAACCTCGCGGACTAGCCTGTTCCACGTCATCGTAGTAGACAATGTGGCTTTCATCTTCGGCGGGCGGGCCGACCATGGGCTCGGCCACCTCGACGTCGGGCACCGCTTCAGACAGGTCTTCCAGGTGCTCGTGCTCCAGGGCCCCCTGCATCAGCTCTTCGGTGACCACCAGTTCGGCACCCGCCGCGCTCATCGGCGTCGTGGCGGTAAACGGCGCCACCGGCAACGGCGCAGGGCGGACACGACGCCGCCAGACGAAGAACAACGCAAAGAAAAGACTCAACGAGCCGAACGCCCAGAACAGGCCCGCATCGCCCACCGCCGTCATCACCGGTGAAATCAACAGCGGACTGATCGTCGCCCCGATCGAGTTGATCAGCAGCAAGCCCTGGCTCATGCGCACCAGCGCACCGGCGGGGGCGCGGTCGGCGGCGTGGCTGACCGCCACCGGGTACAGCGCAAAGACCCCGCCGCCCAACAGGAAGAGCAGTGCTGCCAGCAGCGGCGTGGACAGTGGCAGCCACAGCATGGCCGCCGAAATCAGCACGCAGAAGCCGCTGATTGCGATCAAGACGATCTGCCGGTCGTGGCGATCCGACCAGCGGCCAATGGGATACTGCAGCAGCATGGCGCCCAATATCACCACCGCCATCATCTGCCCCACCTGACTGACCGTCATGCCAATCCGCTGCAGATAAAGCGGCAGCAGGGTATACGCTGCGGCAACCACCATGCCCGATCCCAGACTGCCCATTACGCCGGTAGGGGTCAGCGTGATCAGGCGCAGCGGATGCAACGGCTCAGCCTGCTCCATGATTGGAGAAACACGGGGAATCATCGCCATGGGCAGTACCGAGAGCGACGCCAGCAGACCAATCACCATGAAGGGCGCGGTGGTTCCCATGGCGTCGGTCACGCCCAGCAGTAACTGACCCAGTACCCCGGCGGCATACAGCGAGATCATGTAAAGCGCCAGCAGACGGCCGCGGACTTTCTGGTCGCCGGAGGTAAGCAGCCAGCTTTCAATGACCAGATACACGCCCACGGTGGCCCAGCCGCCAATCAAGCGCAGCGCAAACCATGCCCAGGGGTCGAAGAACAGGCCCTGGAGCAGTACGGTGACGGCCACCAGCGACGCAAAGCTGCCGTAGGCGCGAATATGGCCGATGCGCAGCAACAGGCGGTCATTGACCATGGCGCCCAGCGCCAGGCCAATAAAGTAGGCCGAGGAGACAATCCCGATCACCGTGGCCGACTCCCCCGCAGCGTCCAGACGTACGGAAATCAGGGTGGCCAGAAAACCGTTGCCGATCCCCAGAATGAACAGCCCTAACAGGGGCGCGAGCGCCATGGCTAGCAGTTGCCGCGACATGCAAACCTCACCTTACCGACAGGAGTCAATACGTTGCCAAGAGTGGCCAAAAGCCCCGTTATTTCACCTGGCTCACCCTGTCAGGCCGAAATAACGGCGCGCAATTATTGCCCTAAAGCGAGCAAAGTCAATGCTTTTTTCACGTGCCGGTCGCCGGCGGCAGCGGTTTTTGCAAAATAACCACGTCGGCGCCAGGAAATTCCACTGTAAAATGGTGCTCAGCCGCCCACCAGCGAAACGTCGCTTCGCTGAAAAAACTCACGTGGGTGAGGTCGGCAATATAGTGCCAGCCGGCAAAGGCATCGGCCGAGGTGACCCGCTTGGTCATTAACCCGAGGTAGCCGCCCGGGACGAGCTGCGCCGCCAACCGGGCAAAAACCGCGCCCGGCGTCGCCAGGTGCTCGACGACCTCGGTGGCGGTGATAAAGTCGTAGGTCTGGGTCAGCACCGCCGGGTCGGGCGCATAGAAAGGGTCGTAGATCGACATCGGGTAGCCCTGCTCTGCGAACATCACCGACAGCGCAGGACCAGGGCCGGCGCCGAAATCAAGTCCGCGCGCACCCGGCGTAAGCCTGGCCGTCAACGGCGAGAATAAACGCCCTAGAAAGCGCCGGTATCCCGTATCATGCGGCGAGTTCTGGTGTTTATCATACTCCGCCTTTTCGGCGGCAGCGCTTAAATGCTGCCCGCGAGGCACAAAGACCAGCGCGCACGTGGCACACTGGTAGTAATCGCGACGACGATCACGATGGTATCGCGCGGCATCGCCCGCATCGCATAGCGGACAGCGCTGCGTCGTCGTATCATTTGGCTCACTGTTTTGTATTAAGGAAAGTGGCATGCTCTCAGGTCTGGACCATCTCGTTGTGACCGTGACCGACATGGGTCGCGCGGTGGATTTTTACTCACGTGTTCTGGGGCTTGAAGTACGTTACCGCGACGCCCAGCGCGTCGATTTACTGCTGGGCGACATGGCGTTGCGCCTGCACCAGACCGATACCGATATCGCGCCGATTTCCGCAACGCCCACCCCCGGTAGTCTAGACCTCTGCCTGCGCTGCCAGCTACCGCTGGATGAATTCATCCAGCACCTCGACGCGCTGGCCATCGAGATCGAGCTGGGCCCGGTGGCCCGTCAGGGCGCCAACGGTCCGATAGAGTCGCTGTATCTGCGCGACCCGGACGGCAACCTGCTAGAGGTTTGCCGCCCGGCACCGCGCTAGTGCCAAGTCAACGGGTGCAAGGTATCATGGGCGGCGTCCAGCCACCTTGTCGGGCTGGGCATTCATCACGTCAATAGTTGAACCGCTTTAACGTAAGGACATGTTATGCAAGATAATGATTCGAACTCCGGTGGCGACGTCATCATGGAAGCGCAGCCCCATCAGCCCGATACCACCATGGCAATGGTCATTTACGCGCTCTACCTGGCCAGCTTTGTTCTCGGTCTTACATCGGTCATCGGTGTCGTGATCGCCTACGTTTACAAAGGCAAAGGCCCTGTGTGGCTTGACGAACACTACCGCTATCAAATTCGCACTTTCTGGATAGGGGTGGTTTACGGCATCATCTGCCTGCTCCTGACACCGATCCTGATCGGCTTTCTGCTGATGCTCGTGTTAGCCGTATGGCTCATCATCCGCTGCGTTAAAGGCTTTAAAGGCCTCCAGGAAAAACGCGCGCCCTCGAACGTGACGACCTGGTTAATCTAATCCATGCCGAAACGCCGGTCACTCTTAAAACGCCTCAAGCGACGTTTCCCGCAGGCCCCGGCCATTGCCTGGCTGTGGCGGCGGCTTGCCGACTGGCCGCTGGCTCGGCTGTGGCGCTGCGCCAACTGGCTAGGGCCGCAGGTCTATCGACTGAGCCGTCGCGAGCGCCAGGTGACCAACGCCAACCTCAACGTCGCCTACCCCACGTTCAGCGTCGGCGAGGGCAAGGCGCTGGCTCACGATAGCCTGCGCCACTCAGCCGCTACCATGCTGGAACTGGGCCATGCGTGGATGGCCGACCCGGAGCGCGTGGCCAGCGGCATCCTGGCGGTGCACGGCCGCGAGAAACTGGATAACGCCCGCGCCGAGGGGCGCGGCGTGATCGTGCTGGCCCCCCACTTCGGTAACTGGGAGGTGCTGAACTTCTGGCTGTCGAGCCATTTTCCGTTCACCGCCATGTACGAGCCGCCCAAGATGGCGGCGCTGGATCCCATTATCCGGCATGGCCGCGAGCGGATGGGTGCCGCGCTGGTGCCTACCAATCCCCGGGGCGTCGCCGCGCTGCTCAAGGCGCTCAAACGCAGCGAAGCCATCGGCATCCTGCCGGATCAGGAACCCAGCTGGGGAAGCGGTGCGTTCGCGCCGTTTTTCGGCCGCGACGCCTATACGGCGACACTACTACCCAAGCTGGTGGCCCGCACCCAGGCACGGGTCGTTACCGGGGTAGCCCTGCGGGTTCCCGGCAAGGGGTTCGAGATTCACTTTCTCGACGCCGACGCGCGGGTCTACCATGACGATGACATTCAGTCGGCTACCGGTGTCAACGCCAGCGTGGAAGCCGCCATCGCCCTCGACCCGGCGCAGTACCAGTGGGAATACAAGCGCTACGGCAAAACTCCCGAAGAACAGCAGAAGCTGCCCAACTACCGCGATTATCGGCTCTACTAACACGGCTCAACATACCTCATCGCTGTCGCGCTGCATGATCCAGAATCACCAGCTAGGTCATGGTGTCGCCTTGGCGCTGTTCTCTTCAGAGGCAAAATCGGCGTGTAGCCAGCGCCGAAGCTGACGCAGCTCCGCTACAGGCGCGTCGCTCTCGGGCGTGGGCCACATGCCGTCTACGAAGCCTCTGGCCCGAAAAGGGGCCAGCAGCTCGGGGTCGCCGCTGATGATGTGCACCGGCACCGCGCCGCTGGCGTCGTCGCCGGTGATCAATGGCGCTGGCTGATGATCGCCGAGCACGATCAGCAGCGTGTTGTCATCGGCCACGCGCTCCGCCCAGCGCCCTACCGTCTTGATCGAATAGTCCACCGACCAGGCGTAGTGGTCTCGGATTCGCTCGAGGTCCTGCCAGAGCACTTCCGGCGGATCACCGGCGTCTTCCCAGGGCGCAAACACCGCGCCGTCGCCGACCCTCGACCAGTCTTCCAACACCGGCAGGATAGGCGTCCAGGGCGCATGGCTCGAGATCAGCGCCAACTGGGCAAACACCGGCGATTCATCCAGCAGCTGGCGCTGCGTATAGTCCAGGGTGTATTGATCCGGCATCGTCACCCAGTTCAGCGGCGGCCCGGCGTAGGGCATGTCGCTTGCCACGACCAGCTCGTCAAAACCGTAGGCCGCGCCTTCCGGCCAGGGCTGGGTGATGGCGGGCATCACCGCCATGGTATGCTGGCCGGTGGCGCGGAAATCATCCACCAGCGTGGTCGCCTCGCTGTCCAGCAGCAGCTGATACCACAGCTGATTGTCAATGGTATAGCCACTCAACGCCGTGGCATGGGCAAGCCACGATTGGCCGCCGCGGATCGGCGAAGTGAGCAGCCCCGACACGACGCCAAGATCACGCTGCGCCAGGCGCTGCTCGATCTCGTCGAGCGTCGGCGCTACCGCCGGACGGTAACGCTCATCCTCCAGCACCGTCACGCCGTAGGACTCGATAAACGTCATCAGTACTCGGCGCTCGGCCAGACCGTCGAGCGGACGCTGGGCAATGGGCGACGCCTCGAGCGTTCGCGTGAAGGCCTGCTTGGCCTGGTGGGTGGTCACCAATTGGGCCCACTGAACGCGGGTGGCGTCTACCGCAGGCAGTGCCGTCCGCTCGGTGAGGGGCTTGCCGCCAAGCGTCAGCAGCGCGCCCAGACCCGCCACCAGCAGCATCGCCAGGGCCGACGCTCTCCCCTTGCCGGTCAGCGGGTAGCCCTCACCCGATAGCAGCAGCCGGATCACCCCCAGCGCCAGCAGCACAAGCAGCAGCGCCCCCGCCGACATGGCGCAAATGGCCCAGGCTTGGCCTACATTACCTACGAGCAAGTCGTAAACGGAGCCCAGCAACGGCGTATCGAGATACAGATTTAGCGGACGACCAAAGGCGGTGTAGGTGGCAGCGTCGCCAAGGTTGACCAAGGTGGTCAGGATGAGCCAGCTTGCCAGTGCAACGCCAAGCCCCAGGCGGCATTTCCCTCGAGGCAGCAGCAGCATCAAGGGCACAACCAGCCAGGCTTCCCAGGCAATCAGGTGTGTCTGGATATCGCCGTGGCGCCACCATAGCGGTGCCACCAACCCCAGGTTAAGCGCTAACGCCCCTATCCATAATCGCCGCATCGCAGGCTTGCCATCCATTGCCAACTGAAAAAAACGGGCACCCATCGTCGCCTTGCGCGCGACTAGGCTGGTAAACGCACCCAACATGTACTTTACTATCTAAATGTATAACTATTGTTTAAAAATTGCACGAAGTAGTAGACGATAGACCACTGACGGGCAACTGACTGCAAGGACATCACGATGCAACACAGCGCGAAAGGAACCCTGCTCGTCTTGATGGGCTCGCTGGTCACCCTGCCAGCGGTAGCCGACCAGCACAATCACTACGACAGCGTAATCGACAGCGCCCGAACGCTTGCCGAGGCGCCCTATCAGGCCGCCGATGACGACCTTCCCGAGGTGCTTCGCGACATCGATTACGACACCTACCGCCAGATTCGCTTTGACCCGGAAAACGCCTATTGGCGCGACGAAAGCCCTTTCAACCTGCAGCTTTTCCACAGCGGGTTCCTGTTCCAGACGCCGGTTCGCCTCAACGTCATCGAGGACGACCAGGCGGCCCCGCTGCGCTTTTCAAGCGACGACTTTTCCTACGATGACGATGCGCGAGCGCTGCTCGACGAAGACCTTTCCGGCAGCGGACATGCGGGCTTTCGTCTGCATTATCCGCTCAATAACGACGACTACGCCGACGAGTTTGCGGTGTTTCTCGGCGCCAGCTATTTCCGGCTTGTCGGCGAAGGGCAAGTATACGGCCTGTCGACCCGAGGGCTTGCCATCGATACCGCCTCGGCACAGGGCGAAGAGTTTCCGGCCTTCCGCGAGTTCTGGCTTTACAAGCCCGACGCGGACGCCGAGCAGGTAACGCTGCTCGCGCTGATGGACAGCCCCTCGCTGAGCGGGGCCTATCGCTTTGTCATCACGCCCGGTCACGACACCCGGGTAGAGGTCGAGGCCGAGCTGTTTGCCCGCGATGATATCGACAAGCTGGGCGTAGCCCCCCTGACCAGCATGTTCACCTTCGGCGAGGCGAGTCGCGAACGTCCGGATGATTTTCGCCCCCAGGTGCACGACTCCGACGGCCTGCTGATCCACACCGGCGCCGACGAATGGATCTGGCGACCCCTCGGCAATCCAACCCAGGTGCGTACCTCGGCGTTTATGGATGACGCGCCCCAGGGATTCGGCCTGATGCAGCGCGAGCGCGATTTCGATCGCTACCTGGACACCGAAGCGCAGTACCACCGTCGCCCCAGCCAGTGGGTCAAGCCCGTGGAAAGCTGGGGCAAGGGCCACGTTGAGCTGGTGGAAATTCCCGCTCCCGACGAGACCCACGACAACATCGTCGCCTACTGGGTGGCCGAAGAGCCGCTCGAGGCCGGCCAGTCGCGCCGCTTGCACTACCTGACGCACACGCTCGGTGAACAGCCATCAGAACATGACCGGGGCCGGGTGGTGCGCACACGCCAGGGCCGCGCGGCGGTACCCGGGCAGGCAGACGCGCCGGACGATGATGCGCGCCAGTTCATTGTTGATTTCCAGGGCGGCGCGCTTGAGGCTATCGCCGCCGACGAGCCCGTCGAACTGGCGATCAGCGCCCAGCAGGGCGAGATTAAGTTACCGCAGGTCACGGCGCTGCCCAATGGCGGCTGGCGCGCCAGTTTCCGGCTGCCGACAGGCGATCAGCCCCGCGATATTCGCTTACGGCTGACCCTTGAGGGTGACCCCGTCAGCGAGACCTGGAACTACGTGTGGTACCCCGATGACTGACGCAAGCCCCTTGACCCCCTCGATCCCCTGGCTGAAAACGCGCCGCGCGGTGCTGGCCATCGCGGTGCTGGCCTCGAGCGCGGCGGGCTGCCTGGCCATGTATCGCGTCACCGCCAGTCTGGGCATTGGCTGGCAGGTGGCCATGCTGGTGCTGTTTGCGCTGACCTTTACCTGGATCGCGCTGGCGTTCTGGGGCGCCCTGTGCGGCTTTGCGATTTGCGCGCTGAACCTTGACCCCCTGAGCCTGCGGCGACTCAACCGCGACATACCCAATGCCCGCCTGCTGGTCAGCCGCACGGCACTGGTCATGCCGATTTACGCCGAACCGCCCATCCCCACCTTCGCCGGGCTCGAAGCCACCTGCCGTTCGCTGCTGGCCCACGCCCTTGACGACGACGCCCAGGAAGCGGCGAATCCGCTGAGCGCGCATTTCGACGTCTTTATCCTCAGCGATACCCAGGACGCCGACCAGGCCGAGGTCGAGGAGGCCCACGTAGCGGCCATGCAGCAGCGCTTTGCCGGTCAACTGGCGATCCACTATCGGCGCCGGCCCAACAACAGCGGGCGCAAAGCGGGCAACATTGCTGAATTCTGCCGTCGCTGGGGCCGCCACTATGACTTCATGGTCGTGCTCGATGCCGACAGCCTGATGAGCGGCGCAACGCTTCTGCGCATGGTTCAACGCATGCAGCGTCAGCCCGGTATCGGGTTGATCCAGACGGTGCCCATCCCGGTCGGCCAGAAAAGCCTGTTCGGCCGCTTTACCCAGTTTGCCTCCGCGCTGTATAGCCCCATGCTGGCGGCCGGCCAGAGCTTCTGGCAGGGCGACGCGGCCAACTACTGGGGGCATAACGCCATCATTCGCACCCGCGCCTTCATGGAGCACGCGGGGTTGCCCACGCTACCCGGCAAGCCCCCGCTGGGCGGCGAGTTGCTCAGCCACGATTTCGTCGAGGCGGCCCTGCTCAAGCGCGGCGGCTGGCAGGTATTGCTGGACACCACGGTCACCACCGCAGTCTCACGTCACGACCCCTATATCAGCGCCTCGCACAACAGCTTTGAAGCCATGCCGAGCAACCTGCTCGACTTTGCCAAACGCGACCGGCGCTGGCTGCAGGGCAACCTTCAGCATCTACGCCTGATGGGCGGCGCCGGTCTGCACCCGCTCAGCCGCATGCACTTCTTCTACGGGGCCTTTGCCTTTTTATCGTCGCTGGTGTGGCTTGGACTGCTGCTCTGTACCAGCGTGCTGGTGACATACCATGTGCTGGGTGACGTCACCCACCAGACGCTCCCCCAGCCGCTTTCGCTCGGGCTGTTGTCGATTACCCTGGGCATGCTCTTGGCCCCCAAACTGCTTGGCCTGCTGCTGGCGTTTTCCCAGACGCCCCACGCCTTTGGCGGGCGGCTACGCCTGGTGATAAGCACGCTGCTTGAAATGCTGTTTGCCGCCCTGATCGCCCCGCTGATGATGGCCTGGCACAGTCTGTTCATCATCAATGTCCTGCTGGGCCGCTCCATCGAATGGCAGACCCAGCCCCGCGGCGAGCGTTCGCTGAGCTGGCGCGAGACCTGGCAGCATACCGGCTGGATGACGCTCAGCGGGCTGCTCTGGGCGGGTGCCATGATGGCCTTCTCACCGACGGCGTTTGGCTGGCTGACGCCGGCGTGGCTGGGTCTGGTGGGTGCCGCCCCGCTGGTCAAATATTCCAGCAGCGGCACCTGGGGCGGCGTGGTCTGCCATCGCCTTGGGCTCCTCAACACGCCCAGCCGCGCCTTGAAGCCGCCGCTACTGGATGACTTCGAACGTCTGGTGGCCCATAGTGCCCCCTACCCGCTTGATCCCGACACGCGGCAGCCATTCCCGCTTGCCAGGCTGCCCGCCGAGCGGATCGGCGAGATGCCGTGCCAATCGTTCAGGCACTTTGATCGGCTGGCGATCGTCTCACCGGCGGTCAACCTCAAGGAGCCTTATTGATGCAGCATTGGACGCCACAACGGCTGCGCCATGCGGGCGGGCTTGCCCGCTCGCTGTTTATCTACTGGCGGCCAGGCCGCCAGCGGGGGCTGATTCAGCTTTACCAGCCGTTCATCGTATCCGGCAAACCCGCGTTTGATATCGGCGCCCATCTCGGCGACCGTAGCGCCGCCTTTCACGCGCTCGGCGCGCAGGTGGTCGCCCTCGAGCCCCAGCCGGTGCTCGCCAAGTGGTTCAAGCGCATGGTGACGGCCGCCGATATAACGCTGCTGCCACTGGCCGCCGGGCCACAGGCCGGGGTCGCCGAGATTGCCATCAGCACCGGCAACCCCACGCTCTCCACCCTGGCGAGCGAATGGCGCGAGCAGATCGGTCAACGCAATGCCGGATTTCGCGAGGTGCGCTGGGAGCAACGCCTGAGCGTGCCCGTTACCACCCTGGATCAGTTGATCAGCGACTACGGCGAGCCCAGCTTCATCAAAATCGATGTGGAAGGTTTTGAAGCCGAGGTGCTGGCCGGGCTAAGCTGCCCCGTGCCGGCGCTGTCGGTGGAGTTCGTGGCGGGGGCGCTGGAGGTCAGCCATGAATGCATTCGCCAGCTAAGCCGTCTCGGCGATTATCGCTACAATGCCGTGGCGGGCGAGCAGCGCAAATTTCGCTGGCGCGAGTGGCAGCCCGCCCAGGCCATGACCCAGTGGCTGAACGAAGGCGCCGATGGGCTGCCGTCCGGCGATCTTTACGCCTGCCGTTCCGACCACCCGCTCGTCTCGACGACACGTTAATCCCCAACAGGTACGCCCCTTCATGATTCACCACTGGCAGACGCTGACCGCCCCGCAAATCACCGAGGTCGCCAAGCGCGACCCAGTGGCCGTGCTGGTGCTTGGCGCAATTGAACAGCACGGCACCCATTTGCCGTTGGCTACCGACCTGATCATTGGCGAAGGGCTGCAGACGGCCATGCTGTCAGCGCTGGACCGAAGCCTCGACGTCGTCTGCCTGCCGCCGATGGCCGTGGGCGCCAGCGACGAGCACGCAAACTTCCCCGGCACGCTCAGCCTGCCCGCGCCGGTGGCCATCGCCACCCTGGAAGCCTACGGCGATAGCCTGGCTCGCGCGGGGATTCGTCGCTGGGTGTTGATCAACAGCCACGGCGGTAACAAGGCGGTGATGGATCTGGCCGCGCTGACGCTGCGCCGCCGTCATGGCATGCGGGTGGTCAAAGCCACTTATACCCGCCTGCCGCCGCTGGAAGGTGCGATGGACGCCGAGGAACTGCGCAAGGGGCTGCACGGCGGCGCGCTGGAAACCGCCATGATGCGCCATCTCGCCCCCGAACTCGTTCAGCTGGACGACTACCAGGCACCGTCGACGATCGCGCCCCATGGCGATGCGCTGGTAGGACCGGAAGGCGCCGCCGCGTTCGCCTGGCTGGCGGAGGATTTAAGCGCACAGGGCGTAGCAGGCGATGCCCGCCAGGCAACGGCGGACATCGGCGAGCGCCTGGTGGCTCACTATGCCGGACAGCTCGCCCGCGTCGTGGCCGAAACCGCCCGGCTGCCCGGCCTTGAAGCAACTTAGCGCCTAGCGCTGGCTGCTCAACACGTCCTCGAGTAAATGCCCGGCCCGCGTGGCCTTGGCATTGAGGTAGCGATGGTTGTGGTCGTTCAAGCGCCCGTAAAGCGCCTGACGGGCCACGACCTCGATGCCGCCTTCGCGTAGCGCCTGCATCTTCAACGGGTTATTGGTCAGCAGCTGCACGCGGGAGATTTCCAGCGCGTGGAGCATGTCCACCGCCACCGCATAATCGCGCTCGTCGTCCCCAAAGCCCAGCACCTGGTCGGCATCCACCGTATCCAGACCGCCATCCTGCAGGGTGTAGGCGCGCAGCTTGTTGGCCAGGCCGATGCCCCGCCCCTCCTGGGCAAGATAGAGCAGCACGCCGCCGCCCATGGCCTCGATATCGGCGACGGCATTGCGCAGCTGTTCGCCGCAGTCGCAGCGCAGGCTCCCAAACAGGTCGCCGGTCAAACACGCCGAGTGCATTCGCAGCGGCACAGCATCGGTGTGCGCCTCGGGACGACCGATGACCACGGCGACGTGCTCGCGCAGGCCATCCGGTTCGCGGAACAGCACAAAGCGGCTGTCGGCGGCGTCTTCCAGCGGGATGTGCGCCTCGCTGACGCGCTTGAGCATGCCCGGCGCACCCGCCAGGCAGGCTTCGGCTTCTACGGCGTCCACCGCGAGCAGTTCGCCTTTCGCCAGCCGCTGGGCAATCGCCTCGGCGGCGCTATCGCTCACCTCGGCGATCAACGCGGCAGGGATCAGCAATGCCCGGCGCATCAGTGCCACCGCCCCCCGCTCACCCATGCCCGCTGGCTGCAGGCCGCTGAGCATGGCCGGTGCCTCATCCTGGCCCTGTTCGGCCACGGCCAGCGCGTGCAGCGCCCGCTCGTCCATGTGGGCGGCCAGCGGCAGGCAGGCGGCATCGGCGGTTATCGACACGCCCATTGCATCCAGCCGGTGGCGGGTCAGCACCAGCGACGGTCGTGACCCTGATAACGCCGTCAGGTCGCTGACCGAATCGCCGCCTTCCAGCGCTTGAACCAACAGCTGCTGGTCTCCCGCCTGGATGACCACGGGAAGCCCCCGTCTAATATCAAAAATGGCGCGTTCAATGTGATACATAGAAGCCTCCTGGCTGACTGGCGTAACGGGCGAGGGACGCTTGCGCTGGGGCGCCGTGCATCGCATGATGCAGCGGTTGATTCAGCGCGGAGGCGTCATGCCCGACTCCAAGGAACGTACGAATATCATTCAAGACGATGTCTGGCGGCGCCTGCTGGCAGGCCACGCCAGTGATGGTGAACGGTTGGTCGAGGACGCCGGCGAGCCTGTGCGTTGCCTCGCCCCCCTGGCGACCACGCCTGGCTGGGTGATCGCGCAGCTGGGGCAGAGCCTTGACGGCCGGATTGCGACGCAAAGAGGCCATTCCCATTACATCAACGGCCGGGAAAGCCTGGTGCACCTTCACCGGCTGCGGGCGCTGGCCGACGCGGTGGTGATCGGCGCGGGGACGGCCGATGCCGATGACCCGCAATTGACCGTCCGCCACGTCAGCGGCCGCCACCCGACGCGGGTAGTGCTCGACCCTCGCGGCCGGGTGCCCATGGATCGCAAGCTGTTTCAGGACGCCGCCGCCCCCACGCTGCATGTGGTGGGGCCGGATACCGCCCGAGCCGCCGCTACGGGGTCGGTGGAGTGCTGCGTGCTGCCGCTGGATCACCATGGCCGGTTTGTACCCAGCGACGTGATCGCCCTGCTCCAGGCGCGCCAGCTGCTGCGTATTCTGGTGGAAGGCGGCGGCATTACCGTCTCCCAGTTTATAGAGGCGGGCGTGGTCGACCGGCTGCACCTGCTGGTCGCCCCGCTGCTCATCGGCTCCGGACGCCCCGGCCTGCAGATGACCCCGATCGAGACGCTGGACAGTGCGCTGCGCCCGGCCCTGCGCACCTTCCGCTGCGGAGACGACACGCTGTTCGATGTCGTGTTGCGCCCGGCCGCTTTCCGGGGGTAGCGCCGAATGACGCCGCGTAATGGCTACCCACAGCCCCGGCAAGCTGGCCAGCAGCACCACCACGCCGTAGGCCAGCGACACCGCTACCCCCTGAGCGGCGGGTAAGCCCACCCACATCCAGATACCGGCGGCGGCGCCTTCGCGCACGCCCCAACCGGCCACCGAAAACGGCACCAGCATGGCAAGCAGCACCACCGGGGCAAGCGCCAACAGGCTGAGCGCCGGCAGTTCCACGCCGATCGCCCGCGCCGCGCAGACCATCACCACACCGTAGCTCGCCACGATGGCAAGCGACGACAACAGCTGAAGGGGCCACACCCCAGCGCTCAACAGCCCGCGCTGGATATCCTGGCTGACGGCCAGGTACCAGGCGGGCAGCCTCAACGGGCCCCGGCGACGCGCAAGCGTCAGTGCCACCGTCATCACCCCCACCGCCAGCGCGACCGCCCCGCCGATGGCCAGCCATGCCGTCCAGCCCAGCGCCGCGTGCCATAGCGGCGAAAGCAGCAGCGCCATCAGGGTAAACAGCGCCAGCGCCACCTGCCCCGAGACGCGCTCGATGATTACCGCGCGCCACGCGCGACCGGTTGACGCCGACTGGCGGGCATGACGATGGGCCCGCCCGGCGTCACCCAGCACGCCACCCGGCAACAGCTGATTGACCAGCAGGGCAAGATAATACTCGCGCAGCGCATAGCTGAAGCGCATCGGCACCTGGATCAGCCGGGCGGTGAGCTGCCAGCGCCAGGCGCTCAGCATGACCTGAAACACGCTGATCAATAGCGCCACCAGCACCCAGCCCGGCGATAGCCGCTGAACCTGGGCCATGATCGCCTGGGGGTCGACCCACAGCGCGACGGCGCCCAGCAGCCCGCTGCTGACCGCCACCCGACGCAGCCAGGGGGCGCGCCACCACGCAGCAATCGCCATAGCGCTACCCTGCTTCCCGAGGGAGTGCCAGCAGGTCACGATGCCCCACCCGGATACCCAGTTCACCGCTGGCAACGGCCTGACGACGCTGGATCTGCCAGTCGTCGATCCGCCCGGCGGCATCGGGGGCATGTTCGCGGGCCGCCGCCGCCCAGCCGTCGATCAACGACGCCATCAACGGTTGATGGTCGGGCTCGCCGGCGGCTAGCTGCCAGGGGGTCTCGGCCTCCTCGACACGATAGCCGACCGCACTGAACGCTGCCGCCAGCGCGGCGTGGGCGCGACCGCCCAGGGCATCGCCCAGGCCCTTGTCGCGCTGTTGATGGGCACGAAACAGTTCCAGTACCCAGGCATCCTCTGGATCCTCCACCGGCTGATGCTGACGATCGATAAACCGCCATTCGCCGGTGACGCTGAGCGCCATCAGCAGTCCCTGACGATGCGCCACACAGTGCGCGACCAGCGCGTCGATCCAGGCCTGGGATACCAGATCCAGCAGCGCCGAGGCGGTAACCAGGTGCGCACTGGCCAGGGCAGGCAGATCGAAGCGCGCAAGCGATGCGGCCAGGGTATCGGCCACGATGGTATGCCCCCTGGCGTCACGCAGGGTCATCACCCGGGCACGCGCTTCCTTGAGCAGCGCGGCGTCATGATCAACCAGGGTCCAGGCCTGAGGGCCGGGCAAGCGTGACGCCAGATAGTTGACATTACTGCCGCGTCCGCAGCCCAGGTCTACCAGCCGATAGGCGTCGGCACGCGTCGACAGCCACTCGCCGGCCAGGCTCGCCAGACGCTGGGAGCGCGAAGCGCGGTCCACCGCTTCACGCAGCGAAAGCCACGAGGCTGCAAACTGGCTGCCCGCCGCCAGCGTCGCGGGGCGATCGGTCAGCGCACGGGCAAAGGCTTTTCCGGCCGCGTGCCAGTCGTTGAGGGTTTGCCGAGCCTTGAGGGCGCCTTCGCGCAATGCCGTGCGTAAATCGGCATCAGCGCAGAAGCGCGCCAGGGCCTCCTGAAGCTGGCCCATGTCACCGGGCTCCACGCTCAGTCCGGCACCCTTGGGCAAGGTATCGCGCAGCGCCCCGCCGGTGGTGGTAATCACCGGCAGGCCATGGGCCAGCGCTTCGGTGACCACCATGCCGTAGCCTTCGTACCAGGAAGGCAGCACCAGGGCGTGGGCGCGCTGATAGGCGGTTTCGAGGGTGTCGCTGTCGCACTCGCCGTGCAGGGTGACGCTGTCTTCGAGGTCGTGGTATTCGATCAGATATTGCACGCGGAGCGTGAACGCCGCGTCCCGCGCGCCGCCATAGCAATCGCAGCGCCAGCCACCGGCTTCAAGGCCGGCAAGCGCCTCCACCAGCACGTCCTGGCCCTTGCGCGGCGTCAGGGTGGCCACACATAACAGCCGCAGTGGCTCCCCCGCCTGCGGCGCGGGGCTCACCGGCGCCTTGGCAACGCCGGGTTCGATGACGCTGATCCGGCCGCCGAGCGGAATGGCATAGTCGTCGGCCAGCACTGACAGGCGCCGGGCGGTGAACCGGCTGGTGACAATGATGCGCGGCAGCGCCGCCAGGGCGTGCAGCTCGCTGCGATGAAGCCGCTGCTGGTCGGCTGCACCCAGGCCCAGCTCGTCACCCAGCGGGTGATGCAGCAGTCCCGTGAGGGCAAGACGCTCGCGATGCCCGGCCACCACATCGGGCAAGGCACCCATGGCCAAGCCGTCGATGACCACCGCCGCCCCGTCGGGCTGGGCGGCCAGCGCGTTTTCCAGCGCCTGGCGCGCGGTGGCGTCGGCATCCGGGAAGGCGCCATCCAGTCCGACCACCTCGATGTCCCAGCCCTGCGCGCGCAGCGCGGTGACGATCTGGGCATCGTACAGATAGCCGCCGGTGCGCTGGGCTGGATCACCGGCAACGATCAAGCTGAGACGCTGGTTCATAGCGCGCCTTCAAAGCTTGCCCAGGCCACGTGCGACTCGTGCAGCTTGACCTCCATGTGGGTCAGCCCGCGGGCGGTCGTGCCCATTTCGCCGGCGTTGATGGCGGCGGCAAGCTGGTCGAAGATCACCTTGGCCATGAATTCGGTGGTGGTATTCTTGCCCTCCAGCTCGCTCACTTCGTCCAGGTTTTGGAAGTTGTAGCCCGCCAGCACGGCCTTGAGAGTTTCCCCGGCCAGGCCGATGTCGATCACCAGTCCGTCGCTGTCCAGCTCCGGGCGCTGGAAGATCACGTCCACCACATAGGTGGCACCGTGGGTGCGCTGGGCCGGGCCGAACACCTCACCCTTGAAGCTGTGGGCAATCATAAAGTGGTCACGAACGCATAAACGGTACATAGACACTCCTGTCATTAATGGGATGAAGCGGCATAGCGTAGCCGATGACACAGCGCGGTGCTGCCCGGTGAAAACAGCTCCGGGGCCAGTTCGGGCAGGCTTGCGAAGTCGCTCTCGCCGCTGATCAGTGCGTCCAGACGCTCATCGGCCAGCAGGCTCAGGGCCACGCCGAGCCGTCGCGCGTAGTCCCAGCGTGGACGCAGCCTCGGGGGCAGCTGGCCGACCTGGCTGGCGCGCAGGGTCAGCCGCTGAGAATGAAACGCGCCGCCCAGCGGCAGCGCCACCTCGCCTTCGCCAAACCAGCTCATTTCGATAATACGGCCCTCGTTACCCGCAAGGCCAAGCGCCTGGCGCAGGCCTTCCGGATGACCGCTGGCGTGAATCACACAGTCCTGATCGTCATTTGCCTGCGCAGGCGAGCAGAAAGCAACGCCCAGCTGGTTCGCCAGCGCTTCACGGTCAGGGTTGATATCCACCAGCTGGACTTCGACGCCGGGAATCCGGCTGCATAGGTAGGCCACCAGCGCACCCACCACGCCGGCGCCGATCACGCTGATGCGCTCGCCGATTACTGGCTCGGCATCCCAGACGCCGTTGATGGCGGTTTCCATGTTGGCGGCCAGCACCGCCCGGGCCGCCGGGACGTCCTCGGGGAGCGGCACTACTGCGGTAGCTGGCACCACGAAGAAATCCTGGTGGGGATACAGGCAAAACACGCGGCGGTTGTGCAGGTGGCTTGGCCCCTGCACGACGTCGCCGACGCTGGCATAACCGTATTTGACCGGCGTGGGGAAATCCCCCGCCTGGAAAGGTGCCCGCATGCGGATAAATTCGCTTTCGGGCACGCGGGCATTGAAGACCAGCGACTCGGTGCCGCGGCTTATCCCGCTGTAAAGCGTACGCACCAGCACTTCGCCTTCGCCAGGCGCGGGCACTGTTTCCTGCTTTAGCTCACCGTGGCCGGGTTGGGTCACCCAGAACGCGGTAGCCTGCTCAAAACCACTCATCAGCACTCCTTCCTTGTGCTACCTGCCCCTCTCCTGAGGCCTGCCGCTTTATCAATACGGCATCCGGTCAAAAAACCACCACCGGGCTGGCATCGAATTGTATTCACTGGCATGGCCTTTTTAGCGTAGCGTTAAAGGGGCGATTGTTCGAAGGGACGCCACTAGACAACCCTACCTTCTTCTACAAGAATGGTACATATAAAAATATTTGCATCGAATTATTTTATTGATGCGATGCGTTATTGGCAGGAGCCATCATGCAATCCAGTCGCGACACGCCTTTCTCCTCCCTCGGCAAACGCGGGCTAACCGCTCTGGAACTGGCGCTGGGCGGCGTGGTGTTAAGCCTGCTGGGCGGGCTTTTGCCCGCGCTGCTACCCGGCTCGCTTAACTGGGGGCTCGCCATTCTTTGCTACGCCACCACCAGTGCGGTAGTGATGACTTACTGGCCGTATGGCCCGCTGGGCTGGGCCAACCGGGTAACGCTTGCCCGTGCGGTACTGGTGGCGCTGGTGGCGGGCGCGCTCGCAAACGAGGCGTTTAGCGTGGCCATGTGGACATGGCTGATAGTGGCCGTCGTTTCCTTGATGCTGGACGGCATCGATGGCTGGGTGGCCAGACGCACCTGCAGCTATTCTCCGTTCGGCGCGCGTTTTGACATGGAGCTGGACGCCCTGCTGATTCTTCTGCTCAGCGTGGGCTTGATGCTCAGCGAGTCGCTGGGCGGGTGGGTGCTGCTGATGGGCGGGATGCGCTACCTGTTCATTGCCGCCGGGTGGGGCGTTGCATGGCTATCGGCGCCGCTGTTTGACAGCCTTCGCCGCAAGGCGGTGTGCGTCTGGCAGGTGGTCGCGCTGCTGCTGGCGCTGACGCCGCTGACCGATCACCTGACCGCCAGCCTGCTCGCCCTCAGCGCGCTGATAACGCTTACCTACTCGTTCAGCGTTGATGTGTGGTGGTTGTACAAACAACGGCGCCGTTGAGCCGCCATGGCGCCGCTTTAAACGGCTTATCAGTAGCCGCTAATACTCCAGCCCCTGGCGCTGATGCCATTCGGCGAGGCTTTCATCGGGGTAAGCTTCAAAGCATTTATCCTTTCCCTGGGCGTTGACCTCCACCCAGGGCGCGCGGCTGCCCAGCATCATGTGCGTACGCCAGGGCGGCGTCGGCAGCTCGGTGTCGATGGCCGAGGCAAAGGGGTGCACCAGCTCGGGCCAGTCCGGGTCGTAAAGCCAGAGACACGAGGCGCAATGCTTGCAGAAATGCCGTTCAGCGGTGCTTGGCTCGCCGTCGATAACCGCCCGGTAGACCGACACGTGCTCGTCACCTGTTACGTTAAGGGTCTTGCTCTCTCCACTCAGGTTGATCGCGTAGCCGCCGCCTCCTGCCGTCTTGCGGCAGATAGCGCAGTAGCAGCGATTGAAAGGATAAGGATGGTGTGACCTCACGCTGAACGTGACCGACCGACAATGACATGACCCTTTCAGCAGCATAGTGCCTCCTTGTGCGACGGAAACCGGCATCGGTAACTCTACACATCGCATGGCGTTGGATTAGCGTCCTCCTAATGACTATAGTAAATCGCTGGCACCTGCCGCGTTTTTTATGGGGAAAGCCCCGCCAGAATCAGGACGCACATCGCCAGCATGCACAGCACACCAATGGCGTACCCCACCGTTCGCCAGGGCTGCAGCGCGGCCAAGTAGCAGATAGTGTGCATATAGCGGGCGGCGGTGAAAATCATGAACAGCCAGGCCGCCAGGCCAGGTGCTGCGCCCACCCATACGTAGGCCACGCCCAAGCCCAGAAAGATGGGGATATTTTCAACGTCATTCGACCAGGCCCAGGCTGCGCGCTTCACCTGCGGCAGCTCCTCCTGCGCGGCCTGCTTGCCGACGAAGGCGGCATCTTCCGGGGCCTTGAAAGTCATCTTGCCTATGCGGTGATACCCTTGATACGCCGCAATGGCGAGCATTTTAAAGAACAGCAGCACTGCCGCCATCGCGTACCAATACACGGCGTCATCCATGGTGTCTCCTTGCGTTTAATATCGGGCTTTGCAACTAGACGCTCCCACGGCCAGCATGAAGTACTTCAACCTAACGATGAGAGACATAAGGCGAAGTATGGACCATACACTCGAAATTCAGGAAATCCGCAATCTCACTCATGATGTCAAACAGATACGGCTTGCCAAGCCTGAGGGATACACCTTTACGCCTGGCCAGGCGACCGAGGTCGCCATCAATCGTGAAGGGTGGACCGACGAGAAACGGCCGTTCACGTTCTCTTCGCTAGCTTCTGATCCGTGGCTGGAGTTCGTCATCAAGATCTATCCGGACCACGAGGGCGTTACCCAGCAGATCGGCCAGCTCAAGGAGGGGGACTCGCTGATCGTTGGCGAGCCCTGGGGCACCATCGAATACAAGGACGAAGGTGTGTTCCTGGCAGGCGGTGCGGGCGTAACGCCGTTTATCGCCATTCTGCGCGACCTGCACCGCAAGGGCGAGATCGGCAAAAATCAACTGATCTTCTCCAACAAGTCAGAACGCGACATCATTCTCAAGGAAGAATTCGAGACGATGCTGGGAGACCAGTTCATCAACGTCATCACCGACGAAAAGCCGTCCGGCGACCATATCTTCACCGATGGCGTCATCGACAAGGCCTTCCTGACATCGCATATCAAGGACATGAGCCAGGCTTTCTACGTGTGCGGCCCTGACCCGTTCAACGAGAGCATCATGGCAGCCTTGAAAGAGCTGGGCGCCAACCCGGACGCATTGATCTTTGAAAAGTAAGGTGTTTTGCGCCCTGATATGAGCGCCAGGTTGCCAAGGGCCGCCTGGGGCTCTCGGGCGACTACCGAGCGAGAGCCTCACCAAGCTGCTTCTGAGTCAAGGCATCTCCCATGAACACCGTCATTATCCTGCTGGGGTCTTCTGTCGGTTGAAAGAAACGAACGGTAAACCGCAGTTCCCCTAGCGTCGGGTCAATGAAGCGCTTGGATGCCGGCGAAAGATCCCCCACACGCTGGCGCGGCCACCAAGCGGCAAATGCCTCGCTCGATCGCGTCAGCTCATCCACGAGCTGCCGAAAACGCGGATCCCGCGCCTGCTGACGCCCATAGAAAGTACGGAATGTCGCCAAGCACTGCTTAGCATGCGACTCCCAGTCCACCAGACGCTCTCGAAACCCTTCGTCACGAAAGATCATGCGCATGACGTTTCCACCAGCCTCGTTCCCATGCAACTCGGGTAGCGCTAATTCAGCCGCCGCATTCATTGCCTCGATCTCCCAAGGGCCTGACACACAGTGAGCCGGGTTAGGTAATAACGCCTCTAGTACATCAACCTGCGACGCTCTTTCATCGCTTGGCATTACCGCCTCCATGGGCCGCTGCACACCAGCAAGCGAGAAAAGATGCCCGGTCTCAGCCTCGGAGAGCTGCAGCGCCAAGCTCAGGCATTCCAGAACACGACGAGACACGCCGACACTCCTGCCTTGCTCCAGGCGTGTATACCAGTCGGGACTAATATCGGCGAGCTCTGCCACCTCCTCGCGCCGCAACCCCGCTACTCGGCGACGCGGGCTGACTGCAAACCCCATGGCTTCGGCATCAAGACGCGCACGACACGCCTTCATGAAGTCGCCTAACTCCTTATGATCGATCATGTCCACTCCATCACGTAAAGGTGGCAGTCCTAATCCCAGGATAACGCATCACTGGCTGCCCCCTTCACAGGCAGCATAGAGTCGTTCAGGCATCAAAACGATATAGCCATGGGAGACTCGATATGACGTTATCACCAGCGACGCCCGCCCCAGATTCACTACGCAGTTACGGTGTCACGATACTGCTGATGGTGGCAGCCATTCTGGTGGTCGGACAACTGTATGCCTACCTTCCACTCACCAACCCGATCGCCGAACGACTGGGCCTCTCGGCCAGCGAGGCGGGATTGGCCACGACACTGTTCGCACTTTGTCAGGCCATCGGCTTTCTGGTCTTCGGTTATCTCAACCAGTATTGGAGAAGCCGCACCCTCTTTGCCGCGGGTATCGCGGGCTTGGCAGCGGCCAGCCTGTTAACCGCCCTTGCGCTAACATTGGGTTTCGGCTGGGGATTCATGGCTGGTCGCGCTTTGCAAGGGATGACGGCGGCCGCCTTCCCGCCATTCGCTATCACGATGCTCATCGAGGCAACCAGTGAACGTCACCGGCCAACGGCTATCGGCCTGCTTAGCGCTGCCCTGTTGATGTCGGCTCCGCTCGGTCAGCTCATGGCCAGCATGACGGCAGACACCTGGTCGGTTGCGGTAGTTTTTCTCGGCGTCAGCGTCCTATTGGTTCCGATCGCCCTTTGTCTATGGCAGCTACCTTTCGGCACAGCCAAAACACCTCAGTCGACGCCGGAGAGTTCGAGCATCAAGCGCTTGCTACACTGGCGAGCCCTTGGGCGTTTTTATGTGGCCGTTTTCGTACTGCTGATGGGCGTGGTCTTCTACTATGCCGTGATCTCATCGGGCGAGTCAGTGACGAACCTTCAATGGTTCCGACTGCTAGGCTCCCCCGCCGTGTTGATGACGCTGGTATCCGGCGCTCTGCTATCCCGTGTGGCGACTAACTTCGTGCAGACCGCAGGTCTGATCCTGGCAGCCAGCGGTGCCCTATTATCCGGATTCGTCGCACAAGGCAGCGGTTTGTATATAGGCCACTGGCTGACCCTCGGGGGTATCGCACTTGCCACGCCCGCCTTTCTGCACTTTCTCGGCGAACAACCTATGGTCTATAGGCAGCGAGCCATCACGCTCTACACTTTTATCCTCTTCTGTGGTGCCAGCCTCGGTGCTCCTCTCGCTCAGGCCAGCATCACTTGGGGAAAAAGTACTGCCCTGTCATGTATGGCGGGCATCTATGTTATCGCAGCGCTGCTGTTGGCATCTTACCGACACTGGCCAGCCAACTTCGAGCCCAACAAAAGCATCGATAATCAGGCAACATAATGATGCTATGACGCCCATGCCGGGACTAGAAACTTGTGATCCAGCGGTGTCCTAGTGTTTTTTCCAAGTTCATCGATTTTGAGCCCCCCTCGTAATCTTCAAGCGATCACCTGCCTTGTGATGATATAGATCAAGGGCTAGGTTGGGTGCAGGAGCCTGCCGCCTTGCCTTCGCGTATCACATGAAAGTGCATATAAGACGATCCACCCTCACAGTGGCAACATCGTCAATGGCTAAGGAAATGAATGATGACCCACAACACGAATCAAAAGCCCAAGCGCTGGCTCGATAGCGCCGCCCACCGCCACTGGCTGACCCGCGAAGGGCTGGCGTTGTTCGACTTCCATCGCCAGGCGCGCCTGGCCTCCGGCGGTTTCGCAGCACTCGATGGTGACGGGTGCATTCCCCACGGCGCCAGCGCCGACACCATGCTCACCGGGCGTATGGCCCACAGTTGTGCGTTAGCAGCGCTACAGGGCGTGCCGGGCGCTGCCGCTCTGTCCGAACATGCGATTCGTGCGTTGGCAGGTAAACTCCACGACGAGCAATACGGCGGCTGGTTCGGCGTCGATCCCGCCATGAGTCACGATCACAGCAAGCAGTGCTACATCCATCAGTTCGTTACCCTCGGCGCCGCCACCGCAACCCATGCCGAGATTCCCGGCGCGGCGGCGCTGCTCGAAGAGGCCGTTGGGGTGATCAACACGCGCTTCTGGTCGGAGGATGAGCAAGCTTTCGTCGAGAGTTTCAGCCAGGACTGGAGCGAGCTGAGCGACTACCGCGGCGGTAACAGCAACATGCACGGCGTAGAGCTGTGCTTGGCGCTGGCCGACGTGCGCGACGAACAGCTGTGGCTTGATCGGGCGCTAGCCATCGTCGAACGGCTGATTCACCGCCACGCGGCTCTCCGGGATTACCGCATCCTCGAGCATTTTCATGGCGACTGGTCGGAATGGCCAGAGCACAATGCCGACCGCCCCGACGATGGTTTCTACCCCTATGGCGCTACACCAGGGCACGGCTTCGAGTGGTCGCGGCTGATGCTGCACTTGGAAGCGTCGCTGGAATCCCGCGGCTGCACGGCTCCTTCATGGCTTTTCACCGACGCAGCAGCCCTGTTCGACGCTAGCCTGCGCGACGGCTGGCGCACCGACGGCGCACCGGGGCTGGTGTATACCGTGGACTGGGAGGGTCGCCCAAACTCACTGCGACGCCGCCACTGGACTCACGCTGAGGCGCTGGCCGCCGCAGCTGCGTTCCTGCGGTGCACCGACGAGGCTCACTACGAACGCTGGTATCAGCAACTTTGGGATGTCATCGACACCATTTTTATCGATCGCAAACGCGGCGGCTGGTACCAGGAGCTCGACAGTAAGTTGCAGATCGACGCTGCCGAAGGCGACGTCAAGCCCGATCTTTATCACGCCTATCAGGCGACGCTACTGCCACGGCTGCCCTTGGCGCCCAACTTGGCGTTGACCGTCCAGCGGTTATAAATAGCTCCACGCTCAACCGGGGTGGCCGCCCCCTCGGGTTGGATGCCAGGGCAGTCGTCGCCGGGCCTGGCATGGGCCCGGCTTTTTCAGTTTATTCCCGTCATACCGGTGGTGGATTACGCTCAGCAAACTGGCCGTTCCAATACCGGTGTTAGTTTTCAATATAACGCGGAAAGCCCTCTCAGTTTATGTCGCACAGCTGGCGGTAAAACGACAACGTTATTAACCCGGTGGTGACTGAGGATGGGGTGATCCCGCCTCTGCAGCAACCATGATGATAGATGGCCACCTTTGTTGATTCCGCTAAACCTTGCTAGCTTTTACTAGGTCTGTGTCTAATCAACCGGAGCCAATATGGATTTTTTCAGCCTGTGGCATCAGGCTGCACTTATCAGTACTGGTTATTTCTGGATGGCCCTTTGGGCATTCGTACTGGGTTATATCATCAGCAGCCTGATACAAGTGCTGATAACGAAGGAACGTATGCAGAAAGCCATGGGCAAAACCGGCCCGCGCAGCATGGCGCTGGGCACCTTCTTCGGTTTTATCTCCAGTTCTTGCAGCTTTGCCGCGCTGGCCACCACACGTAGCCTGTTCCAAAAGGGGGCTGGCTTAGCGCCCTCGGTTGCGTTTCTGCTCGCCTCCACCAACTTGGTGATTGAGCTGGGTATCGTCATCTCGATTTTCCTGGCGTGGCAGTTCGTCGTGGCTGAGTATATCGGCGGTATCCTGCTGATCCTTTTTGCCTGGCTTTTCATTCGCATCACCAATCCCAAAAAGCTGATTAAACAAGCCAGGGAGCGGCTGCATAATGGAGATGAAGAACATCAGCATGGCGACCAGCAGGCGAGCTGGCAGTCAAAACTGACCAGCCGTGAGGGCTGGCAACAGATCGGCATGACCTATGTCATGGAATGGCAGATGGTATGGAAGGATGTCTTAATCGGCTTTACCGTGGCGGGCGTGATTGCCGCCTTCGTGCCTGAAAGCTTCTTCCATGGGCTTTTTCCTGGCGCTGGTCAGACAGAAGGTGATCTGGGCTTTTTATCCCTGCTCGCTCAAACGTTGATCGGCCCTTTTGCGGCCTTTTTCACCTTTATCGGTTCCATGGGGAATATTCCCTTGGCGGCAGTGCTTTTCGGTAACGGCGTCAGCTTTGCGGGCGTCATGGCCTTTATTTTTTCGGATTTGGTGGTACTGCCGGTTCTGAGGATCAATGCGCAATATTATGGCTGGAAGATGTCGCTGTATATTCTAGCGTTACTGCTTTGTGGGCTGGTGTTTGTTTCCCTGATCATGCATTACGGCTTCGCGGCGTTCGGCCTGCTGCCGGATGCCACTACCGTACAAACGGCAACGGAACGTGACCATTTCAAGGTGAATTACGGTTTCATTCTCAACCTGATATTCCTGGCCATATCCGCGGTGCTGGTGTTTTTCTGGTACCGGGCCAAACACGCTGATTCGGGCCATGGACATGAGCATGGCCATGAGCATCATCATGACCATGGCGGCGCAGGGGCAGGCACCTGGGTTCTACGTAGCCTTGTCGTTATTGCGATGCTATGGCTGACCGGCGGCCTCCTTGTGGCGCCACTGATGGCATGAGCGACTATTTTTGACTGACAATTGCTTTGACTGACTTACGTACTGGGCTCGGTCGGTATCAGCGGCTCATTTATATTGCCTCGATGGTGGTCGATTCAGCTTGATGAGCACGCGTAGGAACAGCTTCACAACCGGGAGGAGATATGCAAACGATCGAACTAGGCGGCGTAAGCGTACCCCGTATCGGCCAGGGCACCTGGCATATGGGCGAAGATGCAGGGCAGCGGCAGGCGGAGGTCAGGGCACTGCGGGAAGGTCTCGATCTGGGCATGACCCTGATCGATACCGCCGAGATGTATGCGGAAGGCGGTGCTGAAGAAATCGTTGGAGAAGCCATCCGTAACCGGCGCGATGAGGTGTATCTGGTCAGCAAGGTTTACCCGCACAACGCCAACATCCAGGGGGTTCAAGCCGCCTGCGAGCGCAGCCTGCGCCGATTGGGCACTGACACTATCGATCTCTACCTGCTGCACTGGCGTGGCCAGTACCCGCTGAGCGAAACAGTGGCAGCGTTTGAGCGGCTGCGCGAGCAGGGCAAGATCCTGCGCTGGGGCGTGTCCAACTTCGACACTGACGACTTGGCAGAGCTCGACGCGCCCGCTTGCGCTACCAATCAGGTGCTCTACAACCCCGACGCACGCGGCATTGAAGTCGACCTGCTGCCCTGGCAAGTACAGCAAAACATGCCACTCATGGCCTACTGCCCCATCGGCCAGGGCGGCGCGCTACTGCATGACGCCACCCTGCAACGCATCGCCGACAAGCACAGCGCCACCCCCGCGCAAGTCGCCCTCGCCTGGTCACTGCGCCATCCCGGGGTGATCGCTATTCCCAAAGCCGTTAACCAGGATCACCTCAAACAGAACGCCAAGGCAGATACCGTCAGACTCGACGACGATGACCTGGCTCAGATTGACGCTGCCTTTCCTCCGCCAACGCGCAAGCAGTCCTTGCAGATGGTGTAAGGCCAGGCCGTCAACGGCCCTGCACTGGAGCGATGCCATGTCACTGCCCGCCCCACCCAATGCCTGGATCCGCTTCCTCGCCCATTTGTTATTTATCCTCGCGGCGTGGACGCTGTTCATCAAATACCTGTTCCCCGTTGGCTATGCGCTGGCATACGGCGAGCCCTGGGCGCGGTATATCTACTGGGATCTATGGCCACTGGCGCACGTTTGGCTAGGCTGGGCGCTGCTCAAACAGCCCCGCTATACGCGTGCATTGGCGGTGGGCATGTCCGTCATTGAAATCCTCATCATCTGTACCCTGTTCGTGCGCTTTCTCAATGACCCCGAGTGGTCGATCTGGCGCACCAACTGGTTTGTGAACAAGGTATTTGTGCTGACCTGCTTTGTGCTGGTGTTGGCGGCCACGCTGCCGACCCCCAAAAAATGGAAGGAGCGAGCGCTATGAGCTATCTCATCAAGCATCGCATCACGCGCCGAGAAAGCCTTACGCTTATCGGCGCCACGCTGGCCGCGACGATGTTGCCAAGCGTGCCGCTGCTTGCCAACACGGGTGGGATGCGTCAGAAGGCGTTTGCAGGTACTGATAAAACGCTGCCCGTGATCGGCATGGGCACCTGGCGCACCTTCAACGTTGGCAGTGATCCGACGTTGCTCGATGCGCGCACCGAGGTGGTTAAGGCCTTTTTCGAGCATGGCGGCGGCCTGATCGACTCTTCGCCCATGTACGGCTCGGCGCCGGATGTGATGGGCTATGCCCTGCAACAACTTGGCACGCCCGAGAGCCTGTTTGCCGCCGAGAAAGTCTGGAGCCCTGCCGGTGGCTCCGCCCGCGAGCAGGTGGCGGAGCTTAAAGACCGCTGGACGGTGAATCACTTCGATCTGGTGCAGGTACACAACCTGACCGACTGGCGCGAGCACCTTGCCGCGCTGCAGGAGATGAAAGCCGAAGGCGTTATCGGCTATGTCGGCATTACCACCTCCCACGGCCGCCGCCACGACGAGGTCGAGCAGATCATGTCGTCAGAGGATATCGACTTTGTTCAGCTCACCTACAACATCACCCACCGCGAGGCCGAAAACCGACTACTGCCCCTGGCGGAAGAACGCGGCATCGGCGTGATCGCCAACCGGCCGTACGATGGCGGCAGCCTGATCAAGGACCTCAAGCGTCGTGACGTGGCATTGCCCGGATGGGCCACCGAGGAATGCGGCTGCAACACCTGGGCGGACTTCCTGCTGAAATTCATCGTCAGCAACCCGGCGATCACCTGCGCAATACCCGCCACCACCCAGGTCGAACATATGCGCGAGAACATGCGCGCCGGCCACTCTCCTATGCCCTCGGCCGATGCCCGGCAGCGGATGGCTGACTATATCGAGTCGCTATGAACGCGTGGACAAGCTACCGGCTACAGGACTTTATTCCCTTCACGGCGGAGGTGTACTTCCGCCTGCTGGAGCGCATGGGCGAAACCTTCTGGCCGCTGCACCTGCTGACCCTCGCCCTGGGCGCCGCCACCCTGGTGCTGGCGCTGCAACATCGCCTGCGACTCGCCTGCCTGCTACCCGCCCCACTCTGGGCCTTTGTCGCCGTGGCGTTTTTCTTTCAGCGCTATGCAGCGCTCAACTGGGCGGGGGGCTATGTGGGCAACGCCTTCATCGCCCAGGCCGTGTTGCTGGCAATGTTGGCGCTAACAGGATGGGGTATAGACAAAGCCTCGAGCCGCATAAGCCCGCCAGTCGTTATGGGCATCGCCATCACCCTCTTCGGCCTGATCATCATGCCGCTGACGGCACCGCTGAGCGGCGGTTCCTGGTACCAGGCGGAAGTGTTCGGCATCCACGCCGACCCCACGGCAGTGACCACGCTGGGCCTGGTGCTCATCATGCTCCGGGGTGTCGCCCTCTGGATCGCCGCCATCATCCCAACGCTCTGGCTGGTCGTTTCAGGTCTGACCCTCCAGGTGCTGGATTCGACGGGCGCCGTCGTGCTGTTCGCCGTTTTGGCGATTGCGCTGGTTGGGCTGGTCTGGAAAAGTATCTGGGGGAAACGATAATCTCGCCGCAACTTTGCCGTTGGCGCATAGGCACTGCACAGCGCACTAGGCTAGCGGGTTTGTCCGATATTTAAGCGGCATTTAGTGCTAAGGCTTTTTTAAGAGAACAGCCTGGGTCTTATCCTTACTGTAGCCCAGAGACTCATAGAAGAGGTGGGACTGTTTCCGAAGTGCATTGGCGCGCACTCGGATAACACTGACCTCACCAGACAGCCATTTTTCCGCTTCGAGAACCAGGCCCTTGCCAAGGCCCTGGCCTCTGGCGTCTTCGCTGACCACCAGGCTAACGATCTCGCCCTTGACGCCCTCCGCCAGGCGCACATCGATAATCGCAGACACACAGCCGAGAACGTTGCCAGCCACTTGCGCAACAAACACCTCCCCGCCCTGCTCGCGTACCAACCTTATATTGCTGGATAGCGTTTCTTCAGAGTGATCATAGCCAAGCTGATCCATCAGCAGAACCAATGCTTGGGCGTCTTGGTGGGTATACTTTCTATAAATTGTCTTCATGTATCTTTAGTGCCAAGGTAATTGTCGCCGCGCTTAGCCGAGTCTCCGGCTATATTTTGCCAGAAGATAACCGCACATACGCTGGCACCCTTTCCTTGAGCAAGGTGATGAGTTCCGGCTGCATGAACTCATAGTGATCGGGAATATCCAGGCAGACCAACGGCTTCTCTTTCAACACGTCTTTATACGTCCTGGCGACTTCATCCTGGTGGTGCTTTTCCATCACCAGGATGATATTGGCCCACTCAATCAAGTCTCGGGACACAGGCGTTTGGGCATGTACCCCTGTGCCAGCGCCGATTGCCTGGATACCGGGATAAGCTGAAAATACACTTTCCGCCGTTGGACTGCGTAGCCTGTTTTCGCTGCAGATGAATAGAAGGTTCATAAGCGCTCCCTCGTTTACTGTATGTGCCAACGACAATTTGCCAGATACGTTGGCATTCATAACAGCACGATCAGTAAAAGTTGCATCGTAATGCGGCCGATAATGGTTATGAACCTGAGCTAGCTCAGCGCTTTAACGCGCTGGCAGCGTACCGCCTGGAAGTATAGGAGGGTTGCGTGAGATAAAACGACAGCGCCGGGGCAAGCCCCGGCGCTGATATCGTACATGGCAAAACAGATTGACGGTTAGAAACGGAAACCGGCTGACGCGGTAAAGGTGTCGACCTTGTAGTCGCTGTCAAAGTCGTAGCGCTCGTATTCGGCACGCACCAGGAAGGGATCGAAGTTGAACTGCGCGCCGACACCGTAGACCGGATCGGTACCGTCCTGATCTTCAAGATCAACGCTAGCACCGCCAAGGTTACCGTCGACGTCGGTTTCCCACTTGGCCACACCGGCCTTGGCGAAGGCGGTAAACCAGGAAGTGACGGGCAATTGACCGACCAGACTCGCCCCGTAGGCGTTGGATTCCAAATCGGTATTGGCGCCGCTGTTACCCTCTAGGCGCGTACGACCCAGATCGGCATAGAAGATTTCGGTGGCGAAGTAGGGATTGATTTCGTAGCCGACGAAACCCTTGAAGACGTTGTCTTCGTCATCATCCAGATCAAAGTCTTCGGCGCCATTGGAGATGAAATTATCGACATCGTCGTCGTCGTTTTCCAACGAGCTGAAACCGGTACCGATGCCCAGATAGAGCCCATCAGCATTCGGTGCGGCAAATGCCGACGGTGCCGCGGCGAGCAGAGCGGTAGAGGCAAACGAGGCGGTAAGTAGGGTTCTGAGTTTCACGGGTATTCTCCTTGTGACGACTTGCTATGAAAGATTCTATGAATCGTCATGGTGTGGAAAGGCGATCCTGCCTTGGTCCACGATCCACATAATGTGACAGTCGTTTGATTCACACGTATCTAACATAGAAAAAACACTGTTCGATAACAAAGAAGATTCGGTTACGACAGGTAAGTTTTTGTTGGAAAAACCGCCTCTACCGGGAAGATAGAGGCGGTTCAGTCATCGACTCGGCGCGGAAACGGTTCGTCAATATGGCGAGCCTTGCCGGTTATGGGTCACGGCGAATCAACCAAGAGAAACGAATGGTATACAACGTCACGGATGACGTTTTGCACATTGCCCGCCTCAGGTATTACTACTGGCTTAACGTAGCATTTGTCTGAGCCTCAGCACTTCTGATTCTCTAGCGCCTTGTACAGATTTACCACTGATTACTCGCAAGCACTCGTTTGCCGTGCCCCGAAGGTAGCCTGGCTCTCGGTGTACCCATCGCCTGCGCTGGATGAAAGCTGGTCAATCAGGCCGTTGCAAGAGAAACCCATCAAATTGAGATACTGCTTAGCAGACCTCACTGCTTGCTTATTCCAGTCAACGTCAAGACTATCCACGGCTACGGTAGCGTCGGCAACCTCATAACCATCGCCAACGTCAGATGAGAGCTGCTGAATAAGCCCGCTACGGGAGAAGCCCTGCATGCTGAGATACAGATTCGCCGACCTTACGGCATTGTTCTGAGGCCCCGTAAGGCTTTCTGCCCATGTCGGCATGGCGACGAACAACGCCAGAATCATCGCTAATTTCAAGATTTTCATTGTCATTTCTCCATGGTAAATCCGCGCAGTCCATATCTTGAGTTTACTCACGACGCGCCAGCAAGAGCCCAACGCCAGCACTTCCAAGCAATCCGGCACAAAGTCTATTGAACAGGCGGCGCATCGAGGGGCGAGAGAACCAATGACGCAGCGCTTTGCCAAAAAAGGCATACCCGGCTATTGCGACCCAATCAAGCGTCAAAAAAAGCCCACCTAACATCAAGAACTGGAGTCCTACAGAGCCTGCAGGATCGACAAACTGAGGCAGGAAAGCTGTAAAAATCAAAATTGCCTTGGGGTTTCCAGCCGCCAGGAAAAACTCTTGCCTCGCCAGCTGAAACAGGCTTTTGCCACCCTGGGCTTCGTCCCCAGCGTCAGTTGGGTCTGCCGTCCAAAGCTGAAAGGCCAGCCAAATTAGGTAGAGCCCTCCAACTATCTTTATTACAAAAAATAATTTTTCGGACGTATACAGCACTGTTGCCAGCCCTGTCGCGGCAAGCGTGATCATGCCCACAAATGCGACCAGCCGACCAATGCCTGCATAACAGGCAGCCTTGATGCCATAGCGCTTGGCGTTCGCCATCGAAAGAAGGTTATTGGGGCCAGGCGCCATGTTCAAAGCAAAACATGCGGGTATGAATAACAGGATGGTCATCAAGGTCACAACGGATTCTCCTTTAACGCCTGAGTATACCCTGAACATATACTTCCATGATCAATTGGGCACAAGCCAATGGCTTTGACGTAGCGAAGCGGAGACGAAGGCATCCGAGTGACGCGCCTGGTTAGCTTTTCCCAAGCATGTACGCACGAAGCTGCCGCTCCTCTCGCATGACATAGAGGACGAGAACTCGCTTTCCATCCTCACGATAAAAAATGCGACACGGTGGAATCACTACTTCCCTGTATACCGAATTAGTCAGCTCCGGGGGAATCCGCCCGTATTGGGGAAAATCTTCCAGACGCTCGATTTTATCGAAAACTTCCGCGACCAAATGGCTTGCGGCAGCAGGATTATCCAGAGCAATGTACTCAGCAATGGCATCCAGTTCCTGGAGGGCGGGCTCCGTCCAAGTTACCTCAGCCATTTACTCATTTTCTCCCTGGCCTCACTTTGGCTGTACGTTCTTCCCTCAAGTACAGCACGCTCTCCCCGTGAGAGCCCCTCAAGCAGCTCAAGTCGGCGCTGCATGAACTCGTAATCCTGCACATCGACAAGGTATGCGGATGGCTGACCATGCTCCGTGATCAGTATCGGCTCTTTAGACAAGTGCAGATCTGCCAGAATCTTTGTGGCTTGGCGCTTGAGGTTCGTAACAAGCTCAACTTTCATGGCCTCACCCTGAATTAGACTAATAGTGACACTATAGTATCACTTTTCAGGTGAGGCAATCACAGCTAACGCTTTGCTCACCGGAAAATTGGGAGCGTAGCGAGTAATTTTTCCGCGTGCAGCAGCTTGTTAAGCGGATTCTTCATCTTTAGCAAAAGACAACATATAGCTAATCGGTTTCGATAATACTTTATGTAATTTGATAGCCTTAGATGAAAAAGCATCTAACTTATCTAACAGCTTAGCCAGCCTATCTAATATTTCAGGTGACTTCTCTGCTAACGGCTTTAGTTGCTCTTTATTTACCATTACAGAACCTAGAGTTGCTTGTAATGCTTCTTTTACACCTTTAGCACCTTTGATTCGATAATTTGCTAGCGCATGTCGAATTCTTTCGATTTCTTCCAGTAGCAATAATCTAGATACATCATCTATATTGGAGTTCTTAAGCTCTTCGAATAGAAACTCAACCATCTCAGATATTTCTAAAATTTCCTCTTCTGACACCTTTTCTTCTTCATAAAACCGCTCGGCCGCAAATTCTGAGTGCAACACCTGACCAAACCGGTAGGGTGTTGTATCCATGTCATATTCTGAACTCTGCACTGAAGAACGTG
>NZ_JARWAI010000014.1:0-103395 GCF_031451645.1 Vreelandella gomseomensis | reverse complement strand
AAAGGAACGTCGTTTTCTGGTCATCAGACACCTCGTTTATGGTGGCGATCTTACCACCTACGTTGGTGTCCGGAATTATTGAACCACTACAGTCAATGCTAGGGTGGCGGCAATAGTGGCTGAGATTTTATTGAGGTTATAAGTGATCATTTTCTACTCCAGATTATTATATTTAGAAACGTCGTGTTGCGTGTTTAATGACGGTAGAACTAAGCGTTGCAATCGCCTTTGCTTTAGGTAATACGCCGAATGCTTTCGGCAATTTCTTCGGGCTCGAATACACGTTTCCAATCATCGCGCATCAACTGCGGCTTGCCATTTTCAATAGCTTTATTGCAGGCATCAGAAAATAAGCCGGGCTGCTCATCGAAGATGACCGCTGCCAGGATGTTCATATGGCCAAGTAAAAAATCTCGGGCGCACTCCTGGTCGACGCCGCGGGCGACAACCTCGTCCATCGCTTCGCGCATGACGACCAATAGTGTGGCGCATACAGTCTCTGAAAGGCCGGGCTCGAGGAGTGCCATCTGATCAACTGAAACGCGGTGTGAGCGAACGACCGGCGCGTAAATTGTTTTCGCGATTGCTTCGCCTAATGCATAAAGCTCTTCAGGCCCTTGCATCAGTGCATTTACGATGTGCTGCTTAGCCTTGGCGCCGCCAAAGTAGTCGCGCTTAGCATCTAACTCTGTTTCATCGTTGAAGATGGGTGGGTGGCAGGGATGAGTGACGAAGTAGACCAGATCATCACGATTTGGCAGATGACCGGCAAAGGGTGCGGCAGCGTCCAGGGTGATGACCATGGTGCCGCTTGCCATCAGAGGGGATAGTTCATTCGCCACTCGCCCAACGAGTGTGTCGGGGACCGCGAGTATCACCACCTGCGCATCGGGCACTGCTTGTTTGGCATCTACGCAGCTGATACCGAGCCCTTCTGACAGGCGCTGGCGGCCTGCGTCGCTCAGTTCTACGTGGCTGACGGTATAATCTGACTGTTGCAAGTTGCTCGACAGTCGGTAGCCCATTTTTCCGCCCGCGCCGATAAGGGCAATGTTGGTCATAGCTGACTCCAGTGAATATGTTGAATGGCGGTAGCCATCTATTTGCCGAGGGTTAAGATTGAAGATAGAACGCAATTTGCTCGGCAACTGGTATGATGACATAATATCTATAGCAGTCTGTCAAATGCTGCTTTAGTCGTATTTAAGTCAATTTTTCTGAATCTATGCTGCTGAAGCGCTAGCCTGCTGGCGCCTATTGAATAACCAAGCCGTTTTTATTGGCTTGCGAGGAGGGATAGTCATGCAACAAGCCCCTAAAATTACTCGGCGCAAGCTGTCAGACGAAGTCTTTGATCGACTTTATGAAATGATTGAGACAGGCCATTTTAGACCTGGAGATACGCTCCCTTCGGAGCGAGAGCTGATGGATAGCTATGGTGTGGGACGGCCGGCGATTCGTGAGGCAATGCAGGCACTTGAGCGTATCGGGCTCGTCGAGATAAACCATGGGCAGCGCCCTAAAGTATTGCAGCCGACGGCGACTGGGCTGTTTTCACAGATCGATTTAACTGCACGCCATATGCTCGCTAGTTCTTCACAGTCGCTTGAGCAACTCAAGGAGGCACGTATATTCTTTGAACTTGGTATGGTGGAAAAGGCAGCAGGCCAAGCTTCTGCCGCAGACATTGCGCACTTGCGTGAGTTGTTAGAGCAACAGCGCGGTCATTTAAATAAGGATGCTCAAGCCTTTATCGAAATCGATATGGCGTTTCACACCGGCATTGCCGGGATTACCCGCAACCCAATTTTCATGGCAACCAGCCAAGCCATGCTCGGCTGGTTAGCACGTTTTCACTCAAGCCTGCTTCACTGGGAAGGAAATGAAGATATTACTATCATGGAGCACGCCAAAATTATTGACTGTATTGAACAAGGAGAGAAGGGAGCTGCCGTGGAAGAAATGCGCAAGCACTTAGCCCGCGCACGACTGCTTTATTGCTTGAGCAACTGACACGACAGCGAAAGCAAGCGCAGAAGCAGTAGTGAGAAGAAAGCTAAGAGCAATCTTGCGATGAGGTTCTGGACGGCGGTCTCAAGATAGGCAAAAATTTGGTATCGTTGGCTCTAGAGGAGTTGTCGGTATCACATGCTCTGCTTCACTTTGGTAGGTAAGGCAGAGAAGATGCCGGCGCTGAACCTCCTGCCTCTACCTTGTGGTTCAAAGTGCTGCGCTTATTCTATGAATCCGGGATCAAAGAGCAATAATCATCAGTCTTTTGTCACCAAGTGGGCATGCCACTGACGAATACCAAAGATCCAGGGCGGCAGTCGATCCGAGCGATCAACCCGGTTGACTAGAGCCCCGAGCGCTGGTGTGGCGATGGTCACTTTATCACCCAAATGATGAGTGAAGCCTTGGCCCTGTCCATCGCGATCCAGAATCGGTGAGAACATGGTGCCCAGGAACAGCATAAAGCCATCCGGATACTGATGATGCGAACCGATCGTTTGATTCACGAGCTCTAAAGGATCACGGCTGATCTGGCGCATGTCGCTGGCATCGTCGAGCATGAAACCATCATCGGTTCCCTCGATTCGCAGTGAAACCCGCGCTTCGCGTACTGTATCGAGCGTAAAGTGCGTGTCAAAAAGACGTATGAAGGGGCCAATCGCACAAGAGGCGTTGTTGTCCTTGGCCTTACCTAGCAGTAAGGCACTGCGCCCTTCGACGTCACGTAGGTTCACATCATTACCGAGTGTCGCGCCCTTGGGTGACCCGGCTGCGTCAACCGCCAGTACGATTTCGGGTTCAGGATTGTTCCACTTCGACGATGGGTGCAGTCCAACAGCACCGCCAAAGCCTACCGATGATAACGGTTGTGCCTTGGTGAACACTTCAGCATCGTGTCCGATGCCAACCTCCATGTATTGAGACCAGGCACCTCGTGCCTGCAGTTCCTTCTTGAGTGCCATTGCTTCGTCGGAGCCGGGAACGATCTGTGATAGATCACTCCCGATCAACCCCTGAAGTTCTTGGCGCAGTTCAGTGGCACGGGTGGCGTCACCAGCCGCCTGCTCCTCGATCACCCGTTCCATTAAGCTGACGGCGAAAGTTACGCCGCAGGCCTTGATCGCCTGAACATCGCAGGGGGCGAGCAGGTAGGGAGCACGCTGAGGGTCGGCAAGTGAGTTGTCTATCAGCGTTTCAACCGGCCCGAGAGACTCGCCTTCAACTTGCGAGACAAAGTCGATAGCGTCATTGCGATCCAGCAAATCGGCCATGCAGGAACAGGTTGCCGTGATATCGATGACCTGCCCGTGGCGGACCACCACCAAGGCAGGGCCAGGATGGGGGGTATCGCGCCATACCCGTCCAACCAGCAGGGCATTATCCTGATCGTCGGGAAGAAAAGTTGTGGTGTGCAAGTGATTACCTCAAATGCTTATCTTGTTTGATGGGATGGCGTTCACGCCTCACGCTTACCGTCCACCAGGCGGCTTACGCCCTCGGGGTTGGCATCTTTAAGCGCCTCGGGCAACAGTGCTTCAGGTAGTGCCTGGTAGCAAACTGGACGCAGGAAGCGATGGATAGCCGCGCTGCCTACCGAGGTGGTACGGCTATCCGACGTGGCCGGATAAGGGCCACCGTGAACCATGGCATGGCACACTTCGACACCGGTCGGCCAACCGTTGGCCAGGATACGTCCCGCCTTACGCTCGAGCGTCGGCAGCAGCGCTTTGGCCGCTTCTACGTCCCCATCATTCATTTGCAAGGTGATCGTCAGTTGCCCCTCAAGCTCGGCGGCGACGCGTTTCACTTCGGCTTGATCGGCGCATTCAACTACCAGTGAGCTGGCACCGAATATCTCGGCCTGCAGCGCCTCATCGGCAAGGAAGTCGGCCGCTGAGGTGACAAACAAGCCTGCACAGCACTGGTTAGCGCCTTCTCCCATCTGGCCACGCGCCACTTCACGTACCTTGGCATGTGGTGAGAGAGCGTCTACACCCTGCTCATAGGCCTGATGAATACATGGAGTGAGCATGGTTTGGCTGGCGCTGGCTTTAACACCCTCGCCGGCGGCCTCGATAAAGGCGTCCAGTTCCTGGCCCTTAACGGCGATGACAAGCCCCGGGTTAGTACAGAACTGGCCGGCCCCCATATTGAGTGAGCCCACAAAGCCTTCTGCGACCTTCTCACCTCGGGCTTTAAGCGCTTCAGGGAGCAGGAATACGGGGTTGATGCTGCTCATTTCGGCGTAAACCGGGATTGGCTGGGGGCGTGTCTGAGCTGTCGCCATCAGCGCCGTGCCGCCACCGCGAGAACCGGTGAAGCCAACGGCCTGAATGCGTGGGTCGCTGACCAGCGCCTGGCCGATTTCATTGCCTGCCCCGAATAACAGAGAGAAGACACCGTCAGCCAGGTTGCATTTTGTCACTGCGCGTTGCACGGCACGGCCCACAAGCTCAGACGTACCGGGGTGGGCGGAGTGCCCCTTGACCACCACCGGGCAACCAGCGGCGAGTGCCGATGCGGTATCCCCACCGGCCACGGAGAAGGCCAGCGGGAAATTCGAAGCGCCAAACACGGCGACCGGGCCAAGGCCGATATGGCGCTGGCGAAGATCGGTTCGCGGCATGGGGGTGCGATCCGGCATTGCCGGGTCGATGCGCACGTCGAGCCATTCACCGGCGCGTACTACAGAAGCGAACAGTCGCAACTGGCCGCAGGTACGACCACGCTCGCCTTCCAGGCGCGGGCGTGGCAAACCCGTCTCGGCCATGGCGCGCTCGATAAGTTCATCGCCGATGCCTTCAATTTCAGAGGCGATGGTGTCGAGGAAATTGGCACGCGTTTCAAGACCGGTCTCGCGGTAGCTGGCGAAGGCGGTTTCAGCGAGTTCACAGGCACGCTCGACCTCGGCTTTACCACCACCCGCATAGGTCGGCTCCATCGTCTCACCGATGGTGGGGTTTACCGCATGAATGTCGGCTTGATTGCCACTAACAGCTTGCTGACCAATCAATAACTTGCCTTCAAGGGACATAGGGCTTCCTGTGCTTGTCAATAAAAAGTCCGGGGCATGCGCAGGACATTGTTTATCTATACTGGAAGACCAAGCAGGTATGTTCAAGCTATTTACTTAGTTTTGGGCGCCAACTTTAGTCGAGCTTGGAATTTTTTGAATGTGTAAGCCATTGATGAATGAGCACTACCATTTGGGCAGTTCTGTCCAATAGTGTCGGGCGTGAAAAGGAATCTGATAAGTCATCAGGATAGCTCAGGGCCATGTATCGCTCTGGCCAGTACCTGGGCGGCAGCACCTCGCGCCGCCACAAAAGTGCTGTCCTCGACAACGCGCAACGGCACACGTTGTGTTGTGCCCAATAGTCGATGCTGGTTGGCATCAAAGTATGTCAACGCGGGCTCAAGGAATGTGTTGCCAAGTTGGGTAAGTGAGCCACCCAGTACAATTTCGGCTGGATTCTGAGTGTGGTGAAGGTTCAGAATCAGCATGCCCAGTGCTTCTCCGGCTCGGCCCAATGTGCGCATGACCTCTGGCTCCTGTAAGCGTGGCCCGAGCATATGGATAAGGTCATCTTTCTCATTAATACCTAAGGTGGCACGAATGGACCAGCCACTGACCAGGGTTTCAGCGCATCCACGGTTGCCACAATGGCAGTAGAGCCCGCCTGGCTGAAGGATGGTATGGCCAATTTCGCCGGCCAAGCCCTGAACGCCGCGTGTGAGCAAAGGAGAATGACTACCTTCGGCCATACCGCTGCCTATCCCCGTCCCTGCGCTCACGTATAGAAGCGATTCAGGAATCTTGCCGGTGCGGAAGTAAAGCTCACCGAAGGCCGCTGATTTGGCCTCGTTTTCCATCAGCCAGACACCCTTTAACTCGGGGAGGTGGGGGTGAAGCAAGTCCAAAAAGCGCACATCCTGCCAGCCCAGATTAGGGGCTCGCCGTAACACGGCCTCGCCAGTGGCGATGGGCCCGGGTAGTGCCACGCCAATGCCTAAGTTTTCACGGTGGGCTACCGCTGGGCTATTCATGAGTTGCTGTAACAACTCGGCTAGCAATGCCGCTGTGGATTCGGGAGTGGTGGGGACAAAAGGTTCGTGAAGCGCTTCAAGTACCTTGCCTGAAGGGGCGCAAGCGACAAGGCGTAGTCGGTGGACGCCCACTTCAGCACCCAGAAGGTAATGGCGGTCATCATTGAGATGCAGCGCTCTCCCGGGGCGGCCGCCACTGCTTTTTTGCAGATCACCTTCTTTGAGCCATCCTTGATTCAGCAAGGACTGAACCCCCGAGCCCACGGTCGCCTTGGTCAATTGCGCCTGGGTGGCAATGTCGGCGCGGGTCAATCCAGGAACCCGCCGCACCATTTCTAGGATAGCGCTGCGATTTAAGCGCTTGAGGAAGTTGAGGTCGCCTGCTTTCTGCTGCTGGTAACTGGTTGCCATGAATAAAATGAAGCCTCTCCGACCTAGTCTGGTGCTAAGCGATAATTTTATCTGGTTTCACTGGGAATTTCTGTGCTTATACCAAGGTCGCGTTGAAGAAAGATAAACCGGTGCTTCACCTTCTTCGATCCCCTGGTTCATGGGCTTCACGAGCTTCAGCCTGGCCAGACCCTAAAGCAATGCTCCCGGTTTCGCGCTCTGTTGAGTTAAACCTATGTCGTATGGATATGCCGTGGCGATGGATTGACAATCGCCACTTAGTAAACAGTACATACTAAGTAGTCCGTACTAAGTGCTGGGTTTCGATGGCCTCTTCTCGAAAGGAAGGCTCTTGCAGGACAGCGTTTTATTTTTTACAGACCATGGATATTTCTTATGGGTACAGCAATCTATCCCGGCCTTGCAGGTAAGCGTGTCGTGATCACGGGAGGAGGATCCGGCATCGGTGCCGCCCTGGTCGAGGCGTTTGCCGAGCAAAAGGCCGACGTACATTTTCTGGATATCTGTGCAGAGGAGTCACAAACCCTGGTCGAACGACTGGGGAGTCATGTGACCTTTTATCATTGCGACCTTACCGATCTCGATGCCCTGGAGGCGACGTTCAAACGCATCGGTGCTGTCGATGTGCTGGTCAACAATGCCGCCAATGACGATCGCCATACCTTAGGCGAGATTACACCGAGCTATTGGGATGAGCGGATCGCCGTCAATCTGCGTCATGTCATGTTCGCCATGCAAGCGGTGGCGCCGGGCATGAAGACGCTAGGCGGTGGGTCGGTGATTAATCTGGGGTCGATCAGTTGGCATCTCGGCCAAGAGCATCTGGCAATTTATGAGACGGCTAAGGCAGGCATTGAAGGCATGACCCGGGCCATGGCTCAAGAGCTGGGTAAAGACAACATTCGCGTTAATTGTGTCATTCCCGGCAACGTCAAGACACCTCGCCAGTCTCGTTGGTACAGCCCCGCCGACGAACAGAAGATCGTCGATGAACAGAAACTCAACGTCCGCATTCATCCACATCATGTCGCCAGCATGGTGACGTTCCTGGCTTCCGACGCAGCTGCCGCTTGCACCGCTCACAACTACTGGGTCGATGCAGGCTGGCTGTAAATCGTCATCTTGAGATGACAATTCCACACGATAAATACAACTTCATTGGGATTTAACCATGACGAATGATATGACTCGCAGGCGAAGCCTGTATGTGTTTGCCATTTCCTGTGTAGCCGCCATTGGTGGTTTTTTGTTCGGTTTCGACAGTGGGGTGATAAACGGCACTGTCGATGGGCTCCAGCGTGCCTTCAACTCCGAGAGTGTGGGTACCGGTTTTAATGTGGCCTCGATGCTGCTGGGTTGCGCCGTGGGTGCATTTTTTGCCGGTCGACTGGCGGATCACTTTGGCCGCCGTACGCTCTTGATTGTCGCCGCTGTCTTCTTTTTGGTCAGTGCTTGGGGGTCCGGTATTGCCGGTGGCTCCCTTGAGTTTGTGATTTATCGCATTTTGGGCGGGATGGCCGTCGGTGCCGCCAGCGTGATGGCACCTGCTTACATCAGTGAGGTGGCGCCCTCAGCCTATCGCGGACGCCTGGCGACTATCCAGCAGGTGGCCATCATCCTGGGGCTATTCGTGGCTTTCCTGAGCAACTATCTGCTGGCCAATATGGCGGGTTCATCGGTTGCGGAACTGTGGTTGGGTTTTGCTACATGGCGTTGGATGTTCTGGGTCGAACTGTTGCCGGCCGCTATCTTTCTGATTGCACTTATGTTTATTCCGGAAAGCCCTCGCTTCCTGATGACGGCAGGCAAGGAAGACAAAGCTCGGCGTGTATTGAGCAAGCTATTGTCAGATGACGACGTTAACACCAAGATATCCGAAATTAAGGAATCCTTGGCAGAGGATCATCAACCGAGCCTGCGTGATGTCATCAACAAGCAGACGGGCAAGGTTCATGGCATCGTCTGGGTCGGCATCGGACTGGCGGTGTTCCAACAGCTTGTTGGTATCAATGTGGTCTTCTACTACGGCGCTGTCTTGTGGCAATCCGTCGGGTTTTCCGAAAACGATGCACTGCTGATCAACGTCATCTCGGGTGCAGTAAGTCTTGGCGCCTTGGTGGTTGCTATCTCGTTGGTTGATCGTATTGGACGCAAACCGTTGCTATGGGTTGGGTCAGCAGGTATGGCCGTGACGCTGATTGCCATGGCCTATGCCTTTTCGACCGCCAGTATGGTCGATGGATCCTTGAGTTTATCTGACAGCATGGGTGTGATCGCACTACTGGCGGCCAATGCCTATGTTCTATTCTTCAATGTGTCCTGGGGGCCGATCATGTGGGTCATGCTTGGGGAGATGTTCCCGAACCAGATGCGTGGTTCAGGGCTTGCCATCTCGGGACTATTCCAGTGGGTCTCAAACTTTGCTATTACCATGAGCTTCCCGATCATGCTCGCTGCCATTGGTTTGGCAGGCGCCTACAGCATATACGCCTTCTTTGCGGTGATCTCGATCTTCTTCGTGTTGAAGGTTGTCAAGGAAACCAAAGGCAAGGAACTGGAAGAAATGTCTTACGAGTGAGACCGATGTTGAAGCACCAGTTTAAATGGCTGGTGCTTCTTGCTTTCTGATTTTCAACTAGCGGCATTGGCCGCGGCAGGCAACGCTTTTCTTGGTGGCGACTGCCAAACGTATCCTGCCCGTCATCTTTTCTTGCTTCTGCTTTGGTAGGTTTTACATATGCCTGATTCAGCACACACGATCACCCCCGATCAACTTCGCTCGCGGTGGTGGTTCGATAACCCTGAGAACCCTGGGACGACGGCACTGTGCATTGAGCGCTACATGAATTACGGCATCACGCTCGATGAACTCACCAGTGGCAAGCCGATCATCGGCATCTGCCAGTCGGGTTCCGACCTGACGCCTTGCAATCGTCATCACATCGAATTGGTTAAGCGGGTGAAGGATGGCATTCGCGCTGCCGGAGGAGTGCCCTTCGAGTTTCCGCTGCATCCAATTCACGAGAATGCGCGCCGGCCAACGGCGGCACTCGATCGCAACCTGGCTTACCTGGGGCTGGTTGAGGTGCTTCACGGTTATCCATTGGACGGGGTGGTGCTCACGACGGGCTGTGACAAAACCACTCCGGCAAGCCTGATGGCGGCCGCGACGGTGAATATTCCAGCGATTGTGCTCTCCGGTGGGCCCATGCTTAACGGCTGGCACGGCGCTGAACGGGTGGGCTCAGGCACCGTCGTTTGGGAAATGCGCAAGCGCCTCGCCGCCGGTGACATCGACTACCCGGAATTTTTAGCGAGAATTACCGAATCGGCTCCCTCGTTGGGTCATTGCAACACTATGGGCACCGCCTCCACCATGAACTCCATGGCGGAGGCGCTGGGTATGAGTCTGCCCGGCTCGGCAATGATTCCCGCGCCCTATAAGGAACGCGCGATGGTTGCCTACGATACGGGGGAGCGTATCGTCGACATGGTTTGGGAAGATCTGAGACCCAGCAGAATCCTTACCCGTGCGGCCTTCGAGAATGCCATCCAGGTGTGTTCGGCAATTGGCGGGTCGAGCAATGCGCCGATCCATATCAACGCTATCGCCCGTCATAGCGGCATTGAGCTCACCAATGATGATTGGCAGGCGTTTGGCTACGAAATCCCGTTGCTTGCCAACGTGATGCCGGCAGGAGCTTATCTTAGTGAAGAGTTTCACCGTGCTGGCGGCGTGCCTGCCATCCTTTGCGAGCTACTCAACGCCGGCAAGCTCCAAGGCGAGGTGCTCACCGTCAATAGGAAAACGCTGGCGGCTAATACACAGGGACGCGAGACCCTCGATTCGGAAGTGATACGCCGCTACGACAATCCGTTAGTTGAGCACGCAGGCTTTTTGAATCTCAAGGGCAACCTGTTCGACTCGGCGTTGATGAAAACGAGTGTTATCTCACAAGGCTTCCGTCAGCGCTTTCTGAGTGATCCTGATGGCCCGAACGCCTTTGAAGGTCCAGTGGTGGTGTTTGACGGCCCCGAGGATTACCACGCGCGTATTGATGATCCCCAGCTCGGCATTGACGAACGCACCATCCTGGTGATGCGTGGTGCGGGTCCAGTAGGCCATCCCGGCGGTGCCGAGGTGGTTAACATGCAGCCGCCTGAGGCACTGATCAAGCGTGGTATCGAGTCGCTGCCATGCCTTGGTGACGGTCGTCAGTCGGGCACCTCGGGTTCGCCGTCGATCCTTAATGCTTCACCCGAGGCCGCTACCGGTGGTGGGTTAGCGTTGCTTGAGAATGGCGATTGGCTACGTGTCGATCTTGCCAAAGGTGAGGTAATACTTCTTGTCGATGAGGCTGAGTTGGATACGCGGCGAATTCAGTTGCAGGAGCAGGGTGGCTACCGCTATCCGGCTCACCAGACGCCCTGGCAGGAAATCCAGCGCACCTTGGTCGAGCCCCTTGACCAGGGAATGACCTTGAAAGGGGCGGCTCGCTATCGTGACGTCGCAAGACAACATCCGCCTCGGGACAATCATTGATGGTCGGTAAAAGGAGTGGCGAGATGGAGGGTTGCACTGTAGAAGTAGCGCTCGAACTGGACATGAGCCTGGGAGAGTCACCGTTATGGTCAGTGGAGCGCCAGATGCTCTACTGGGTGGATATCAACAACGGCCGCCTCTATAGCTGGCGGCCGACCAGCGACGAGAAGCCATCTGCCATCGAACTTGATGAAAAGGTGGGCTGCATCGCTCTGTGCGAGAACGGGCTATTGGCGGCAACCGCTTCGGGTATTGAACGGCTCGAATGTCCGTTGGGCAACCAGCGCGAGCGCCTTGCCGACAATCTTGAATGGCATCAGTCAGGAAACCGCTTCAACGATGGCCGTTGTGATGCAGCTGGCCGGTTCTGGGTGGGCACCATCGCCGCCGACGAAGCGAGCTCTACCGCTGGGCTTTATTGCCTAGACCAAGGTGACTTTGTGTGTCGGCAATCGAGGCTCAGTATTTCGAACGGTTTAGCCTTCAGCCCGGATAATCGCTGGCTTTATCATACGGATTCATTGACACGACAAATCCTGCGCTACCCCTTTGACGTGGAAACCGGCGCCACTGGTGAACCCGAGACCTGGGTTGATTTAGAGGCGCTGAGTCTTCCAGGCGTGCCTGACGGTGCCGCCATTGATTGTGAAGGCTACTATTGGACTGCTCTCTATGGGGGTGGTCGAATTGTGCGCTTTTCGCCTCAAGGTGTGTTAGTGGCGAGCATAGAGCTACCATGTCCACATCCCACCATGGTCGCCTTCGGTGGTTCCGACCTTCAAACTCTCTATATCACGACGGCCACACAGCACCTGGATGACGAAGATAAGGCACGGTGGCCAGCGGCTGGCAGCCTTTTGTGTATGCAGGTGCCCATTGCTGGTTTGGGAGAGCCCATAGCCATAAACGTTTAGAATCGGGATGAGCTTAAATACATGATAAATTACCAAATGAGCTGCTATGGGGCCGTGCCCAGCCTCTATGAATAGCGCTCACATAGGCAGTCGAGTTTCTGTGATCGCTCCTACGAGAACCTGCTTTATGCACCCAGCTTTGTAGGAACCAGACTTGCCGGGCGATGGCTTTTTGGTGGCTTTATCATTGCTGATCGCTCAACAAGTTGGGCTTCTACGAAAACCTGTTCAATACCGCTGTGGGTAACTTTTCGCCACATAAATTGGGCACTTACGGAAAAACCTTGCTACATGCCTTTGGGGATCCGGACTTCGTCTGGCGATGTCAGTGCTTGGTTGCTTCCCATAATTGGGCAATGTCTTCTAGTGGTAATCCGGTTGCTTCAGCAATTTGTTCTTTGCTGAGCACACCGAGGGCTAGTAGATTGCGGGCCGTTGAGCGTTTAGCTTCTAATCGCCCCTCTTGCCGTCCTTCCTGGCGTCCTTCCTGGCGACCTTCCAAACGTCCTTTTTCTTCCCAGCGCTCTGGCCATTGTTTAATGCGTTCTGCCAACATGTGATGTACCTCATGCAGCTCGTGTAAGTCGTTGAACTCGGGCAGTTCCATCTCGGGTGCCCGGTTAGGTAGTAGTACTCGGCGTATCCATACCACAAAGGCTCTCCGAAGCGCCGTCTGCTCGGAGGCTTTAAGCCATTCTACCAGGCTACCCAGCACTTCCAGCATGTCTTGCTCATCGCGATTGTGCTCCAACCGGAAGAGTGCGGCGGCGACATTGCGCATCCTATCCGACCATTCAGGGTCGTTGACGATGGCGCCTTCGTCCAACAGCAGGTACTCAAGATTAGGACGGTAGCGCTCTAAGCCGCCCGGTACCCATTCGACCAGATCAGCCACATTTTGTGCCGCTGTCCAGCGTTCTTCCCCATTGTAGAGCACCACGGGCAAAACGGGAGGTAGCTTACCGCTGGGGGCAAAGGTTTTTTGCCGAATCAGGTCCTGATAAAGCAGCCCCAGGTAGCTCATTATTCGCACCGCCATGTGCTTGTCTTCACTGGATTGAAATTCCAGTAGCAGGTAGACGTAGAGCCAGCCATCCCCCCAACGTACGCGCCAGATAATGTCGTCCTCGCGGTCACGTAGCTCGTCGGTGATGTAAGAGCCGCTTACTTTTTCCAGCGTCGAGAAATCGATCTGCTCGACCCAGGCTTCTTTCACGAACCCGGTGAGTAGATCCTCAACCATTTCGGGATGTGAGAAAAGTAGCTTGTAGCTGTGATCGTGGCGGCTGTGAAGGTGGCTGGCCATAAGCACTCCTGGCTAGATAACTGGAGCTTATCACAGCCAATTGGTGTGGAATGCGTGTGGTTAAACTGGGTAACGGGATCGCTGCTGATCGCTCAATAAATTGAGCGCCTGCAAGAACCCTCTTTAGCCTGCCTTTGCAGCACCTTCCCGTAAATTGATTGCTTATCAAAGCGGCGTGCTATCGGCGTTTGGGGTGGTTTCCGTTACACTAGCGGGCTTTACGCTGGTCGGTGGCCGGCGGGTGTTTTTTTGTCGAGGTGGTCTCTTGGGTGACGCGTTGCATGCTTGGTGGGCGCAGCAGCTGGTGCTGTGCGATTGGCATTTTACGCCGCATCCGTTATCGGTGGATGCGGGGGCGGCGGAGCAGCGGTTGCTGCGCCAGGGCATTACCCATCGTGGTGAGCTGGCGACGCAATGGCTGGAGGCGCTGCATGCCCCCACAGGCGAGGCAGATCGGCTGTTGGCGGCGCTCGAGTGGGCGGCGCTGGCGGGGGCGGCTGGCTGGATAAGCGCTGACCAGGCAAGCGATTGGGCCTGCTGTGTGATGCAGCGCATTACCCAGGAGTACCGTGACCTGCGCGGCTGGCTGGGCGATGTGCGCCGCTCATTGGGCGTGCGCGGCTGGGCCACCGGTGCTGATGACCGCTTTATCGATGCCTGCCAGGCGTTGGGAGATTCGGAAGCCGAGGGCGTGGGCATTACCTGGGAGGTGTTCGAGACCGCGCTGCGCCGCCACGGCGAGGTCAACCTGTGGCCGAGCGAACCCGAGGCGCAGCCCTGGCGGCTGTGCGCGCTGTTTCGCCCGGTGCTCAACTATCCGGCGAGCACGCAGGACTGGCCCGACGCTGCCAGCTGGCTGCATACCGCCTGGGAAATCGAGGATCGTGACGAGCTGCTCACCGGCCTGCTGTGGCTGGGTGCCCAGGGTGAACGCCAGCGCTGGGACATTGAAGCGCGCGATTTATTAAGCATGGATACCGCCCAGCGCCAGGAGTGGCAGCGCAACGCCCGGGCCGAGTCCCGCCACGCAAGCGTACTGTGCCGCTTTGTGAACCAGGGCGAGCCACTGGAGTGGGCGGCCTGGGATTGGCTGCGCCTGGTCGAATTGGCCTGGGCGGGGGCGTGCAGCGGCTGGCTGAGCCAAGCCGAAGCGGATGCCTTCGCCGCCCACGCCGCCGAGCTGATGCCGCGCCGCTACCACGACTGGCGGGCGGTGATTGCCGCCTACCGGCGCGGGCAAAGTTTGTTCGACGGTATCGACCGTCGCGAGATGACGCCGTCCGCCCGTGAAAGCCTGCTGCTGCGCAGTCCGTTCAGCCCCTGGCAGACTGCCGTGGACAACCTGCTGCATGATGAGACCCAGGCGGCTTCCCGGGCGCTGCTCGGCCAATGGCGCAATACGCCGCATCACTGGCTGCTGACCCTGGCCGGCGTGCGCGAGCCGGACGCCATGCTGCGCCTGGCCAATCCCGCCGCGTCGGTAAGCGAGACCCAGCGCGGCGAAGCCGCCGAGTACCTGCATGCGTCGCTGGGGATGCACGCCGACGAGGGCGCCGCCGCCATTTCACGCTACTGGCTGCCGGCCCAGGCGCATCACTTGAACCAGCTCGCCGCCGATGCGGCCCATGGCGTGATGCCGCCGTCGGCGACGCTGTTCGGTCAGCCGGATTTCCCGGTCAACGCCCAGCGCCAGGCGTTGAAGGGCGTCAGTCGCCACGCCGCGACGATCCACATGGCCGAGAAGTTTGCCTTCTACCTGCACATGGCGCTGACCAGCGATGTGCTGGACGCCGAGCCGTTGCTGGAATACGCGCGTTCATTGCGCAACTGTTTATGCCGCTTTTACCCCAACGCCAAACGCCTGTTGGAAGCTTGGCTGGCATGGGAGGACTGCCTGCCGGAAAGCGAGCACGCCTCGCTGTGCAATGAAATTGCCTGGCACCTGGAGGATCCGGGTAGCCTGTTTCATTGGCTGGACTGGCGCGCCGAGGCCTGGAGTGAACCCAGCGAGCGGCCGACGCTCAGCCAGTTTACTGCGATGTCGCTGGTCGGGCCGCTGAACAGCGCCGTGTGGAGCGAGCCGCAGCCGGAAAGTTCCCGCGAGTGCGCGGAGATCCGCGAGTGGGTGGAAACCCATTACCACCTGGCCAGCGCCGAGGACATGCAGGCCTTCCTGACATCGATGCTGGAAGCGGGCGACCGCCAGGAATACCAGATCAACTACGAGCCCTATACGCTCAACCTCCAGCGTCTGGACGCTGAGATTGCCATTCTCGAATCCGGTGACTGCGTGGAGGAGGAGCGCCACCACCTGCTGCGGCTGCGGCGGGTGCGCGACAACGAAGACGGCTGCAACGACGTCGACATGGCCGCCTGGGACATCGCCCAGCTGGTTGACCTGGCCATTGCCGGGCGGCAGCTCGGCTGGCTGTCCGCCTCCGCCTTTGCCGATGTGCTGGCGCGTGCCTACCAACTGGCCGCCGAGCACTACGCCGGCTGGCAGGACTACGCGGCGGGCATGTACGCCGGGTTTTCGTTTTTCATGGGCGAAACGCCGGAGCGGGAAACCTTTCTCGCCAGCTTTCGCCAGGCGCTGGTCGCCTGGCTGTGCGCGGCGCCGGTACTGGCCGGGCCCTGGGCAAGCCTTGACTTTCCGGGCAACAAGCCGCGCCATTTTGCCCCGCTGCACATCGACACGCTGCCCGGCGATCAGCGCACGCTGCACTGAAACTCGCCTTCAAGGGGCTATTTGGCTTATAGTCTTAAGGTATCCAGGATGAGTGCGGTCATGCCTTTGTCTGACGCACTGTACGTTCTGCCAACTATCTACGAGGGATCGCGCATGGTTGCGTTGCCACCACCTGCTGTCACCGCTGTCCGTGTTGTGTGTCGATATACCTGTTTATGGCGCGAACGCCACGCGCCGCTGGCCCTGGTGGGCTGCGCCCTGGTGGTCGTGCTGAGCGGCTGTGCCAGCACGGCGCCACAGGACGACACCCCCGACGATTATTTTGCCCGTTCGATGCCGGGGTTGCCCGACGACTGGAAATCGCAGATGTCGCCCTCTGATGGTCAGTACGATGCGTTCGGCAACTGGCAGGCGGCGCCCGTCGAGCAGGTGCGCGAAGCACTGCTGGCGCAGCACGAACAGTGGGTGGGGACGCCGTACCGGCTCGGCGGCACCAGCCAGCGCGGGATCGACTGCTCGGCGCTGGTGCGCAATATCTTTCGCGACACTTTCGAGCTGGATCTGCCGCGTTCCACCCGGGGGCAAGTTCATGAGGGACGCCCGATCGACCGCCAATCATTGCGGGCAGGCGATCTGGTGTTCTTCCGTCCCCCGGGCGCCTACAACCATGTGGGCATTTACGTCGGCGACGGCCACTTCCTGCATGCGTCCAGCTCAAAAGGGGTGATCATTTCCCGCCTGGATAATGTCTACTGGAACCGTTACTACTGGCAGTCACGGCGGCCGCTGGCGCCTTCGCACCTGGCTAAGCTCAGCGAATCGCAGCCTTTGAGCGCGTCACAGTCCATGTAAGCGGCACCTGATTCGTCCCAACCTGCCAGGAACGGCATGATTGAAGCCAAGACCCGCGCCTGGTGGCGCGCTACCTTTGCCCTGTGTCTGGGCTCCTTTCTGGTGTTTATCAATCTCTATGCCCCGCAGCCGTTGCTGCCGGGGCTGAAAGAGACCTATGGCGTCTCCACCCTGGGGGTGAGCCTGCTGATGTCGGTGGCGACGCTGTCGCTGGCGTTGGCGCTGCTGGTGTTCGGGCCGCTTTCCGACGCCATTGGCCGCGAAGGCATCATGCGGATCACCTTGCTGCTGGCGGGCGGCTGCTCGTTGGCGCTGGCGTTTGCGCCTAATTTTGAAAGCTTGCTGGCGCTTCGCCTGGTGCAGGGCTTTGTACTAGGCGGGCTACCCGCGGTGGCGATTGCCTGGATGGGCGATGAGTTCGATAAACCGGCACTGCTCAGTGCGGTGGGGCTGTATATCGGCGCCAACTCGCTGGGCGGCATCAGCGGCCGCGTGGTCGGTGGTGCGGCGGCGGATATCGGCGGGCCGACGGCGGCGTTTCTCACCGTGGGCGTACTGACGCTCATCGGCTGCGCGGTGTTCTGGCGCTTGCTGCCCACCAGCCAGGCGTTTCGCCCCCAGCGCTTTCAGCTGGGCGTCGCGCTGAGCGACCTTGCCGGGCACCTGCGTACCCCGGTACTGCTTGCCGCCTATGCGCTGGGCGGTATCAACTTCCTGATTTTTATCAACCAGTACAGCTACATTACCTTTCGGCTTGCCGATGCGCCCTACCAACTGGCGGCGAGCAGCCTGGGGCTGATCTTTCTGACCTACCTGGGCGGCACCGTGGGGTCGACGCTCTCGGGGCGGCTGGCTCAGCGCTTTTCACCGGCGGCGTGCATGAGCGCGGGCGTGGTGATTCTGATGCTGGGCACGGCGATTACCCTGGCCGATTCGCTGGTGGTGATCATTGTTGGCCTGACCGTCAACGCCTTCGGGTTTTTCCTGGCGCACTCGCTGGCCTCCAGCTGGGTGGGACGCAACGCCCAGGGCGCCCGTGGCAGCGCTTCGGCACTGTACCTGGTGTTTTACTACGTGGGGGCGAGCCTCGGCGGTTTCTGGCTGGAGCCGTTCTGGCAGTGGGCGGGCTGGCAGGGCGTGACGCTGGGCTCGTGGCTGCTGCTTAGCGTGACGCTGGCGATTGCTTTGGGGCTATGGCGGGTGGAGCACCGTGACGTGTAGAGGGGCGCAGTCGCCCCTCGCTGAGCGTCAATCGGCGTGCACATAGGCGCTCCAGCAAGGCCGCGTCGTGGCTGATCACCAGCACGCCCAGTTGCCGTTCATCGGCCACTCGGCGTAGCCCCTGCCAGAGGTCAAGCTGGGTAAGCGGGTCGAGCATGCTGGAAATCTCATCGGCCACCAGGTAACGCACGCCGGGCACAAGGGCTCGCAGCACGCAAACCCGCTGCAGCTCACCCCCGGAAAGTGCCTGGGGAAAGCGGTTCATCCATGCCGACTCAATGCCGAAGGCGTCGCGCAGGGCATCGGGTGGCGTCCAGGCTTCTTCCAGAATTCGCTTGACCCGCCAGCGCGGATTTACCGCCAGCTCCGGCGATTGCGGCAGCCACTGCACAGGGCGCAGTGCGCGCCGGGGCGGCGGCGCGCCATCCACCGTTACCGTCCCCGCCTGGGGCGTTAGATACCCGGCCAGTAGCTGGCCCAGGGTGGATTTCCCCGCGCCTGAAACGCCGTCAACCCCCAGCCATTCCCCCGCCTCCAGCGTCAGCGAGACGTCATTGAGGATCACCGGCTGCCCGGCAACGCCATACCGAAGGCCGCTGGCGTCAAGCAACGTGCGGCGCCGGTTGCGTTTCGGGATGGCTGAAGTGGTTGTCCGGCAGTGCCCGCCAGAGCGCCTGGGCATAGCGCGTCGTCAGGGTGTGGCCGTCGCCCTCGAAGGCGGCGGCGGGAGCGGTCTCCACACAGCGGCCCTGGCGCATGATCGTCACCCGCCGGGCGATCGGCAGGGCGTGGCGCAGGTCGTGGCTGATCAGCAGCACCGCCTTGCCTTCGCGGGCCAGCGCGGCCAGCGCGTTGAGCACCCGGTCGCGCTGCTGCGGGTCGAGGCCCACGCTAGGCTCGTCGGCAATGATCAACTGGGCGCTGCTCACGTGGGCCATGGCGGTGAGTACCCGCCGCGCCATGCCGCCGGAGAGCTGATGGGGAAACGCCTGCTGGGCGCGTTCGTCCAGCTGGTAGTGGGCCAGCGCCTGCCGGGCGGTATGCTGAACGCGGGCGGCGGCGTGGCCGGCGCGCTTGGCCGCCCAACTGACCTGGCGCTGGCTGCGCACCAGCGGATCCAGGGCGCTGAGCGACTGGGGAATTAGCGCCAGTTCACGGCCGCGCAGCCGGCGCTGGCGGGCGGCGGTGAGTGGCTGGCCCTGGAAGGTCAGGCGGCCGGTTTGCCGGTAGGGCGCGGGCAACAGGCCCATCAGCGCGTGGGCCAACAAGCTTTTGCCCGCCCCGGAGGCGCCGATGACCGCATGTACCTCGCCGGGGTGAACCTCAAGCGAGACGTTACATAGCACCTCGGCCCATTGGCGCCGCCACCAGTTGGCGTAATAGGGCAGCTGTAGGGCTAGGTCGTCGATCTCAAGCATCGTTGTTTGCTCCTTAGCTTGTGGACCAGGCGCGCCGCAGCGTCTCGCCCAGGCGTTGGATGCACAGCACCATCAGCAGCAGCCCGGCGCCGGGAAATACCCCCAGCCACCAGTCGCCGCCGCTCACGTGGCGCATCGATTCGCCAAGCAGCACGCCAATCGCTGGCTGCTCGGCGGAAAGCCCCACGCCCAGAAACGACAGTGCGGCTTCGTGGAGCACCGCGTGGGGAAACAGCAGCAGTGCGCCCACCAAGCACTGGGGCAGCACTTGGGGCATCCAGTGGTAGCGGACAATGAATCTCCGCGACTTGCCCAGCGCCTGGGAAATCTGCACGTAGGGCGCCTGGCGGAGGTGCAGCAGCTCGGCGCGTAGTACCCGGGCAAGGCGCGGCCAGTGGCTCAGTGCCACGGCGATGATCACCGCGTGGGTGCCGCCGCCCAGGGTAAAGGCGATCATCAATAACAGCAGCAGGTGCGGCACGCTGAGTAGTGTGTCGATCGCGAGGCTCACCAGCGCATCCCACCGCGGGCCGAGCATGGCGGTAAGCGCCATGCCCAGGGCGATGAGGGTGCCGAACAGCGCCGCCAGGCTGCCCACCCAGAAGCTAAGCGTCAGCCCGGCCAGCGTTCTTGCCGCCATATCGCGCCCCAGCGCATCGGTGCCGAACCAGAAGTCCGTGCTGGGCGGTGTCAGGCGGGCGTCGAAATGCATCTGTCGCGGGGCATCGCCCAGCCCAGCGGCGACGATCATCACGCCCGCCAGCAGCAGCGCCGCCAGGGCGGTGCCGAGCAGTGCGCTCAGGCGCGGCTGACTCACCCCTGCCTCCGCAGCCGTGGGTCGATCAGCCGGTAGAGGCCGTCGGCGGTAGCGTTGCCCAGGCTCACCAGCAGCGCAGTGAACAGGGCGATGGCCATCAACAGCGGGACGTCGCTGCGCAGGGCGGCTTCCACCGTGGCGCGGCCCAGCCCCGGGTAGGCAAACACCTGCTCGATCAACATCACGCCGCCGAACAGCTCGCCAAGCGACGCGCAGGCCAGCGTGATGGCGGGCAGGCAAGCGTGGCGCGCGCCGTGCCGCCAGGCGACCTCCCAGCGGCTGGCGCCCTGGGCAAACGCCTGGGTGGCCACCGGCGAGGCCATCAGCTCGCGCATGCGGGCGCGGGTGTGCAGAGTAATCGGGGCGGTACTCAGCAGCGTGAGCGTGGCCACCGGCAGCGCCAGGTGGTGCAGGCGGGTCACCAGGCTCACCTCGTCGCTCAGGCTGCCGCTGGGCCCGGCGCAGCATACCGGCGTCCAGCCCAGGGTCACCGAAAACAGCAGCAGGCCGAGCATGGCCAGCCAGAACGCCGGGGTGGCAGCGGTGATGTAGGCGTAGCCGCTGATGACGCGATCCAGAGAGCTTTGGTCCCGCACGCCCGCCAGCACGCCCAGCGCAAAGCCGAGCAGGGCGGAGAGCAGCCAGGCAAGCCCCAGCAACGCCAGCGAGCCCTGAAAACGCTGGGTAATGACCTCGCTAACCGGCTGGTTGTAGACGTGGCTCCAGCCCAGTTCGCCGCTCGCCAGCTGGCCCAGCCAGTGGCCGAACTGCATGAGCGGTGGCTGATCAAACCCCCAGCGTGCGGCGATCAGCTCGCGCTGCTCGGCGCTGGCCTGGGCGATTTGCGGGCCCAGATAGGCGTCGATGGGGTCGATGGGCGAGGCAAGCATCAGGCCGAACGTCAGCCCCGCCACGCATAGCAGTACCAGGGCCATGCGCAGCAGGCGAACGCTCAGCAGGCGGATTACGGGCATGTCCAGCGCCAGTCGAGCAGGTTGGCGGTAATTGGCCAGCCGTGGCCGTGGGGCGCCACGCCCAGTTCGCCAACGTCCAGGCAGGCATCGGCGGCGTAGACGTGGTCGAGGTTGACCAGCCACGCCCAGGCGGCATCGCCGTGCACGCCGTAGCCGGTGTCGCCATCCCACTGGGCGTCGCGCCAGTGGCGGTTGGCTTGCTCGACGCTCGCGGCGGCCTGGGCGGCGTCCAGGTGATCATCCACGGTGGCGTTGGCGTAAAAGCCGCTGTTGAAGTAGCCGTCTCCCGCGTGGCGGCTGTGAAACAGCGTGTAGATTTCCTGGGGGCTGCGGCTGCCCCAGCCGAACAGCACCGCGTCCTGGTGCATCGCTTCGCGGCGTAGCTCGTTCCATGGGCGGCGGGTGGGCTGCATATCGATGCCCAGTGGGCGGACCATCTCGGTGCTGGCTTCGGCAAGCCACTGGCGGGTGATGTCGCCGCTTGGGTAGCTGAGCCTGAAGCGGGCGGGCTGACCGTGTTTTTTGCGCAGGCCGTCGTCACTGCGCTGCCAGCCGGCATCGTCGAGCATCGCTGCGGCGCGCTCGAGGTCGGGGGCATCGAGGATTTCGTCGGGACGGCTCCAGGGCATGTCATCGGCGGGGCTAAAGGCGGCGCGGCCGTGGCCGTTGAGCGCGACCTCGACCAGGGTGTTGCGATCCAGGGCCAGGTTGATGGCGTGGCGAATCGCCGGGTCGGCGGTAACGTCGTTGCCGATGGGCGCGCCATTCTTGGCTTGCTCGCCCCGGTCAGGCACGGTGGGAAACAGGATTCCCCGGTTATCGACGCTCTGCATGACAAGGCGCTGCATGCTATCCGGGTAGGCGTCGTCAAGGGCAGGCGGTACGCTGGCGAGGTCCACCTGGCCTGCCTGGGCGGCGCGCAGGGTGGTGTCTTCCCCGGTGAACAGGAATACCAGGCGCTCGAACGGCGGCGTGGGGCCGTAGAAGTACGGGTTGCGTTCGACGATCAGCTGTTCGCCTTCCTGCCATTCGACCAGCCGGTAGGGGCCGCTGCCCAGGGGCTTACGGCCGTAATCCTCGTCGTAGCCGTTTTCACGGCGGGCGGCGGGCACGATGCCCAGGCTATACAACTGGTCGATAAAGGTAATGCGTGGGGCGTGAAGGGTTATGCTGACGCGATGATCGTTTATCGCCTCGGCGCGTTTGAGGGCGCTCAAGTCGGCGCGGCCGCCGGCCTCGGCGGCGGCGTTGAAGGTGTAGGCGACGTCTTCAGCGGTCAGCGGCGTGCCGTCGGCAAAGCGGGCGTCGTCGCGCAGCGTCAGCTGCCAGGTGCGCCGGTCATCGGAGAGCGACCAGTCGGTGGCGAGCGCCGGGCGGGGCGAGAAGTCTTCGCTCTGAGTCAGCAGCGTCGACTGAAACAGCGGGTGGCCGTATTGGCCCCAGCCCAGCAGCGGGTCGAAGCCCTGCTCGGGTTCGCCGCCGATCGCCAGCGTCAGCGTTTCCTTGGCGGACGCCGGGCTCGTCGACAGCAGGCAAGCGACGCACAGGCTCGCTAGGGTGCAGACGGCTCGCCGCCTTGGCTTGATTGGCATCGTGGTGGGCATGGAAGACACGCGCTCGACGAGTATGATGTTTTGTTAATATCATCATACTGGCGGGCAGGGGTCAATTTGGGAAGGCAATGTCGGCAAGGGCATGTCAACGGAGAGGGGGAAAACGATGCAGCGAGTAACGGTAACGCTTGACGAGGAGTTGCTGGGGGAGGTAGACGCGCTGATACAGGAACGCGGCTACCAGAACCGTTCCGAGGCAATCCGCGATTTAACCCGCAGCGGGCTCCAGCAGGTGCGCGAGGAAGCTGCGCCTCAGGCGCCGTGCATGGGCGCGCTGGTGTACGTCTACGACCATGCGGCGAGGGAGCTCTCCAAGCGCCTGACGCGCCATTCCCACGCCAATCATGACCTCACGCTGTCGACCCTGCACGTGCACCTCAACGCGGAAAGCTGTATGGAAGTCGCACTGCTCAAGGGCCAAAGCGACCAGCTAAAGCAGTTTGCCGCTGAAGTCACCTCGTCGCGCAGCGTCCGCCACGGCCGCCTGGTGCTGATACCGGAGGAGTGAACATAAAAAAGGCGACCGCTTGGGTCGCCTTTTCGCATGACACGTATGGGCTGAAAACAGCCGTGGGGCTGAGCTTAGTGCTCTTCGCCGCCTTCACCGTGTACATGGCCGTGTTCAACTTCTTCTTCGCTGGCTTCGCGTACTTCGGCGATTTCAACGTCAAAGTTGAGGTGCTGGCCGGCTAACGGGTGGTTGCCGTCAACGACGACGGTGTCGCCTTCAACTTTCTTCACGGTGACCATCAGCGGGCCGCCTTGAGTCTGTGCCTGGAACTGCATGCCCGGCTCGACGCTTTCAACGCCTTGGAACGCATCGCGCGGCACTTCTTGCATCAGCTGTTCCTGAACTTCGCCGTAACCTTCTTCAGGCGCTACTTTGACGTTCAGCTTTTCACCAGTGGCGCGACCTTCAAGCTCTTTTTCCAGGCCGGGAATGATGTTGCCCGAGCCGTGGAGGTAAGTGAGCGGTTCGCGGCCTTCGGAACTGTCTAGCACTTCACCTTCATCATTGGTTAAGGTGTAGTGGAACGCGACAACCGAGTTTTGCGCAATTTGCATTAAATGACCTTTCGGTGAGTGCATGTCCCAACATGGTAACGCGTGAGCGCTGGCTTGTCAGGGGGTAGCGACGGTTTTTCCGCCTTCCACCTTTAGACGGTATTGCGCCCTGGGTGGCGCAGAGCTACCCTAGCGCGATACTTTTCTCGACGCACCTTCTACGGAGCATGACATGACCCTAATAGTGATTTGGCTGATCGCCCTGGTGCTGATTGGTTACCTTGTGAATTCCCGCTGGGACACCGTGAGTGCCGGGCTGGATAAAATGCTGCCAGACGTGATGAAAACCCACGGTGATAACCGCTGGCTGTGGGTCTCGGCGCTGGCTGTGCTTGGCGCGACGACGCTGATCCGCCCGGTGGATATCCTGCTGGTGGGTATCCTGATCGGGATTATCGGCCTGGTGGTTTACAAGCTGATCAACTGGGCATCCAGCAAAGCCCTCCATTGATCCACGCCGTGAACCGGTGACTGGAAACACAAGCGCCCCGCCAGCATCGCTGGCGGGGCGCTTTGCTTTGGCTGCGCTTGGCGTTTAGTAGGGCGCGACGCTGACGTTGGCACCGCTGCCAATCAGGCGGACGCGCTGACCGGGCTGAAACTGGCGGTCGGCGCGCTGGACGACGACCACGTCGCTGCCGTTATCGAGGGCGATTTCCAGCTCGAGCGCGTCAATGCGGTTAGTACGCTCTTCAGCGGCGGTACCGGCGACCGCTCCCCCCAGGGCGCCGACGACCGTGGCGAGCTGGCGGCCGGAGCCACCGCCTACCTGGTTACCCAGCAGACCACCGATGACGGCACCGCCGCCGCTACCCAGCAGGCCTCCCGCGCGGCTGTCCGCCTGGATTTGCACCGGGCGTACGGCGGCAATGGTGCCCAGCCTTACGCTCTGGCTGGTCTTGGCCTGATTGCCGCTGTAAACATCGCCGGAATAGCCCGCTGTATTGGCGCAGCCGGCAAGCGTCAGCACGCTGAGTGCGGCAATGGGAAGAAAACGTTTCATGGACACCTCCGAGGGGTTCACAGAATCACGCCGGCACGACGCAATGATGTGGCTAGATTATAAAACAGTGTTCGGTAACAACATACCCGATAACGCAGACGTTGAACAGCGGTCTGTTGTAACGCCCGATTATTCCTCCAAGTGTAGCCGCTGATTAAGCATGAAGTGTGCAAGACCCGATGAAAAAACGCGCAGCGAAGTATAAAAAACGCCCGGAAGATAGCGGCTTCCGGGCGTAAGGCGGCTGGCCTGGGCCAGCCGTGGGTCAGATAGCCGGCGTTAGCCGAACTGGTTCATGGTGTTGTCCTTGCCGCCGGCCTTCAGCGCCGCATCACCGTGGAAGAACTCCTTGTGGTCGTCGCCGATGTTGGAGCCGGCCATGTCCTGGTGACGCACCGTGGCGATGCCCTGACGGATTTCTTCGCGCTGGACTTTCTTGACGTAGGCGAGCATGCCTTCGTCGCCGAAGTAGTCCTTCGCCAGGTTATCGGTGGACAGCGCCGCCGTGTGGTAGGTGGGCAGGGTGATCAGATGGTGGAAGATCCCCGCTTCCCGTGCGCCGTCACGCTGGAAGTTGCGCGTCCATTCGTCGGCCAGCTGGCCAAGCTCGGTGTTGTCGTACTCGACGCCCATCAGCTTGTCGCGGTCGTAGGCCGAGACGTCCTTGCCTTCTTTTTCCCAGGCATCGAACACTTGCTGGCGGAAGTTGAGCGTCCAGTTGAACGACGGTGAGTTGTTGTAAACCAGCTTGGCATCCGGGCAGACTTCGCGGATACGGTTGACCATGGCGGCGATCTGGCCGACGTGGGGTTTTTCGGTCTCGATCCACAAAAGGTCAGCGCCGTTTTGCAGGCTGGTGATGCAGTCGAGCACGACGCGGTCTTCGCCGGTGCCGGGCTTGAACTGGTAGAGGCCGGAGGCCAGGCGCTTGGGCTTGACCAGCTTGCCGTTTTGCTTGATGACCACGTCGCCGTTGTTGATGTCGTCGGCCGACGTGATCTCGTCGCCGTCGAGGAAGCTGTTGTACTGGTCGCCCAGGTCGCCCGGCTCGTTGGTCACGGCGATCTTCTGGGTCAGGCCGGCGCCCAGCGAGTCGGTGCGCGCCACGATGACGCCGTCTTCAACGCCCAGCTCGAGGAAGGCGTAGCGGACGGCGTTGATCTTGGCGATGAAGTCTTCGTGGGGCACGGTCACCTTGCCGTCCTGGTGGCCGCACTGCTTCTCATCGGATACCTGGTTTTCCAGCTGGATGCAGCAGGCACCGGCTTCGATGAACTTCTTGGCCAGCAGGTAGGTGGCCTCGGCGTTACCAAAGCCGGCGTCGATGTCGGCAATGATCGGCACGATGTGGGTTTCGTGGTTGTCGATCTTGCTGATCAGTTCCTGCTCGTTGCTGCGGTCGCCGGCTTCCCGGGCGTCGTCCAGCGCGCGGAAGAGGTGGTTGAGCTCCCACGAATCGGCCTGCTTGAGGAAGGTGTAGAGCTCTTCGATCAGGTTGGCGACTGAGGTTTTCTCGTGCATGGACTGGTCGGGCAGCGGGCCGAACTCGGAGCGCAGCGCGGCAACCATCCAACCGGAGAGGTAGAGGTAGCTACGCTTGGTGGTGCCGAAGTGCTTCTTGATGGAAATCATCTTCTGCTGGCCGATGAAGCCGTGCCAGCAGCCCAGCGACTGGGTGTAGTGGGCGGTGTCGGCGTCGTAGGCGGCCATGTCGTCGCGCATGATCTTGGCGGTGTAGCGGGCGATATCCAGGCCGGTATGGAAACGGTTCTGGGCACGCATACGCGCGGCGTATTCAGGCTTGATGTTGTCCCATTTGCCGCCTTGCGCTTCGCGTAGTTGGGCCAGTGCCTTGATCTCTTCGAGCAGTCCAGTCATGAGCTAATCCCTCCGGGGTTGTGATAGCGATGCGCATGTAAGCAGATTCTTATGCTGCACCTGCGAAGTCGCTTTCAGCATCGTTCAATTTGCTTGACGTGTCTTTAAGAAATAAGTCTCTTAATAGAACGTCGTAAGCGCGGTGTTTCGGGCAGTCCTTGCGGCACTGCAGTAAAAACACTATCCCCGAAGGCGAGGGCGGCAACAATTGACACTTGGGGGCAGGCAGCGTTGTAGCTCGACTACAGCCGGGCGACAACGCGGCAGGTTTGTGTAGTGGAATTTCGTGATTAGCGGGAAGCGGGGTCGTCGAAGCTCAGGGTCATGTCGCGGTGGGGGATGCCCGCATCCATGAATTCGTCGCCGTGGGCGATGAAGCCGAGGCGTTCATAAAACGCCAGGGCGTGAAGCTGGGCGCTGAGCGCTACCTGGCGGTGGCCGAGGCGTTGGGCAGCGGCGACCGCGGCGTCCATCAGTCGGCCGCCGATACCGGCGCCGCGGGCCTCGGCAAGCACCGCCACGCGGCCAATATGGCCATCGGGAAGTAGCCGCGCGGTGCCCACCGGCTGACCGTTCAGGTAAGCCAGGAAGTGACGGCAGGCGGGATCCTGGCCGTCCCATTCTTCGTCTTGGGGCACCCGTTGCTCGTCGATAAACACCACGCGGCGGATGCCGCTTGCGATGTCGCCCAGCAAGGCCCAGTCGCCTTCCTGGATCACGACCGAGGCTGGGTCGACCGGCAGGGCGTCGCGGGGTATGTTATTCCTCGTCGTCGCCATCGTCGTCCTGCATCCAGCTCAGGCTGCCCGCGTTGACCAGTTGGGTGAGCAGCTGCTTGGCACCGGGCAGTTCCAGCACGTCATCGTGCAGCGGCGCCGTGGAGGCCAGCCGCTTGGCCAGCGGTTCGGCGCAGGCATAGGCCTCGCCGTCGGCAAACAGCGTGGTGGCATCCTGCTCGCTGCGCCAGGCGAAGCGCGAACCGGGCATGTGGTACAGCGGTTCGCCTTCCTGTAGCTGAGCAACAAGGCTTGACTCGCTCAAGGGCGGATCCATGGGCACGACCTGGTCGACATACTTGGGCTGGGTCATCGCGCGGCCGAACCACTGGGCGATTTGTTGGGGGTTGTCCAGCGTCGAGAGAATCAGCTGGCGCATACGCTCTACCGAGACATCGTCCAACTCGCCGCTGTGAGCCGCAGGTACTCGTCCGGCGTCGCTGTAGCGTAGCGAGGCGGGTAGCTGTTCACCCCGGTAGTCGGCGTAGGAGGTGACCGCCTCATCGGCTGACGGCGCGCGGAAGCCCACGGACATGGTCATGCAGTCCTCGGACTGGCTGACGCCGTGATGGGCCCAGCCTGGCGGCAGATACAGCATGTCGCCGGGTTCCAGCACCCAGTCCGAGTCGCTTTCTACCTCGAAGGTTTCCAGGATGCGCAGGTCGATGCCCTGGATGATCGGCGCGTCGTCGCCGGGCTGGCCGCCCAACTGCCAACGGCGCCGGCCGCTGGCCTGAAACAGGAAGACATCGTACTGGTCGACGTGAGGGCCGACGCTGCCGCCGGGCGGGGCGTAGCTGATCATGACGTCGTCCAGCCGCCAGCGGGGCAGGAAGTCGAACTCATCCAGCAGGGCGGCTACCGAGGGCAGATAGTGATCTACCGCCTGCACCAGCAGGCTCCAGTTGCGCTCCGGCAGCCGCTCGAAGGTGGCTTCATCGAAGGGCCCGTGGGAGACCTGCCATGCACCCTCGGGGCCGTTTTCTTCCACCAGGCGGGCCTCGATGCCGGGTTCGCAGGCCAGTCCCGCCAGCTCGTCGGGTTCGATGGGGCTGATGTAGTCAGGGATGGCCCCGCGAATCAGCAGCGGTTTTTGCTGCCAGTAGCTGGCCAGAAATTCTGCCGGGGTCAGATCGCCTAACAGGGTAAGTGGCTCGTCGGAAGGGTGCATGACGTTATCCTAGTGCGAAGGTTCGCAATGAAAGTATTGGGGGTGACCGGCCAAGCGGCCACCCACCGATGCGCGTTTAACCCGGATTATAGTGCATCCAGTTGCTGGCGCAGGGCTTCTGCCTGGGCTTGGGCGTTGCCGATGTAGCGGGCCGGCGACAGGGCCTTGAGCTCGCTTTTGACGTCGTCGGGCAGTGCTAGGGTGTCGATGAAGGCGGCAAAGCCGACCTGGTCGATACGCTTGCCCCGGGTCAGTTCCTTGAGCTTTTCGTAAGGTTTTTCAATGCCGTAACGGCGCATCACGGTCTGAATCGGCTCGGCAAGCACTTCCCAGCTGTTATCCAGATCCGCCTCGAGACGTTCGGGGTTGGCTTCGAGCTTGCTGATGCCCTTGAGGCTGGCGTGATAGCCGATCAGGCCGTAGGCCAGGCCCACGCCCAGGTTGCGCAGCACGGTGGAGTCGGTCAGGTCGCGCTGCCAGCGCGAGATCGGCAGCTTCTGCGCCAGGTGGCCGAGCACGGCATTGGCCAGGCCCAGGTTGCCTTCCGAGTTTTCAAAGTCGATGGGGTTGACCTTGTGCGGCATGGTCGACGAACCGATTTCGCCTTCCACGGTGCGCTGCTTGAAGTAGCCCAGCGAAATGTAGCCCCAGACGTCGCGGTCGAAGTCGATCAGGATGGTGTTGAACCGGCAAATGGCGTCGAACAGCTCGGCGATGTAGTCGTGGGGTTCGATCTGGGTGGTGTAGGGATTGAAGCTCAGCCCCAGGCCTTCCACGAAGGTGCGTGCGTTGGCTTCCCAGTCGATCTCGGGGTAGGTGGCCAGGTGGGCGTTGTAGTTGCCCACCGCACCGTTGATCTTGCCAAGCACCTCGACGCGCTCGATCTGCTTGAGCTGGCGCTTGAGGCGATAGGCCACGTTGGCCATTTCCTTGCCCAGCGTCGTGGGGCTGGCGGTCTGCCCATGGGTGCGCGAGAGCATCGGCTGGGCGGCGTGGGTAATGGCCAGCGTGGCGATATCGTCGGCGACGTTGTGCATCACCGGCAGCAGCGCCTGGAGGCCGTCAGCGAGCATCACGCCGTAGGAGAGGTTGTTGATGTCTTCCGAGGTGCAGGCGAAGTGAATGAACTCGGTGACCGCGTGCAGCTCGCTGTTATCGGCAATCTTTTCCTTGAGAAAGTACTCCACCGCCTTGACGTCGTGGTTGGTAGTGCGCTCGATGTCCTTGATGCGCTGAGCGTCTTCCACCGAGAAATCGCGGATCAGCTGCTCAAGGGCGGCGGTGGCCTGGGCGGAGAGCGGCGGCACCTCGACGATCTGGCTGTGTTCGGCAAGGCGCTGCAGCCAGCGCACTTCCACGATGACACGGGCGCGAATCAGGCCGAATTCGCTGAAGTGTTCGCGCAGCGCCGCGGCTTTGCTGGCGTAGCGGCCGTCAACGGGGGAAAGGGCGGTCAAGGCAGACAGTTGCATGGCATGGTTTCCAGGTCGGTAAAGCGGCTAGACGTAAGCGTCAGCAGGGTTAGGATAAGTCATCGAGGGCACGGCGCAAGGCGTTGCGCTGGAACATCAGCTTCCAGCGGCGGCCGCCTTGCTGGTGCCACAGCAGCGCAAAGCGGATGCCGGCCATCAGGCAGGCACGCACGCGCTCGGGCATCATGCGGGTTTGCAGCAGCGAGGGGTCGCCCTGCACCACAATCCGGGTCTTGAACGTCGAGATGGTCTCCTGGTAAGCCTCGCCAAGGCTCGCGATCACGTTTTCATGGGTGCTGCCGAAGTGTTCGGCCTGGCCCTGAATATGGCTGAGCTTTTGCCCCAGGGTGTCCATCATGTTGCGGTTGCCGCGCAGCTTGTTCATCAACAGCAGCAGCGAAAAGCCATAGCGCAGCACCACCGGGTTGGCCTGCTGCCGGCCCACCAGCATCTCCAGGACGTCCAGGCCACGGCGCAGGTTGTTGGGATGTCCGCCGTAAATGTCTTCGAAGCTGTCGGGGTTGGGATCCACGGTGCCCTGGATCAGCGTTTCCCAGGCGCGGGTGTCGACATGGCCGGTGCGGGCCAGCTCGTCTACCAGGCTGGCGGCCTGGAAGACCCCGGCAAGCGCCAGGGCCTGACGGGCGGCCGGGGTTTCCGGTGCGCGGTGTATCGGCGTTGGGCTCATGCGGCTGCCTCGGTTGCCTTCCATGTGGAGTGTATAACGCCGCCGCCCAGGCAGATGTCGCCGTCGTAAAGGACCAGCGACTGGCCAGGCGTTACCGCCCACTGGGGGTCGTCAAAGCGCACCTCGACGCCGCCATCGGGCAGGACGCGGATTTCGCAGGCGCAGTCGCTCTGGCGATAGCGGGTTTTGGCGCTGAAGCGTCCCTTGGCAACCGGCGGTTCACCGGCCACCCAGTCCATCGGCTCGGTGGTCAGCGCATCGCTGTAGAGCAGTGAATGGTGCTTGCCCTGCACGGCCACCAGCACGTTGCGTTCGAGGTCTTTCTCCGCGACGTACCAGGGATCCTCGGAGTAGTTGGCCAGCCCGCCGATACCCAGCCCCTGACGCTGGCCCAGGGTGTAGTACATCAGCCCCATGTGATCGCCGATGACGTCGCCGTCCGGGGTTTCGATCTTGCCGGGCTGGGCGGGCAGGTACTGCTTGAGAAAGTCGCTGAAGCGGCGCTCGCCGATGAAGCAGATGCCGGTAGAGTCTTTCTTCCTGGCGGTGACCAGGCCGTGTTCCTCGGCCAATGCGCGTACTGCGGGCTTTTCCAGCTCGCCGACCGGGAACAGCGTACGGGCGATGGCCGCCTCGGGCACTGCGTGGAGGAAGTAGCTCTGGTCCTTGTTGGCGTCCAGGCCCTTCAACAGCCGCGGGCGCACGTCGCCATTGCCCTGGCGAACCTGTCCTTCACGGACATAGTGGCCGGTGGCGATTTTCTCCGCGCCGAGCATCTCGGCGTACTCGAGAAACACCTTGAACTTGATTTCCCGGTTGCAAAGGATATCCGGGTTGGGCGTGCGGCCTGCCTGGTACTCGGCCAGGAAATGCTCGAACACGTTGTCCCAGTATTCGGCGGCAAAGTTGGCGGTATGCAGCTTGATGCCTAGTTTTTCGCACACCGCTTCGGCATCGGCGAGGTCTTCTTTCGCCGTGCAATATTCCGTGCCGTCGTCCTCGTCCCAGTTCTTCATGAACAGGCCTTCCACGTCGTAGCCCTGTTGCAGGAGCAGAAGCGCGGATACGGAGGAATCAACCCCGCCGGACATGCCGACAATCACCTTGCCGGTGGCGGGAGTGGAGGTGCCAGTGGTGGATGTCATCGCCATCCTCGGTTGGAGTGGTATGCAATTGGGTGAGGATTATACACGATGCAGCCACGCCGCTTCGAGTGCTTCACTCACGGATCACGGCCAGCGGGTAGCCGCGTGCGGCCAGGGCATCCTCGATGCGCGTGACCACCAGCGGACTGCGCAGCCGCCCGGCGGCATCAAGGGCGCGAATCTCGGCAAGCGTCAGCCAGTGGGTGGCGGTGATATCGTTGTCCAGCGGGGTGTCCAGAAAGCGGCCGGGCGTGGCGATGAACCCGTGGCTGTGGAACGTCTGGCCCTTGGGTGTATGAAAGATATATAGCCCCAGGTAGCCGGTCAGCGTGACCTGCCAGGCGGTTTCTTCGGCGACCTCGCGCAGGATCGCGGCGATTGGCCCTTCGCCGGGTTCGATATGCCCAGCGGGCTGGTTGAAGACCGTGGATGACCCGCCGCGGGCCTCCTCGACCATCAAGAAACGCTCGCCTTGCTGGATGACGCAGGCGGCGGTGCTATGAATGGCGTTCATGGTCAACTTGGGCGTCCTTTTGTTGGCCGCCGGCGCTGCTTTTGAACGTGCCTGGAGGTCGGGTTTTGACGCTGGTTGGGCGTCGTTATGCGGGGCGCGTGGAGGGTTTCCCGGCGCCATTCGCCGGGCTGAAGACCGTCCAGCTGCCAGGCGCCAATCGCGGCGCGAACCAGGCGCAGGGTGGGGAATCCGACGTGGGCGGTCATGCGTCTTACCTGCCGGTTACGGCCCTCGCTGATGGTCAGCTCCAGCCAGCTGGTCGAGGGGTGGCGTTTGGGGTCAATGGCCGGGTCGCGGGGCGCAATGGCGGGCGGTTCAATGCGCCGGGCCTTGGCAGGCAATGTCGGGCCATCCTTTAGCGTCACGCCGTTTTTCAGCGCGGCCAGTGCGGCCGTGTCGATCTGGCCTTCGACCTGCACCCAGTAGGTTTTCGGCTGCTTGTGGCGGGGATGGGCGATGCGGTGAATCAGGCTGCCGTCGTCGCTGAGCAGCAGCAGGCCTTCGGAGTCGTAGTCGAGCCGGCCGGCGGCGTAGACGCCGGGCACGTCGATGACATCCGCCAGGGTGGCGCGCCCCTGACGGTCGGTGAACTGGGAGAGCATGCGGTAGGGTTTATGCAGTAAATACAGGTTGCTCATGGTCTCGTCGGGGCGGCCCTTGATTTGTCGACAACCGCTCATGCGGTTAAAGTTCAGCGCTGGTATACTCCTGCGTGACCGCTGGGGTCGTCATCACCACCACCGATTAATCACCTTGTGAATAAAGGAGTCACCCAAAAGACTCCGCACGCTTAGCGGTAAGGTTTCTTGCTTGTATAGCCGCTTAGCTTACGAATTAATAATCACAGCGACAGAGAAAAGAGGTTAACGCAAAAATGTCCAAAACGCCGAAGATCATTTATACGCTCACCGACGAGGCCCCTGCGCTAGCGACCTATTCGTTGTTACCGATTATCGATGCCTTTACCGACTCGGCGGGCATTATCGTCGAGACGCGTGACATTTCCCTTGCCGCCCGCGTGCTGGCCCAGTTCCCCGACCTGCTGAGCGATGAGCAGCGCGTCAGCGACGACCTCGCCGAGCTTGGCCAGCTGGCGACCACGCCCGAAGCCAACATCATCAAACTGCCTAACATCAGCGCCTCTGGCCCGCAGTTGAAGGCCACGATCAAAGAGCTTCAGGGCCAGGGCTATCCGCTGCCGAACTACCCCGACGAGCCGAAGAACGACGAGGAAGCCTCGATCAAGGCGCGTTACGACAAGGCCAAGGGCAGCGCGGTCAACCCGGTGCTGCGCGAAGGCAACTCCGACCGTCGCGCCCCCAAGTCGGTCAAGAACTACGCGCGCAAGTATCCGCATCGCATGGGCGAGTGGAGTGCCGACTCCAAGTCCCACGTGGCGCACATGAGCGAAGGCGACTTCTACGCAAGCGAGCAGTCCGCGGTGATCAAGAGCGCCACCAAGCTCAAGATCGATCTGGCCCAGAAGGACGGCACCCACACCGTCCTGAAGGAAGCCCTTGCGGTGCAGGAAGGTGAGGTGATCGACGCGGCCTGCATGAGCAGCCGTCGTCTGCGCAACTTTATCGACAGCCAGATCAAGGACGCCAAGAAAAACGACGTGCTGTTCTCGCTGCACCTGAAGGCCACCATGATGAAGGTGTCCGACCCGATCATGTTCGGCATGGTCGTCGAGGAGTTCTATAAAGACGTCCTCGAAAAGCACGCCGATGCCCTGACGCTTGCGGGCTTCAACCCCAACAGCGGGATTGGCGACCTGTACAGCTCGATCGACAAGCTGCCCGGCGAACAGCAGGACGCCATCAAGGCCGATATCGAGGCGCTGTACAAAGAGCGTCCGCCGATGGCCATGGTCAACTCGCACAAGGGCATCACCAATCTGCACGTGCCCAGCGACGTGATCATCGATGCGTCCATGCCGGCGATGATCCGTGACTCGGGCAAGATGTGGAACGCCAACGACGAGCTGCAGGATGCCAAGGCGGTGATCCCGGACCGCTGCTACGCGACCATCTATCAGGCGGTGATCGAGGACTGCAAGAAAAACGGCGCTTTCGACCCGACCACCATGGGCAGCGTGCCCAACGTCGGTTTGATGGCTCAGAAAGCCGAAGAGTACGGCTCCCACGACAAGACCTTCCAGATTCCCGCCGATGGCACCGTGGTCGTCAGTGACGAAAACGGCCATACGCTGTTCCGCCACGAGGTCGAAGCCGGCGACATCTGGCGCATGTGCCAGACCAAGGATGCGCCGATCCAGGACTGGGTGAAGCTGGCGGTGACCCGCGCGCGGGAAAGCGGCGCGCCGGCGATTTTCTGGCTCGACGCCAATCGCGCCCACGATGCTCAGCTGATCGACAAAGTCGAAACCTACCTGAAAGACCATGACATTAGCGGCCTGGATATCCGTATTCTGCCGCCGGTCGAGGCCATGCAGGTATCCCTTGAGCGCATTCGCAAGGGCGAAGACACCATCTCGGTCACCGGCAACGTGCTGCGTGATTACCTGACCGACCTGTTCCCGATCATGGAGCTGGGCACCAGCGCCAAGATGCTGTCCATCGTGCCGCTGATGAACGGCGGCGGGCTGTTCGAAACCGGCGCCGGCGGCTCCGCGCCCAAGCACGTTCAGCAGTTCCTCGAAGAGAACCACCTGCGCTGGGATTCGCTGGGCGAGTTCCTGGCGCTGGCGGCGTCCCTCGAGCATCTGGGCAGCCGCTTTAGCAACGCTCGCGCCACGCTGCTCGCCAACGCGCTGGACAACGCCAACGGCAAGTTCCTCGACAGCAACAAGTCGCCGTCGCGCAAGGTCGGCGAGCTGGATAATCGCGGCAGCCATTTCTACTTGGCGCTATACTGGGCAGAGGCTTTGGCCGCCCAGGACGAAGACGCCGAGATGAAAACGCTGTTTGGGCGTCTGGCGGAAACGCTGAAGGCCAACGAAGCGGCTATCGTCGACGAGCTCAATAGCGTTCAGGGCCAGCCGGTGAATATCGACGGCTACTTCCGTCCCAGCGGTGAGCTGGCAAGCCAGGCCATGCGTCCGAGCGAGACGCTGAACAATGCCCTGGCGATGGTCGCAGCCGACTGACACGTTAGACCGCCGCTGTGAAAAGCCCTCGTCCGCTCGTCGGGCGGGGGTTTTTTGTCCGGCCCAGTGTGATAATTTTGATGTTTCCATGAACCCTTGCTGATTGCGCGCGTCTGATAGAGTGAATCCTGCATACGTCAGACGTTGCCCGTCAGCCGAGAGATGATAACCCTTGCTGCTTATGTCCCATAACGACAGTTCATCCCCGGAGGCGCCGTTCCTTCAAACGGGCATGACGCGTCCCGATATGCCTGAATACGATGACGACCTGACGGTGCAGTCTGCCGAGCCTGAGCTGGCTCAGCCGCCGCTTTACAAGGTGGTACTGCATAACGATGACTTCACGCCGATGGAGTTCGTGATCGAAGTACTGCAGGGCTTCTTCAACATGGATAGTGAAAAAGCCGTCCAGGTGATGCTGGCGGTGCATACCCAGGGGAAAGCGACCTGCGGTGTGTTCACCCGCGACATTGCCGAAACCAAAAGTTACCAAGTGAATGAATACGCCCGGGAGTGCGAGCACCCTTTAATGAGCGACATAGAAGCCGCCGATTGAGAACGTTGAAAAAAATCGGTAGGTGGGCTTGCAACTGTACGCTTTGTACCCGATGTTGAAAGTGCCGGTCGATTAAACTGATCCGACGCAAGCCCTGGTGGCGATATGCCCTAGGTAGTAGCGAAAAGGGGACTGCCATGCTGAGCAAAGAACTTGAACTGACCCTGAACACGGCTTTCACCGTGGCGCGATCAAAGCGTCATGAGTTCATGACCGTCGAGCACCTGTTGCTGGCGCTCCTGGACAATGCGTCTGCGGTGGATGTACTGAAAGCCTGCGGGGCGAATCTCGACAAGCTGCGGTCCGATTTGCAGGACTTCATCAACTCGACCACTCCTCTGATTCCTGAGGGTCAGGGCGACCGTGAAACGCAGCCGACCCTGGGCTTCCAACGGGTACTCCAGCGGGCCGTCTTCCACGTCCAGTCGTCTGGAAAAAGCGAAGTCACCGGCGCCAACGTGCTGGTGGCGATTTTCTCCGAACAGGAAAGCCAGGCGGTCTACTTCCTCAAGCAGCAGAACGTTGCCCGGGTAGACGCGGTCAACTACATCGCCCATGGCATCTCCAAGGTGTCGGGTCACGGCCCTTCACCGTCGCCGTCACAGCAGGAAGGCGAGGAAGCCGAAGAGGGCAGTGCCGAAGGCGCTGCCCATCCCCTGACCGGCTATGCCACCAACCTCAACGAACAGGCGCGGCTAGGCAAGATCGACCCGCTGATCGGGCGCGACCACGAGCTTGAGCGCGTGGTGCAGATCCTGGCTCGCCGTCGCAAGAACAACCCGCTGCTGGTGGGCGAAGCCGGCGTCGGCAAGACGGCGGTCGCCGAGGGGCTTGCCAAGCGTATCGTCGAGGAAGACGTCCCCGAGGTGATTGCCGATGCGGTGGTCTACTCGCTGGACATGGGCGCGCTGCTTGCGGGCACCAAGTATCGCGGTGACTTCGAGAAGCGCCTGAAGAGCCTGCTCAGCGAGCTGCGCAAGCAGCCTAACGCGGTGCTGTTCATCGACGAGATTCACACCGTGATCGGCGCGGGCGCGGCGTCAGGCGGCGTCATGGATGCCTCCAACCTGCTCAAGCCGCTGCTGTCGTCGGGCGAGTTGCGCTGCATTGGGTCGACCACGTTCCAGGAATTCCGCGGTATCTTTGAAAAAGACCGCGCCCTGGCGCGTCGTTTCCAGAAAGTCGACGTGATGGCGCCTTCGGTGGAAGACACCATCAAGATCCTTCAGGGCCTGCGTTCGCGGTTTGAAGAGCACCACGAGCTCAAGTACACCGACGGCGCGCTGGAAAGCGCGGCGCGGCTGGCGGATCGTTACATCAACGACCGCTACCTGCCGGACAAGGCCATCGACGTGATCGACGAGGCCGGTGCGCATCAGCGCATGCTGCCGCTGGAAGTGCGTACCGATACCATCGACGTGGAACAGGTCGAAGCGGTGGTCGCATCGATTGCACGGATTCCGCCCAAGAGCGTTTCCAGCTCGGACCGCAAGCTGCTCGAGAAACTGGATCGCGATCTGAAAATGCTGGTGTTCGGTCAGGACGAAGCGATCGATACGCTGTCGGCGGCCATCAAGCTGTCACGCGCCGGGCTGAAATCCCCGGACAAGCCGGTGGGCAGCTTCCTGTTTGCTGGCCCCACCGGGGTGGGCAAGACCGAGGTGGCCAAGCAGCTGTCGCACATCATGGGCATCGAGCTTGTGCGCTTCGACATGTCGGAGTATATGGAGCGCCACACCGTGTCACGCCTGATCGGTGCGCCTCCCGGCTACGTCGGCTACGACCAGGGCGGACTGCTCACCGAGGCCGTCACCAAGCAGCCGCACTGCGTGCTGCTGCTGGACGAGATCGAGAAGGCGCACCCGGAAGTCTTCAACCTGCTGCTGCAGGTGATGGATCATGGCCGCCTGACCGACAACAACGGCCGCGAAGCGGACTTCCGCCATGTCATCCTGATCATGACCTCCAACGCCGGCGCCGAGCAGGCCGCGCGTCGCTCGATCGGTTTCCAGAATCAGGATCACTCGACCGATGCCATGGAAGTCATTCGCCGCACCTTCTCGCCGGAGTTCCGCAACCGTCTGGACGGCATCATCCAGTTCCATTCGCTGCCGACGTCCGTGGTGCGCAACGTGGTCGACAAGTTCCTGATCGAGCTGCAGGCCCAACTGGACGAGAAGCGGGTTCAGCTGGAAGTCGACGATATGGCCCGCAATTGGCTGGCGGATCAGGGTTACGATCCGGACATGGGGGCACGCCCGATGGCGCGCTTGATCCAGGAGAAGCTCAAGAAGCCGCTGGCCGAGATGATTCTGTTCGGCGAGCTTGCCGAACAGGGCGGTATCGTCCACGTCAGTCTGGAAGAGGGCGAGCTGCGATTGTCCACCGAGTCAGAAATGGCCGATGCGCCCTAACGGGCGCGTCACACAATGCCAACAACACAGCGCCCTGTCATCGACGGGGCGTTGTCGTTTTGGCATGCTGGCATCGGTAACGGGCGAGAAAGGAGGCAGGGCGCCGTAACGCCTTGCGGGGCGCCGTTAGCGCGAACGGTAGACGATGCGGCCTTTGGAAAGATCGTAGGGCGTCAGCTCGACCTTGACCTTATCGCCGGTGAGGATGCGGATGTAGTTCTTGCGCATCTTGCCGGAGATGTGGGCCGTCACGACGTGGCCGTTTTCCAGCTCAACACGGAACATGGTGTTGGGCAGGGTATCGACAATAACGCCTTCCATTTCAATATGATCTTCGCGTGCCATATAGGCAGTTCCTCACTTGATGTAACGTAATGGGTATGCTCAAAACGATTGGGCATACGGTGCTCGGTTATCGGCACCGTCTCGAATAGCGCTATATTGTGCCGCAAGCCTGGCGTCAAGGCAAAAAAGCGTGGCGGATTACCGAATTAATTCTCGCCACTGGCGGCCGTCCAGCACCTCGAGCGGGGTGAAGTTCTGCTTGTATTGCATCTTGCGGCACGCCTCTATCCAGTAGCCGAGGTACAGGTGGGGCAGCGCCATGTCCTTGGCCAGTTCGATCAGCTGCAATATTGCCAGGGTGCCCAGGGAACGCTTGTCCAGAGCCTCGTCGACGCTGAAGAAGGTATAGATCGCCGAGAGGCCGTGCTCAAGCTGGTCGAAGGCGGCAACGCCTACCAACTGATCGTCCAGATACAGCTCCATCAACTGGGCGTAGGGCTCGTCGAGGGTCAGAAACGTCCGGTACTGTTCACGGCTGGGCGGGTACATGTCACCGTCGGCGTGGCGGTGGTGGATGTAGTCGGCGTACAGCGCGTAGTGGCGGGCGTCGTAGCGTGCCGGGATAATGCGCGTGGTGATATCCGCATTGCGCCGGCTGACGCGCCGCTGGGTGCGGTTGGGGGTGAAACGATCCACCGGTACGCGCACCGAGCGACAGGCGTTGCAGCCTTCGCAGTGCGGGCGATACAGATGGCGGCCGCTGCGCCGGAAGCCGAGCAGAGAGAGCGAGTCGTAAACGCCGGGAATCGGCGACTCCTGGGGATCCAGGAATAACGTGGTCGCTTCCTGATCGGGCAGATAGCTACAGGCATGCGGCACCGTCAAGAAGAAGCGCAAATCGCGTACGAGCCGACGGGGAGCGTTGCTGCTCACTGTTTGCCTCCTGGTTCCGAAAGGGGTGACACCTCAGCCTGTGACAAGGTGCCGGTAAAAAGCCGGCGTCAGGCGATCGCCGATAGCCACGGAGACGTCGGCACCCCGGGCGCTGACGCCGGGGAGGCGGCTGCGCGGAAAGCCGCGTCGGGCAACCACTTCTCAAGATAGCTGATGAATGTCGCGCGGGCGACTGTTGTTGCGCCCAGACTTGCCAGGTGCGGCGTATGCATCTGGCAGTCGATCAGCTTGCCGCCTTGCTCGCGCATGGCGCGAGCAAGGTGAGCCAGGGCGACTTTTGAAGCGTCGGGGACGCGGGAAAACATCGATTCGCCAAAAAACACCGGGCCCATGGCGACCCCGTAAAGCCCGCCGACCAGATGCCCGTGCTGGTGCACTTCGATACTGTGGGCAATGCCCTGCGCGTGCAGGTCACAGTAGGCTTGTACCATGTCGTCGGTGATCCAGGTGCCCGCTTCGCCGTCCCTGGGCGCGGCGCAGGCGTCGATCACCGACTCGAAATGTCGATCCACGGAGATGTCAAACCCCGCATTGCGCAGCTTTTTTGTTAAGCTTCGGCGCTGCCTGAATTGCTCGGGCAGGAGTATCATGCGGGGGTCAGGGCTCCACCACAGGATGGGGTCATGGTCGCTGAACCAGGGGAAGATGCCGCGCCGGTAGGCTTCCACCAGCCAGTCCGGGGTCAATTCGCCGCCCGCTGCCAGCAGGCCGTTTGGTGAATCCAGCGCGCTGGTAACGGCAGGGAAGTAAGGCATTGGCGAGGAAAGCCAGGGTAGCATGGGGTGGCTCCGGTCAGTCGCGACGCTATCAGTGACGGTAACAAGGACGCATCGAGTAGCCCCTGTGACGGCAGCAGGATGCTCGGTATGATGCAAACTCGCAAGTGGATTAACGACGCCATCGGGTGCAAAAGGGAGAGTCGCTTGAAAGTGAATAAAGCGGTCGACAAGCGAACACAGCGTAATACGCGCCAACGTGGGTCTTCAGAGCGGGTCAATGCCGCCAAGGACAAAGCGCGTCGGGTTGGGTTACGCCTGCAGGGCGCCGCACGCGATGGCGTGGTCGTGGCGCTGCTGGCGGTATGTACGTTCTTATTACTGGCCCTGTTCAGTTATTCGCCGTCGGACCCGGGGTGGTCGTCCCAGGGGCCGGAAACTGCGGTCGATAACTGGATGGGTCCGGTAGGGGCCTGGCTGGCTGACGTTTTGTATTCGCTGCTCGGCGCCAGTGCGCTCTGGTGGCCGGGGATGGTCGGCTATCTGGCCTGGTGGCTGGTGCGTTCCCGCCAGGTGCGCTTTGAGCTGGATCCGATCGCCGTGGCGGTACGTGCGGGCGGCCTGATGCTGCTGATGTTCGGCACCACCATGCTCGGCGCGCTGCATTTCTATAACCCCGATAGCGTGCTGCCCTATGCGTCGGGCGGGATTCTGGGCGAAGGCCTGGTGGGTGCCTTGCGGCCGCTGGTCAGCAGCGGCGGCGTCGGGTTGATCGCCGCGGCGCTTATCCTCAGCGGTTTTCCGCTGTTCAGCGGCATGTCCTGGCTGCAGGTCGCCGACGAGGTGGGCCGCCGCCTGTGCCGCCTGGGTGGCTGGTGGTCGGCGCGCCGTCAGGCACGCCGCGAACGGGTCAGGCAGCGTGCCGCCGCGCGCCCGACGCCAGCACCGTCGCGGCGTTCGGCCGTGGCCGAGGAAGCTGCCCCGGCCAACAAGTCGGCAAGTGAGCCTGCCGATAAGCCAGAACCCAGCGCCAAGCCCAGGCGCCGCGAGCCCGGCTTGAGCAGTCCCTCGGCCGATGACCAGGCGGGCGATGCCAAGGCGGTCGACGCGCCCGCTCAGCAGGTTGACGCCACGGATACCTCGATTCCCTGGTCGGCCACCGGGCAAGCGCCTTCGGCCAACGCCTTCGCCGCGACGCCGTCATCGCTTAAGCCCGAGCCCGAAGAGCACGAGGTTACACCACCCGCCGAGCAAGCCGAGCCCTCGGCTGCGGAGGCGCCGTCCCCGTCGCCCGCCACCGAACCCGAGGTGGAAGCGCCTTCGACGCCCCAGGATAACGCCACTGAGCCGACGCCCACCTCGCCCTTTGCGGCTCCACCGGCGACCGATGAGGCGCCTGAGCCCAGCGAAGCGCTGCCGCTGCGCGCCTCGCGTCGCCACGAGGAAGAAGGGGTAGAAGCGCCGGATGCCGCATCGGCGACGCCGTTATCCACTGCCGACGATGATACCGACGACGATGAAGCCGTCGCGCCGCCGTTGAACGCTGAACGACCGAGGACCCGGGTGCCCGAAGTCGTGCCCGAGCCGGTGTGGGACGATGACGACGACGAGCCCGAGGCCGTGTCGCCGGCGCGCCATGAGCCTGCCTTCCGCCCGGAGGCCGTCGAGGAAGTCGGCAGCGATGACGGCCCGACGCTGTGGACGGTGGAGCACCTGCAGAATCAGCGCCCGGCGTACGATGATATTCCCGACCCCGAAGGTGACGTGCCCAGCCTGCGCCTGCTGACGCCGGCGGAGCCCCATCAGCCCAATTACTCCGACGAGCAGCTGGCGGACATGGCCGAGCTACTTGAAGTGCGGCTGCGCGAATACGGGGTAAAAGCGGAAGTGGTCGATACCTGGCCGGGGCCGGTCATCACGCGCTTTGAAATCAAGCCGGCCGCCGGCGTCAAGGTGTCCAAGATCAGCAACCTCGCCAAGGACCTGGCGCGCTCGCTGATGGTCAAGAGCGTGCGCGTGGTCGAGGTGATTCCGGGCCGCCCGACGGTGGGTATCGAGATTCCCAACCCGCACCGGGCGATGATCCGGCTGCGCGAGGTGATTGATTCCGAGCGCTACCAGCAGGAAACCTCGCCGCTGACCATGGCGCTTGGCCAGGATATCGGCGGCGGCCCGGTGGTGGCCAACCTGGGCAAGATGCCCCACCTGCTGGTGGCCGGTACCACCGGCTCGGGCAAGTCGGTGGGCGTCAATGCGATGCTGATTTCGATGCTGCTCAAGGCGACGCCGGACGAGCTGAAGCTGATCATGGTCGACCCCAAGATGCTGGAGCTGTCCGTCTACGACGGTATTCCCCACCTGCTGGCGCCGGTGGTCACCGACATGAAGGAAGCCGCCAATAGCCTGCGCTGGTGCGTGGCCGAAATGGAGAGGCGCTACAAGCTGATGGCCGCCATGGGCGTGCGTAACATCGCCGGCTTTAATGCCCGCCTGGACGAGGCCGAGCGCGCCGGCGCCCAGGTGGCAGACCCGCTATGGGAACCGCAGCCCTGGGAAATGCACCAGACACCGCCGATACTCGAGAAGCTGCCCTACATCGTGGTGGTGATCGACGAATTTGCCGACATGTTCATGATCGTGGGCAAGAAGGTCGAGGAGCTCATTGCGCGCCTGGCCCAGAAGGCCCGCGCGGCGGGAATACACCTGATTCTTGCCACCCAGCGCCCGTCGGTGGACGTGGTGACCGGCTTGATCAAGGCCAACATTCCGTCGCGGATGGCCTTCCAGGTGTCGTCGCGCATCGATTCGCGGACGATTCTCGATCAGGGCGGCGCGGAAAGCCTGCTCGGTCACGGCGATATGCTGTATCTACCTGCCGGGTCGGGGCCGCCCAACCGTATCCACGGCGCCTTTGTCGACGACGATGAAGTGCACCGCGTGGTGGATGACTGGAAGCGGCGCGGCGAGCCGGAGTATATCGAAGAGATCCTGTCCGGCGGCGTGACTGCCGACGCCCTGGCCGGCCTTGAGGCCGAGGGCGGCGACAGCGACGACGCCGAGCAGGATGCGCTCTACGACGAGGCGGTGCAGTTCGTCACCCAAACCCGCAAGGCGTCGATTTCCGCCGTTCAGCGACGCTTCAAAATCGGCTATAACCGCGCCGCGCGCCTGGTGGAAGCCATGGAAGGCGCCGGCGTGGTGTCCAATATGGGCACCAACGGCGCCCGCGAAGTGCTGGCACCGCCCCCGGCCGGTCAGTAAACAATCGTGCAACAAGCGTGAAAATAGCGTCGCCTGTGAAACCAGGCGGCGGTTTGCGCGTCTCAATAGCCACACGGACGGTTATGCCGACCCATTACACGATATGTTTCTTCGTTACGTTCATTTGGCAAGGTTGCCTAGGGAGATCGCATGCGCGATACGCAAACTCGACGTCCTTCATCGTTAGCGCTGGCCGCCAGCGCGCTGGGATTGACACTCGCGGCGCCGTTGGCCATGGCCAGCGACGCCGCCGAGCGCCTCACCGAGCGGCTCGACCCGCTGGAGAGCTATCAGGCATCCTTTGAGCAGCAGATTCTCGACGCTAGCGGCGAGCGGCTGCAGGATGCCCGCGGTGAAATGTGGCTGGCGCGCCCGGGCATGCTGCGCTGGGAAGTCGAAGCGCCTTATACGCAAACCGTGGTATCGGACGGCGATGAAGTGTATCTCTACGACCCTGACCTGGAGCAGGTGACCGTACAGGCGCTGGACGAACGTGTCACCCACACCCCGGCGCTACTGCTTTCCGGGCGCGTCAGCGAGCTGACCGAAAGCTACGAGGTGGAATACGAGCAGGACAACGGCGATGACGTCTTCACGCTGGTGCCCACTTCGGCGGACACGTTGTTCGAGCAACTGCGTATGATCTTCGACGGCAATATGCTCACCGAGCTGTGGATGACGGACAGCACCGGCCAGCGCACGTCGATTGTATTCAGCAATGCCGAGCGTAATGCCGATATTGATGACGAGCGTTTCGAGTTCGATATCCCCGATGGCACGGACGTCATTCGCGAAGATGTCCGCTAGCCGACCTTTCCGCTGGATCGGCGAGCGATGCGCTTGACCATGCGGCCGATCAGGCATCCGGTGCCTGGTCGGCCTCTTTGTCCCGGGCGTCGCGCCACGCCATGATCTCGGCGAAGCGCTTTTCCTGACCGAAGGCGCTGGGTTGGTAAAACGCCTGTCTGGGTAGCGCTTCCGGCCAGCAGTCGTGGGCGCTGCCGGCGGGATAGCCGTCGGGCTCGTTGTGCGCGTAGCGGTAGCCGTCGCCGTGGCTGAGCTGTTCCATCAGCTTGGTGGGCGCGTTACGCAGGTAGGTCGGCACCTCGACCTGGGGTTGCTGGCTGACGAACTGCCTGGCCTTGTTCCACGCCTGATCGATGCGGTTGCTTTTGGGCGCTACCGCCAGGTGAATGGCCGCGTGGGCGATCGCCCGCTGGCCCTCGTGGTCACCGAGTCGCCGATAGGCGTCCCAGGCCGCCATCACCAGCGGCAGCGCCCGTGGATCGGCATTGCCCACGTCTTCCGAGGCAATGGCGCTTAGCCGGCGCACTACGTCGAGCGGGTCGCCGCCGCCCTGCATGAAGCGCGCCATGTAGAGCAGTGCGGCGTCCGGGCGTGATGAGCGGATCGACTTGTGAATCGCCGAGAGCAGGTCGTAGTAGGCATCGCCCTGCTTGTCGAAGGCGCTGGCCTGGTGGCCGATGACATCGGCAAGGACGCTTTCGGGCAGGCGCTCGCCGCCGGCGTCATGAGTGGTGAAGTCGCAGGCGGTTTCCAGCAGCCCCAGGGCTCGGCGGGCATCCCCGGCGCTGGCCTTGGCCAGGGCGGTCAACACCGACGCCTCCACCTTGATCTTACGTTTGCCCAGCCCGCGCTCCTGGTCGTCCAGCGCCTGTTGCATGACGCTGATCAGTTCGTCCTGGGTCAGGGGTTTCAATACGTACACCCGCGCCCGCGAGAGCAGCGCCGAGTTGACCTCGAACGACGGATTTTCGGTCGTCGCGCCAATCAGGGTCAGCAGCCCGGACTCCACATGGGGCAGCAGGGCATCCTGCTGGCTCTTGTTCAATCGGTGAATCTCATCTAAAAAGAGTATGACCGGCGAGCTCATTTGCTGGGCGCGTTCGACCACCGCGCGAATATCCTTTACCCCCGCCATCACCGCACTCAGCTGCTCCAGATGCGCATTGGACGCGTGCGCCAGCAGCTCGGCCAGCGTGGTTTTGCCTACCCCAGGGGGACCCCATAGCATCATCGAGCGCACGACCCCCGACTCCGCCATTCGCCGAAGCGGTTTGTCCGGGCCCACCAGTGCCTGCTGGCCAACGTAGTCTTCCAGCCGGCGCGGGCGCATGCGGTAGGCAAGGGGGGCGTCGTCGGCAGGGGTTGTGCGGCTGAAAAGATCCATGGAAGCTCCGTTGAACATTGGCCCATCGGTTGGGTCTGTCATGATAATGTGTATGGTAAAGGGCGTCCGCTCAGACTACCTTTGGCGTAAGACGATAAAGGAGACGGCTCAATGTTAAACCAACTGCGTTTAGATCATGCCAACATGGCCAGGATGCTGCACGTCCTGCAGCTCAAGCATAAAGCCTTGGTCAAGGGCGAGCGCCCCAATTTTCAACTGATGCGCGAGGTGGTGGATTACATTCTGTCCTACATGGACAGCTTTGCCGGGCCGTTGGAGCAGATTTGCGTCGAACGCCTTCGCAAGGAGGCCCCCGAACATACCCCGTTGACCGAAAAGATGGCGGAGGAATATCGTCAGCTGAAACCCCGCTTGAAGCAGCTGTCCAATGATGTCGACATGATTCTGATGGATAACGTGCTGCCCATGGATACCTTTGCCAGCGACTTGAAAGCCTACCTGGAGGCACACCGTGCGTACCTCCGCCAGGAGCGTGAAGAGCTGTTTCCGCTGATGGACGAGCACTTCAGCGACGCCGACATGGAAGCGCTCAAGCAGTCGCTGCCGGCGGACGCTCAGCCTTCCCTCGAGCGTTTGCAGCTTGCCTACCCGGAACTGTATGCCGAACTACGCGGCGCCGAAGTGCCCAACGTCTAGGGGCCGCCCGTCGCCATAGGGAAGACGCCTTATCAGCCCCCGCGTGCGTGTTAAACTACCCGCCGAAATATCGCGGAGCGGGCAAAAGGACAGGGGTGATGGTGGCAACGCGTAATCGCGGCGGCGTGGCAGCATGAGGCAGGGACCGGTATTGATCTTTGATTCCGGCGTGGGAGGACTGTCGGTGGCGGAGGCGCTTCGCCGCCACTCTCCCCACGCCGGTTTTTGCTATGCCTGTGACAACGCCTGGCTGCCGTATGGGCTGCGTGACGACGCCACCCTGACGGAGCGTATTGTGGCGGTTTGCCTGGCCGCCGTGGCGGCCTGCCGGCCCAGCGTTCTGGTGGTGGCGTGCAATACCGCGAGTACCCTGGCGCTTGAAAATCTGCGCTGGCATCTGAGCATCCCCGTGGTGGGCACCGTGCCCGCGATTAAACCGGCAGCGGCCCTCAGTCGCACCCGGCATATCGGCTTGCTGGCGACCCGCGCCACCGTCGGCCGTCCCTATACCCAGGAACTGATCAGCCGCTTTGCCAGCGATTGTGTGGTCACGCGTGTGGCCGCAGACGGCCTGGTCAGCGAGGCCGAAGCCTGGCTGGCGGGCCGATCGCCGGATACGGCGCGCATGCACGCCGCCTTGGCCCCGCTCTGGCAGGCTGCCGCACCGGGGCAGGCAAGTGGCGCGGCGGATTCGCCGATCCTTGATAGAACGTCGCCTGATCAACCGTGGCTGGATACGGTGGTACTCGGGTGTACGCATTTTCCGCTGCTGAAACCATGGCTTACCGAGCTTGCCCCGGTGCCGCTTGACTGGGTTGATTCCGGTGATGCCATCGCCCGGCGGGTGGCGCAGGTGGCCGCGCCGCTGATGTCGAGCGAGCCCGACGGGCGCTGTTTTACCACGGCGCCGGCCGTTGCGTTGAGCGCGGGCCTGGCGCGCTATGGCTTTCAGCCTGCGCAGCCGTTATCCCTCATGTAGTCACCGCTTATTGATCATTGATGCGATGATGTCACCTTTACCTGAACAAGATGAGAAGGAGCCGCCTTGGCTATCCCCGTTGTTGACCCCGACCGCTACGGCGAACAGTTAGCCGACAAGCGTGCCTATGTCGAACGTCTTTTTGCGTCTTTCGAGCCGCCTAAACTTGAGGTTTTTGCCTCGCCGCCCAGTCATTACCGCCAGCGCTGCGAGTTTCGTATCTGGCACGAAGGCGATGATCTTTTCTACGCCATGTTCGAGGTGCCCCCGGGCGATCCCAAGCGCAAGCGGGTTATCCGGCTCGACCAGTTCCCGGTGGCCAGCGAGTCGATCAACCAGCTGATGCCGGCGTTGCGCGCCGCCTTCCTGGCCAGCGATGAGCTGCGCCGTCGGCTGTTTCAGGTCGAATTCCTGACCACGCTCTCCGGCGAAGCGCTGGTCACGCTGATCTACCACCGCCCGCTGGGGGATGCCTGGGAGGCCGAGGCGCGCGCCCTCGAGGCCGAACTGGGTATCATGATCATCGGGCGCTCGCGCAAGCAGCGTCTGGTACTCACTCGCGACCACGTCTGGGAGCGGTTGCAGGTAGAGGGGCGTACGCTGCACTACCAGCAGGTCGAAAACAGCTTTACCCAGCCCAATGCGCATATCTGCCAGGCGATGCTTGGCTGGGCAAGCGACGTCACGGCGGGGCGCCAGCAGGAAGACCTGGTCGAGCTTTACTGCGGTAACGGCAACTTTACCATTGCGCTGGCGGAGAATTTTCGCCGCGTGCTGGCCACCGAAATCTCGCGCACCTCGGTGGCCAGTGCCAACGTCAATCTGGAGGCCAACGGCGTGACCAACGCCCGGGTGGCAAGAATGTCTGCCGAAGACTTCGCCCAGGCGCTCAAGGGCGACAAGACCGGGCGCCGTGTGGCGGAGATGGGGCTTGAATCCTATGACTTCTCAACGGTGCTGGTGGATCCGCCCCGCGCCGGCCTTGATCAGCAAAGTTGCCGACAGCTCAGCGAGTACGCCCATATCGTCTATATTTCATGCAACCCGGTAACGCTGGCGGAGAACCTGGCCCAGCTGACGCACACCCACGACATCGTGCGGTTTGCGCTGTTTGACCAGTTCCCGTTTACCGACCATTGTGAATGTGGGGTGTGGCTGAGGCGGCGCTGACCGTCAGGGATGATGCAAAAGTGGTATGCGTCATGAGTAACCCGACAGATGGCTAGGGCAATATAAACGGGTAGCGTAAGCTGACCGCATATTGGCCTAAAGGCCTATTGTCCTTCGTTTTTTGGCCAGATGATGGCCCCGGCAGCAGAGGTGATGGATGCATTACGTTGCGATTGAAGAAAGTCGGCAGGATTTACTCAAGCAGCTGCAGGAGCGGCTGCATGACCGCTTGGAGCCGACCCGCGCGGCGGCCGTTGATACCTTTGCGCGACACTTCTACGCGACGGTGCCGGTGGAAGACCTCATCGACCGCCGCCTTGACGATCTTTACGGGGCGACGCTGTCGATCTGGCAGTTTCTGCAGAACCACGACCCTGAAAGCCCCAAGATTCGGGTCTTCAATCCCGATTTCGAAGAGCATGGCTGGCAGTCGACCCACACCTTTGTGGCAGTTCTGCACGAAGACATGCCGTTTCTGGTCGACTCGGTGCGCATCGAGCTGAACCGACGCGGCCTGACGGTGCACGCGATTCAAAATTCCGTGCTGGCGGTGGGGCGGAATTCTGACCACCAACTGCAGACAATGAGCTCGCCGCGGGACGCCAAGGCGAACGAGGCACGTGAATCGCTGATCGTGATCGAGGTCGATCGCCACACCGACCCCGAGCTGCTCGAGACCATCGAGCACAACCTGCATGATGTCCTGCGCGACGTGCGCACCGCCGTGCGCGACTTCGATGCCATGTGCGAGCAGATCCGCGGCTCCATTCAGGAACTCGAGAAGAACTGCCCGCCGCAGATCGATCCCGACGACCACGAGGAAGCCATCGCCTTCCTTGAGTGGCTGCTCAAGGATAATTTCACCTTCCTCGGCTACGACGAGTACCAGCTGAAAGACGGTGAGCTGACCCGCGACCCCGATAGCCTGCTGGGGGTCTTCCGGCTGGATCAGCCGCGTTACCAGGAACGGATCCGCACCGAGGAAGGTATCGGCGACGACAACGACTACGTGCTGGTGCCGCAGCTGCTGTCATTTGCCAAAAGCGCCCATCACTCGCGGGTTCACCGGCCCACCTATCCGGACTACATTACCGTCGACCGCTACGACGACCATGGCAATGTGATCGGCGAGCGGCGTTTCTTCGGGCTGTTCACGGCCACGGTGTACAACGAGTCGCCGCGCAATATTCCGCTGCTGCGTCGCAAGCTCAAGGCGGTGATGGACATCGCCGGCTTCAATCTCCAGGGGCATAACGGCAAGCAGCTGCTTCAGGTATTGGAGGTCTACCCCCGCGACGATCTCTTCCAGATGAACACCGAGGCGCTGGCCAGCACGGCGCTGGGTATTCTCGATATCCGCGAGCGTCGCCAGGTTCGGCTGTTCATTCGTGCCGACGTCAGCGGCAAGTTCTACTCCTGCCTGGTGTTTGTGCCCCGGGATGTGTTTTCCACCGATCTGCGTCAGCGTATCCAGCAGATGCTGTGCGAGGAGCTGGACGCGCGCTTTGGCGACTTCAACACCTACCTGTCGGAGTCGGTGCTGGCGCGAATCCAGCTGATTCTGCGCTTCAACGGCGACGCCCCCAGCGAGTACGACCTCAAGCGCCTGGAAAGCAAGGTCGCCCGGCTGGCACGCAGCTGGCGCGACGACCTGCAGGCCGCGATGATCGAAGGGTTCGGCGAAGAGCGCGCCAACCTCTTGATGGAACAGTTCAGCGAAGCGTTTTCTGCCAGCTACCGCGAGGACTTTTCCGCGCGAACGGCGGTGTTCGATATCCAGCACCTGCTGATGCTGGACAGTGGCGACAATCTTTCACTGTCGCTTTATCGACCGCTGGAAGAGCAGGGCGGTGGGGTCAACCTGAAGCTGTTCCACCGGGACACGCAGATTCCACTCTCCGACGTGCTACCGATGATGGAAAACCTCGGCCTGAGGGTCATCGGCGAGCGCCCTTACGATATCAACGGGCCCCAGCAGCGCTACTGGATTCATGATTTCGAGCTGGAGCACAGTGGCGCCGAGGTCAGCCTGTCGGACATGCGCGAAACCTTCAGCGAAGCGTTCAAGCGCATCTGGGCCGGTGAAGCCGATAACGATGCCTTCAACCGCCTGATCATCGGCGCCGGCCTGGACTGGCGGGAAGTTGCCATGCTGCGCGGCTATGCCCGCTACCTGAAGCAGATCCGTTTCGGCATGTCCCAGCACTACATCGCCACGACGCTGGCCAACTATCCGGCGATCACTCAGGCCCTGGTCGAGCTTTTCCAGCAGCGTTTCGACCCCGACCTGGACGCCCACGATGCCAGCGACTGCGTGGCGCGCATTCACGAACACCTGGAAGCCGTCGCCAGCCTCAACGATGATCAGCTGCTGCGTCGCTTCATGGAACTGATTCAGGCGACGCTGCGCACCAACTACTACCAGCAGAACGACGATGGGCGCCCAAGGGACTACATCGCCTACAAGCTCGAGCCCTCCAAGGTCACCGGCATGCCCAAGCCGCGCCCGGCGTTCGAGATTTTCGTCTGCTCGCCACGGGTCGAGGGTGTCCACTTGCGCGGCGGCAAGGTGGCGCGCGGGGGGCTGCGCTGGTCCGATCGTTTTGAAGATTTCCGTACCGAAGTGCTCGGCCTGGTCAAGGCGCAGCAGGTCAAGAACGCGGTGATCGTGCCGGTGGGCGCCAAGGGCGGGTTCGTCTGCAAGCGCATGCCGGAAAACGCCGACCGTGAAACCCAGCAGAAAGAGGGCATCGCCTGCTATCAGCTGTTCATTCGCGCGCTGCTGGACGTGACCGACAACCTGGTGGCGGGAGATGTCGTACCGCCCGAACGCGTGGTGCGCCACGACGACGACGACGCCTACCTGGTGGTCGCCGCCGACAAGGGCACGGCCACCTTCTCGGATATCGCCAACGAGATTTCGCTGGAGTACGGCCACTGGCTGGGTGATGCCTTTGCTTCCGGCGGCGCCAACGGCTACGACCACAAGAAGATGGGGATTACCGCCCGCGGGGCCTGGGAATCGGTGAAACGCCACTTCAAGAACCTGGATCTGGATACCCAACGCGACGAGTTCAGCGTCATCGGTGTCGGCGACATGGCCGGCGACGTGTTCGGCAACGGCATGCTACTGTCGGACAAGATCCAGCTGGTGGGCGCCTTCAACCACCTGCATATCTTCGTCGACCCCAACCCGGATGCCGCGGCGACCTTTGCCGAACGCCAGCGGCTGTTCGACCTGCCGCGCTCCAGCTGGGAGGATTACGACCAGTCGCTGATTTCCCAGGGCGGCGGTATCTTCAGCCGCAGCGCCAAGTCGATTGCCATTACCCCTGAAATGCGGGCTACTTTTGGCATTGACGAACCCCGGCTGTCGCCCAACGAACTGATCCGCGCGATGCTCGTCTCCAAGGTCGATCTGATCTGGAACGGCGGGATCGGTACCTACGTGAAAGGCTCCGAAGAGACCGATGCAGACGTCGGCGACAAGGCCAACGACGCGCTGCGCATCAACGGTAATGACCTCAACTGTCGCGTGGTCGGTGAGGGCGGTAACCTGGGGCTGACCCAGCGGGGCCGGATGGAAGCCGCCGCCAAGGGCGTGCGGGTTTACACCGACTTTATCGACAATGCCGGGGGCGTCAACTGCTCCGACCACGAGGTCAACATCAAGATCCTGATCGATGAAGTGGTCAAGCGCGGCGACATGACCGACAAGCAGCGCAACCAGCTGCTTGCCGAGATGACCGACGAGGTAGCCGATCTGGTGATTCTGGACAACTACCGCCAGACCCAGGCGCTGGATCTCTCGGCCATTCTGTCCCAGCAGGGCATGGGGCCTTACCGGCGCTTCATCAGCGAGCTGGAGTCGGCGGGGCAGATCGATCGTGAGCTTGAGTTCCTGCCCACCGACGACGTGCTCAAGGAGCGCGGTAGCCAGCAGCAGGGCATGCGTCTGCCGGAGCTCTCGGTGTTGATCTCTTACGCCAAGAGCACTCTCAAGGGCGATCTGATTGCCTCCGAGGTGCCCGACGACCCCTATATCCACCGCCATCTCGAACGGCTGTTCCCGGCGGTGCTGACCGAGCGCTACCAGCCGGAAATGTACGATCACCGCCTGAAGCGCGAAATCGTCGCCACCCAGGTAGCCAACGATCTGGTCGATCACATGGGCGTCGTCTTCGTGCGCCGACTGATGGATTCCACCGGGGCCGGACGGGCGGATATCGCCCGCGCTTACGTGGTCGCCCGGGACAGCTTCAATCTCCCCGCGCTGTGGAGCGAGCTGGAAGCGCTGGATAACCAGGTGCCCAACCGCGTGCAGTACGCGATGATGCTCGATCTGATGCGCATGATCCGCCGGGCGACACGCTGGTTCCTGCGTCAGCACATGGGGCTGTCGACCCAGGACACTATCGATTACTTCCGCCCCCGCCTGTCGCAGCTGCAGGAAGGCATCGACGAGCTGCTCAGTGGGGAAGAGCTGGCCGCCTGGCAGCAGCGCTTTGAAGAGCTGCAGCAGGCCGGGGTGCCGGATCACCTGGCGTCGACGGTCGCTGCGGCTCCCAGCCTGTATGCCGGTCTGGGGATCATCCAGGCGGCGCGGTCCACCAACGAGAAACCCCAGCGGGTGGCCGAGGTGTTCTACGAGATCGGCAGCCGGCTCGAGCTGCCCTGGATGATCCAGCAGGTCACCCAGCTCGAGGTGCGCGACGCCTGGCAGGCCCAGGCGCGGGAGACCTTCCGTGACGACATCGACCGCCAGCAGCTGGCGCTGACCACCAGCGTCCTCAAGCTGGAAGCGGGCAGCCGCGATACCCAGGAACGGGTTGCCCAGTGGCTGGAACAGCATGCGGATCTGCATCGCCGCTGGTGTCGCCTGATCGACGAGGTGCGCGGCGGCAGCGAAGGCGGCTTTGCGCTGTTCGCCGTGGCCATCCGTGAGCTGGTCGACCTGGCAGAAAGCGACAGCGAAAGCTAGTCGCCGTTGACGCCACGACACAGCGCGCTCTGGTTCTCCACCAGGGCGCGCTTTTTTACGTTACAATAATGCCCGCTTTAATGCCGCCCGCTTCAAGAGACTTGCCATGTACGCCCTTGCTCGCTCGCTGTTATTTCGCCTCGACCCTGAAACCGCTCACGGTATTGCGCTGGGCACTCTGGATTCGCTGCATCGAGTGAGGAGCGTCAAGCGGCTGGTGGGGGCGCCGGTGGATGATCCGGTCGAGCTGATGGGGCTGCGCTTTGCCAACCGCGTCGGCCTGGCAGCGGGGCTGGATAAAAACGCCGATCACCTGGATGCGCTGGGCGAGCTTGGTTTCGGTTTTATCGAGGTCGGCACGGTGACGCCGGTGGCCCAGCCGGGCAACCCCAAGCCGCGCATGTTTCGGCTGGCGGCGCACGAGGCGATCATCAACCGCTTCGGGTTCAACAACCGTGGCGTTGCGCATCTGGTCGCGCAGGTGAAAAAACGTCACTATGACGGCGTAGTGGGCATCAACATCGGCAAGAACCTGACCACCTCGGTAGACGCGGCGCTTGACGACTATCTGGCCTGCCTGGAGGCGGTTCACGGGGTCGCCGACTATGTGACCGTGAATATCTCCTCGCCCAATACGCCGGGGCTGCGCACGCTGCAGTTCGGCGCCCAGTTGGATGGCCTGTTAGGGCCCATCCGGGCGCGTAGCCTGACCCTTGATGAGCACACCGGCCGCCGAGTGCCGCTGCTGGTAAAAATCGCCCCGGACATGACCGACGAGGAAGTAGCGCTGGTGGCGGGCAGCATCGAGCGCAACGGCTTCGACGGGGTCATTGCCACCAATACCACGGTGTCGCGCGACGGCGTGCAGGGCGATCCGCAGGCGGAAGAAGCCGGAGGGCTTTCCGGCAAGCCGGTATTTGAGGCGTCGAACCGGGTGATTCGTTTGCTACGCGAGCAGCTGCCTGCGCTGCCGATCGTTGGCGTGGGCGGAATAGATAGCGGCGAGGCGGCCATTGCAAAGCGCGTGGCCGGCGCAGATCTGGTGCAGCTCTATTCCGGGCTGATCTACCGTGGGCCCAAGCTGGTCAGCGAGTGTGCCCAGGCGTTGAAGGCGCAATAAAAAGCCCGCTGGCTTGAGCGGGCTTACGCTGCATTCGTTAGAGGTAAAGGTTAAGTCATTACCGTGGGGTTTTTGTGGATGCCGGACACGCCGGTCATGCCATCCCACTGGTCGCCGCGACCTTCACGCCAACCGCTCATCCAGTATTCGCGTAAATTGACCTCTTGACTGGGACAATCATCACGGGAGCGACCCGTAATGCCCGCTTTGTAGCCGTGAACATAAGCCCGCTGGAAGCGATCACGTTTTTGTCGTTTCATTGGCTAACCTCTTTTCATGAAAGCCTTGTAGATGAAATAACGGGGGACGTGATACAGGGCCAACCGCCCCTATGCCTCGCCGCCACTATTTCGAGAGCTGACCTCAAGAGTGAACTGCCGATCCGGTAAAATGGTCTAGCACTCACGTGCTGAACCCACCGTACGGCTGGTTCGTAAACGCCATAGGTCGTTGAGACCCTGACAGGCAACGCATGCGTTTTCAGTAGCTACTCTTTTATTGATAGACCATGATGGGGTCACTTGTCGACCATCAAATTGTCATAAGACGTAAACTCATTTGCCATATACAGGAAATACGCGCGCTTACGCGCAGCCATCATGATGACCGAGCCGAGCCCAACCGCCCCCCTCAACCTGCTGGCGACCTGCCCCAAGGGCATCGAGAGCCTGCTTGCCGACGAACTGGCAGCGCTGGGCGCCACCCCCGGTAAAACTACCGTGGCAGGCGTCTATTTCACTGCGGATCAGTCCGTCGCCTACCGTGTCTGTCTGTGGTCGCGGCTTGCCAACCGCATTGTCCTGATCCTTGCGCGTGAGCCGATGATCGAGACCCCCGAGCAGCTGCGCGATGTGGTCGCACGGCTGGACTGGACCCGGCAAATAGCCCCGGGCAAGACCCTGGCGGTGGACTTTCACGGCCGCAGCGAGCATATCCGCCACACCCGCTTTGGCGCCCAGACCGTCAAGGACGGCGTGGTGGACGCTTTACAGCTGGCCGGCCAGGAACGCCCCACGATCGATACCAAAGCTCCGCACCTGCGCCTTTATGCCCACCTGCACCGGGCCAACGCGACGCTGGGTATCGACCTCTCGGGGGAAAGCCTGCACCGCCGAGGCTACCGGCGCGACGTGGGTCACGCACCGCTGAAGGAAAACCTGGCCGCAGCTCTGCTGGTGCGCGCCGGCTGGCCCGAGCGCGCCAAGGCCGGCGAGCCGCTGATCGACCCGCTGTGCGGCGCGGGAACGCTGCTGATCGAGGCCGGTCTGATGGCCGCCGACCAGGCGCCTAACCTGCACCGCGAGCGTTTTGGTTTCCACGGCTGGGCAGGCCACGACGAAGCGATTTGGCACGAGCTCAAACGCGAGGCCGACGCCCGGGCATCGATTGGCCGCAAGCGCTGCAAGACCTATCTCGCCGGTTTCGATGAAAGCCCGGCGGCGCTGTCGGCCGCCAAGGCCAACGCCATGCGCGCCGGTATTCCGGCGCTGATACATCTCCACGGCCAACGGCTTTCACAGCTGACGCGGCCTGCCGAGCTGACCGCCGAACAGGGACTGTTGATCACCAACCCGCCCTACGGCGAACGCCTGGGCGAGTTGCCCGAGCTGGTGCAGCTCTACGCGCAGCTGGGTGACAAGGCCAAGGCGCTGTTCCCCGGGTGGACGCTTGCGGTGTTTACCGGCAATCCGGACCTCGGTCACCGCCTCGGTCTGCGTGCCCACAAGCAGTACGCGCTGAAAAACGGCGCGCTGGACGCCAAGCTGTTGCTGATGGCCATTGACCCCCATACCGCTCAGGATACGGGCGATGCTGAGTCCTCCGGCACTGAAGCAAGCACCGCGCCCAAGGTATCAGACAACGCGCAGATGTTTGCCAACCGGCTGGCCAAAAACCAGAAGCGGCTGAAAAAGTGGCTGAAGCAAAGCGGTGAAAGCTGCTACCGGCTGTACGATGCCGATATGCCGGAATACGCCCTGGCGGTCGACCGGTACGCGGATCGGGTGCACGTGCAGGAATACGCCGCGCCGCGTTCGGTGGACCCCGCCCAGGCGCAGAAGCGTCTGTTCGATGCGCTGGAAGTCATGCCCGACGCGCTGGGCGTCGACCCCGGCAAGATTCACGTCAAGCGCCGCGAACGGCAAGCCGGCAGCGCCCAGTATCAGAAGCGCGAGGCCAGCGGCGAGCGCTTCGAGGTACAGGAGGGCGCTGCCCGGGTGTGGGTCAACCTGCGCGATTACCTGGATACCGGACTGTTCCTCGATCATCGCCCCGTGCGGCGCATGCTGGGTGAGATGGCCGACGGCAAGCGCTTTTTGAACCTGTTCTGCTATACCGCCACCGCCACCGTTCAGGCCGCCCTGGGGGGTGCCAGCGACAGTGTCAGCGTGGATATGTCCAATACCTATCTGGACTGGGCGCGGGATAATTTCGCCCTCAACAAGCTGGATCCGCGGCTGCATCGGGTGGTGCGCGACGACTGCTTCCGCTGGCTGGAAACCGCCAACGCCGAGTTCGACCTGATCTTCATGGATCCGCCGACATTTTCCAATTCCAAGAAGATGCGCGATACCCTTGACGTGCAGCGTGACCATCCGCGTCTCGTGGAACTGGCCATGGCGCGCCTGGCGCCCGGCGGCACCCTGGTGTTTTCCAACAACCAGCGGCGCTTCACGCTGGATGCGTCGCTGAGCGAGCAGTTTGCGGTGGAGGAGATTACCGCGCGCACCTTTGATCCGGATTTCCAGCGGCGCAGCAACGCTCACCACGTGTTCCTGCTGCGTCACCGCGAATAACGTGTTTTGACGGGTAGCGGCGAGATGATTCGGTTAACGCTTTATACCACCGAAGGCTGCCATCTATGCGCCGAACTCGAGGCGCGAGTGGCGGCGTTGACCTTAAGGCCGGTTGCCTGGCAGCGGGTCGAAGTGAGCGAGGATGAAACGCTGCTGGCGCGCTACGGCGAGCACATTCCCGTGCTGGCAGACGAGGCGGGACGAGAGCTTGCCGGCAGCATCGAGCTCGTTCATCTGAGCGACTGGCTGCGGGCGCGGGGCTGGCTGGATGAGGCGGCTCTGGAAGCGCTTACCGAAGCTGGCACTGTCTCGCCGCCGAAGGGGGTGCATCAGCGTCGCGGGCGGCGTTTTCTGGGGTGATGGGTTGGGTAATCGGCATCAGAAAGCGTCAAGCAGTGATAGCTGGCGCATGGCCTCCTGGCCTTCCGGGGTGTGGTCGGCCACGTCCAGCACCTTGCGAAAGCCTCGCGACGCCTGGATGGTGGCTTCGTCTTCCAGCCACATGTGGGCCTGGGCCAGGGTGTCGGCCAGCTGATGTTTCAGACCGCCAAACTGGGTGCCGATCTGCCCCCAGGCGCGGCTGAAAATCCAGTCGCCCAGCATGTCCTGGTGAATGTGCACCAGCACGTAGTCATGGTCGGTTTCCCAGCGTACGATCAAAACATTCTCCTTAACTACCTCTTGAACCTGCCTGCACCACAAGCCGTTGCGGGCACATTGTAAAGCTCGGATAAGCAAACGCCTATGAAACTTGTTGTCGACGCGAATATCCCCGCCGCCGAGGCGTGCTTTGGGGCCTTTGGCACGCTGACCCGGATGGCCGGGCGTGAGATAAGCGCCGCCGATGTGGCGGACGCCGATGCCTTGATCGTGCGCTCGATCACCCAGGTCGACCGGGCGCTGCTCGCCGGCAGTCAAGTGGGGTTTGTCGGCACCTGCACCATCGGCACTGACCACGTCGACCAGGCGTTTCTGGCCGAGCAGGGCATCGGTTTTGCCAGTGCGCCGGGCTGCAACGCCGAGGCCGTGGTGGATTATGTCTTGAGTAGCCTGCTGACGCTTGCCGAGCGCGAGGGTTGGTCACTCGCCGAGCGTACCGTGGGTATCGTGGGCGTTGGGAACGTGGGCAGCCGGCTGCTGGCGCGTTTGACCGGCCTTGGCCTGACGGTGCTGGCTTGCGACCCACCCAGGGCCGAGCGTGAGGGCGCCGAGGGATTCTTGGCGCTGGATGAGTTCATTGCCCGCTGCGACGTGCTGTGCCTGCATACTCCGCTGGTGACGTCAGGCCCCCACGCCACCCGGCATTTGCTGGATGCCCAGCGGGTCGACGAGCTGGCGTCGGGGTGTGTCCTGCTCAATGCCGGGCGCGGTGATTGTGTCGACGGCCTGGCGTTACGCAGCCGGCTGTCGGGCAAGGGGGATATCACTGCCGTGCTGGACGTCTGGGAGCAGGAGCCGGCGATTGATCCCAGTCTGCGCGACCTGGCGGCGCTGGCAACGCCGCATATCGCGGGCTACAGCTTGGATGGCAAATTGCGTGGCAGTTGGATGATCCATCAGGCCCTGGCACGCCATCTGGGCGCGTCGAGCAGTCTGGCGTTTAGCGATTTGCGCCCGCCGCCGGCCCTGGCAAGCCTCAGGCTTGAGCAGGCGCTGCCGGTGGATGAGGCGCTCAGGCTTTGCGCCCGGGCGGTCTACGATACACGCCGGGATCACGACAGCCTGCAGCGTGAGGTGTTGCGGTTGGGCATGGCGCGAGGGTTTGACCGCTGCCGCGCAGATTATCCGCTGCGCCGTGAGTTCGCGACGCTCGATGTCCAATTGGCCGGTGATGCAACGTCGCTTTATGCGCCGCTCAACGCGGCGGGATTTCAGGTTAGCCGCTTGCCATGATCCTGATCCCGTCTCTCAGGCACCTGCACAAAGGCTGAAAACAACGAGGCCCGCTACCAAGCGGGCCTCTGTGCATCATGAGCTATAAACCATCATTGGCGATAGGCGGCTTCTTTCAGCGCGCGTATGCGGTCGTCCAGCGGCGGGTGGCTGGCAAACAGCTGCTCGACCAGCGAGCGTGTCTGGCCCTTGGTGATGGCCATGGCGCGTAGCGTATCAGGCATCTGATCGGGCATTTCGGTTTCGGCCTTCAGGCGTGCCAGGGCGTTGACCATGGCGCCGGTGCCGGCAAGCCGTGCGCCCGCTTCGTCGGCGCGGTATTCGCGAAAGCGCGAGAACCAGGCGACAATGGCCGACGCCGCGATGCCAAAGATAATCTCGGCCACCATGACTACGGCAAAGTAGCCCATGAAGCCGAGGCCGCCTTCACCATCGCTGCGGCTCTTCAGGAAGCCGTCGATCAGGTGGGCGACGACGCGGGCAAAGAACATCACGAAGGTGTTCACCACGCCCTGGATCAGCGCCAGGGTGACCATGTCGCCGTTGGCTACGTGGCCGATTTCGTGGGCCAGCACGGCGCGTACTTCCTCGGGGCGCATGCGATTCAACAGGCCGGCGGATACCGCGACCAGGGCGTCGTCCTTGTTCCAGCCCGTGGCGAAGGCGTTGGACTGCTGGGCGGGAAAGATACCCACTTCCGGCGTCTTGATGCCGGCTTCCTGGGCAAGCTCGGCCACGGTGTCGAGCAGCCACTGCTCGGTGGAGTTGGACGGCTTTTCGATGATCACCGTGCCGGTACTGCGTTTAGCCATCCACTTCGAGATGAACAGCGAGATCATTGACCCGGCCATGCCGAAGATAAAGCAGAAGATCAGCAGGCTGGTGAAGTTGATGCCTTGGGCGTTGAGATAGCTCTCGACTCCGAGCAATCGTAGCGTCAGGCTGGCAACCAACAACACCGCAATGTTGGTGCCTAAAAACAGCAATATGCGCATCATGTGGCGGATTCTCCCTTGGGTGTAACCGTCTGGTGTTTGACTGCGTTGAGTAGGCCAGTCGCTGTTGTGTCGTACTGGTTTGTTTAGATACGTCCGCCACGTTCAGGTTTCAAGTGGACGTGGCGACGGTTTATCGGCGAGCCGGGATTACTGCCGGTAGCGCGCCAGAAAATTCGCGAAGCGATCCAGCGCATCACCCAGTTGATCGGCCCAGGGCAGGGTGACGATGCGTACGTGGTCGGGGTCGGGCCAGTTGAACGCCGTGCCCTGAACCAGCAGGATTTTTTCCTGGAGCAGCAGATCGAGCACCAGCTGCTGGTCATCCTTGATGTTGAACACCTTGGGGTCGAGACGCGGGAACGCATACAGCGCCCCCTTGGGCGTCACGCAGGAAACCCCGGGAATGGCGTTGAGCTTCTCCACGGTGATGTCGCGCTGCGCCAGCAGGCGACCGCCGGGCAGGATCAGGTCGTTGATCGACTGATAGCCGCCGAGCGCCGTCTGAATGGCGTGCTGGGCGGGCACGTTGGCGCACAGGCGCATCGAGGCCAGCATGGTCAGCCCCTGAATGAAATCGTGGGCGTGGAGCTTGGCCAGGGTGCCTGAAATGGTCATCCAGCCCGAGCGGAACCCGGCGCAGCGGTAGCTTTTCGACAGCCCGTTCATGGTGATGACCAGCTGGTCGTCGTCGGCCAGCGCGCCGGTGGCGGTGTGCTCGACGCCGTCGTAGAGAATCTTGTCGTAGATCTCGTCGGAGAACACCACCAGGTTGTGCTGCTTGGCGATGGCCAGCGCTTCGCGCACCACCTCGGGCGGATACACCGCGCCGGTGGGGTTGTTGGGGTTGATCAGCACGATAGCCCGGGTGCGGCTGGTGACCTTGGCGCGGATATCGTCCATGTCCGGCGCCCAGTCGGCCTGCTCATCGCACAGATAATGTACCCCGTGGCCGCCGGACAGGTGGGCGGCGGCGGTCCACAGCGGGTAATCGGGCGCCGGGATCAGCACTTCATCGCCGTCGTTGAGCAGCGCCTGCATGGCCATCACGATCAGCTCCGACACGCCGTTGCCGATGTAGATGTCCTCGATGCCGACGCCGGGTATCTCCTTGCGCTGGCATTCCTGCATGATTGCCTTGCGCGCCGAGTAAAGGCCTTTGGAATCGCAATAGCCCTGGGCGGTGGGCAGATTGCGCATCACGTCCTGGAGAATCTCCTCGGGGGCCTCAAAGCCAAACGGCGCGGGGTTGCCGATGTTGAGCTTGAGAATCCGCTGGCCTTCCTCTTCCAGACGTTTGGCGTGGTCGAGTACCGGGCCGCGAATGTCGTAACAGACGTTACTCAGCTTGTGCGATTTCTTGAGCGTGGGCGGTTCTTGTGATTGCGGGGTGTCCATGAGCCGTTATTTCCAAAAAGAGTCCAGTGGCCGGGCGGCATTGCCGGTCGATGCGTCATTATGCGTCGGAATGCGAGGCGCTGTCTTCGTCGTCGCGTGCAGGCGGCGGCGGAATATCGTCGGGGGTTTCCAGCGTCAGCCTGCCTAGCTTGCCGTCGCGCAGTTCGTGCAGCAAGACCTCCGCACCGCGGTGCAGGTCGACTTCGCCGCCGGGGCGCAGGCCGCCGCGCTTGCCGGCGATTTCCTTGAGGATCGCGTGGCCGTCAAAACCGGCAAGCGCCAGGAAATCAGGCCTTTGTGGGCCGTCGGCGTCGACCTCATCGGCGCTGGGCGGCGCGTAAGCGGGCAGCGCTTTGAGCTTGTAGCGGGCGGTCAGTGCGTCCGGATAGCGCTTGGCCAGTTCGGCGCTGGTGACGATGGCCACGTCGGTGTACTCGATGGCGGTATCACGGATCGCCCCGCTGGCGGCCAGCCGATAGGCGCTGGCCTGGTCTTCGATCTTGGGCCACAGCACCCCGGGGGTATCGACCAGCGCCACGCGACCGTCGATGCGCACTTTTTGCTGGCGCTTGGTCACTGCCGGCTCATTGCCTGTCTTGGCAATCTTGCGCCCGGCCAGGCCGTTGATCAGCGTCGACTTGCCCACGTTGGGAATGCCCATGACCATCACGCGAACGTCCCGGTCGGCGCGTACCGCGCCGGCCAGTTCGTGGCACAGCTTGGGGATTTTCTTGAGTTCGCGGAGATTGGTGGTGGTCACCGCCAGCGCGCGCATGTCGTCCTGGGCGTCGAAAAACGCCACCCACTCATTGGTGCGATCCGGGTCGGCCAGATCCGCCCGGGAGAGAATCTTGAGCACCGGCTTGTGGCGGGTCAGCTCGGCCAGCATGGGGTTGGCGCTCGAATACGGCAGGCGCGCATCGAGCACTTCGATGACCACGTCGATTTCCGGCAGCGCCTCCTGAATCTGGCGGCGGGCCTTGTTCATATGTCCGGGGAACCAGCCGAGCATGGGTTTCTCCTGCAGATAACAAATGCGCTGTATCTTAACAGAAGGTGGTCGATAAACGGTTGTTGACACGAGATCTCACCCGTTTATTCATTTGTGGTATAAATTTATAATTGAATAGGCTTGGCGTCGCCGCGACGCCATCGACATAGACATCCAGGAGGGCAGCATGGAATGGGCATCGAGCTTGCAGGGGCTTGTAGGCGGTATCTTGATCGGTATCTCGGCGGTATGGCTGATGGCAAGCCTCGGGCGCATCGCCGGGATCAGCGGTATTGTGGGTAACCTGATCGCTCAGCGACCCAAGGGCGATAGCGCCTGGCGAGTGGCGTTTCTCGTTGGCCTGGTCAGCGGGCCGTTGCTGTTGATGGGCCTTGGCAGTGAGTGGGGCAATGTGGTCAATCATCCTGGCGCGGTCGTCGGCCAGCCGCTGGGCGGCGTGCCGCTGATGTTGGTGGCTGGCCTGCTGGTCGGGCTGGGCACCGGGCTTGGCAGCGGCTGTACCAGCGGTCATGGGGTGTGCGGGCTGGCGCGTCTCTCACCGCGCTCGTTAGCGGCGACGGTTACCTTCCTGGTCGCTGCGCTGGTGACCGTTTACATTGTGCGTCACGTCCTGGGAGGTGGGGTATGAACAAACAGCCTCTGACCCTGTTGGCGAGCTACGTAGCCGGCCTGCTGTTCAGTCTGGGACTGGCGGTCTCGGGCATGACCGATCCGGCCCGGGTGGTCGGCTTCCTGGATGTCGCCGGCAACTGGGATCCGACACTGATGTTCGTGCTCGGCGGGGCGGTCATTACCACCTTCATCGGCTATCGCTTTGTGCTGAAACAGCCGGCCCCCATGCTGGCCGGGCGCTTTGCGTTGCCCAGCAGACGAGACCTGGACACTAAACTGCTTGGCGGGGCGGCTTTGTTCGGCGTGGGCTGGGGGCTCTCGGGCTACTGCCCGGGGCCGGCCATTGCGTCCCTGGGCGGCGCCTCGATACCGCTTCTGGCGATGCTGGCGACCATGGTGCTGGGCTGGCTGATCGCCAGGCGCATCGCCTGAAGGAGCTATCGCTTACTCGGGCGCCGGGCCGCCCATCATCGCTTCCAGGCGCTCGTCATCCGGCATGCCTTCGACGCGGTCCAGTCGGGTGACGCCCTCGTCGGTCTGGCGCTTGAAAGCGCTGGTCGGGGTGGCGTAGAGCCCCAGCCCTTCGAAGAGCTGGTTGTTGGCGTATACCTGCTCTTCGATGTCGCGGGGCTGGGCGCTGGCGCTGATCCGCTCGCCTTGCTTGTGGTCAGCCAGCGCGGCGCTGGGATCGTCCGCGCCGAGCAGCGCTGCGGCCTTGCCAGGGCTGTCGGCGGCCAGAATGCCGACCATGATATGGCGAAGCTGCACGTCACCCGCCTCGACCCAGGGCCTTGCCGCTTCCCAGAAGGCCTGGCAGTAGGGGCAGTTCGGGTCGGTAAAGGTATAGATCACCCGGGGCGCGTCGCGCTCGCCATCCTGAATCCAGTGGCTGTCTTCGAGCAGTTGCCAGGTCTGCGCCTCAAGCGGTGCACGGACGTGTTTATCCAGCGCCGCTTCTTCAAGCTGATTGTCGCCGTCCTTGTCGGTGAGCGAGCCGGTGATGGCGTGCTCGCCATCCGGCGTCAGGTACAGGGTGACTTCCTGGCCCTGGCGGCTGGCGCCAAAGCCGCGTAGCCCGCCGGGGGCGTCAAACTCGCCGTGAATCTCCAGCCCTTGATCCGCCAGCGCCTGGATCGGGGCGGGCAGTGAGTCCGCCAAGGCGCTCGGCGCCAGTAACAGACCCGCGACGGCGCTGCCCAGAACGGTCAGGCGGCGTGATGCCAAACGGGCAGGAGATAAGCGGGTCGGGGATACACAGTCGCGCATAACGCTCCTCGGTTTTTGCAGAGTCATCGGTGCAGAGTCAGGCGCGTAGACTAACGCGGGCGGCGTCTCCAGACATCCCTTTCTTGTCCCCGGCGGCTATGGTCATGTCTTCAGCCATGGCTGACCAGCCAGCGCACGGCGTAAGGTGGCAGCGAGGCCGTGGGCGGCTCCGGCGCCTGCTCGTCGAGGTCGTGCCAGGGGGCTGACGATAACGCCTGCTGAACGTCTGCGCCGAGCTGGTCGAACGCCAGCGGCAGTTCCGTGACGTTATACAGCGCCAGCAGGCGCCGGCCGTCGGCGAGGGGGCCGCGCTCAATGGCCAGCAGCGACGGGGGAGAAGGCACCACTCGCTGTGCCGCATTGGGATGAAAGCAGGCTTCATGACGCCGTCGCGCGAGCAAGCGACTGAGGGCGTTGAACACGTCGTGGGTGGGCGTGGCGGTGCTGTCGAGCAGCAGGTCGAGCTCGCGGCGCTGCCAGCGGCGACGGTTGATAGAGCGCAGTCGGCCGCTGCGTTCGACGCCTTCCACGTCGTTGAGCGTGCCGGTCAGGGTGTGGATGTACAGGGCAGGGATGCCCTGGAGGCTGAGCATGATCGCCTGGCTGCACAGGAAACGTGCGATTTGCCACGGGTCGGGCCCTTTGCGAGTACCCTGCATGGCTTCGAACCAGGTAATGTTGATCTCGTAGGGCGTGTCGCTGCCGTCGGGGTTGCTGCGCATGCTGACAAAGCCGCCGAAACGGTGCATCAGCTCGAGCAGGGCATCGCGTTCGTGGTCGGGCAGCAGGCCTTCCAGCGGCCGCACGCCGATGCCGTCGTGGCTGGCGGTGAAGTTGAGATAGGTACAGTGATCGGGCAGCGGCGGCAGGCTTGCCAGCCAGGCCTGCAGGGTGTCGGTTTCGCCGCGGGTGAGGGTGTGCAGCAGCAGCGGCGGCAGGGTGAACTGATAAATCATGTGGGCTTCGTCGGGCGGGCCATCGGTGCATCGGTCCAGCCCGAAGTAGCTGATGTTTTCGTGGTGCGGCACGTTGGTTTCGGTGACCAGCAGGGTGCCGGGCGCCGCTTGGTCGACGATGGCGCGCAGCAGGCGGACCACGGTGTGGGTTTCGGGAAGATGGATGCAGGCGGTGCCCAGGCGTTTCCACAGGAAGGCGACGGCATCCAGCCGCACGATGCGGGTGCCTTGTTGGAGGTAAAACAGCAGGATGCCGACAAATTCCAGCAGCACGTCGGGGTTTTCGAAGTTGAGGTCGAGCTGGTCCTCGGAAAACGTGGCCCACAGATAGCGGGTGCCCCGACGAGTGGAAATGGGCACCAGCAACGGGCTGCTGCGTGGGCGCACGACGCCTGAGACATCGGTATCCGGGTCGACGTCGATAAAGTAATCGCGGCCCGGCAGGCTGCCGCTCAGGTAGTCGACAAACCACAGCGATTCGCGGGAGACGTGGTTGAGCACCAGGTCCGCCATCAGATCGTAGTGGCGGGCGAGGGCTTGAATATGCGGCCAGTCACCGAGATCGGGGTTCACTTCACGGTAGTGGATCACCGAAAAACCATCGTCGCTGCTCCACGGGAAGAACGGCAGTACATGGACGCCGCTGATGAGGTCGCCGAGGCGCGTCTGCAGAAAATCATCGAGCACCGCGAGTGGCGGTGTCTGCTCGTCAATGATGGAGTCACCATAGGTGATCAGCCATTGATCCTTTTCGCACCATGAAGGTGCAAGCTCGGCTGTCTGTCGGGCCGTGGGCTGGCGCTGGGTGGCCGCGAAAAAGTGGTCAAGATGCTGATTGAGCCGACGCTGGATCTCGCCGGCGCGGGGGCCGTAGAGATGCTCCAGGTAGTCGTGAACGCGGGCGTCGAAGGCAGTCATAAGGATGTCCGGTAAACAGGCTTCCATAGACGGTGCAGCTTGTGTGCCAAAACGTTACAATAGCTGGCTAATAACGTTTTAACAGGTCATATTTTGCTTGCTCGTGCAGCGTTGACGCGCGGGCCGATAACAGGTTGAACGCCATGCATTGCCCTTTTTGTGGTGCTAACGATACTCGAGTAAGCGATTCGCGGCTGGTCGCCGATGGCGACCAGGTGCGCCGCCGCCGCCAGTGTGCAAGCTGCCAGGAGCGTTTTACCACCTACGAAACCGCCGAGCTGATCATGCCTCGCGTGGTCAAGTCCGACGGCTCGCGGGAAAGCTTCAACGAAACCAAGCTGCGGGCGGGCATGCTGCGGGCGCTGGAAAAGCGTCCGGTAAGCGCCGAAGCCATCGAGGCGGCCGTCGAGCGCATACGCCAGACACTGCGCGCCCGGGGCGATCGGGAAATCGACGCCCGCGATATCGGTGAGTCGGTGATGCAGGCGCTGAACAACCTGGATCAGGTGGCCTATATCCGCTTTGCCTCGGTATATCGCAAGTTTCAGCACCTGGACGAGTTTCGGGCTGAAATTGATCGTCTCTCCCAGGAACCCACGGACGGTGGGCCGTTGTCGTGAGCGTCGCGTCGTTTAGTACCCAGGATCACTGCAATATGGCCCAAGCGCTTGCGCTCGCTGCGCGCGGGCTGTACACCACCGATCCCAACCCCCGTGTGGGCTGTGTGATAGTGCGTGACGGTGAGGTGGTCGGCGAGGGCTTTCATCGCCGGGCGGGGGAGGCTCATGCGGAAATCCATGCGCTCGCCGCGGCGGGCGATCGCGCCCGGGGCGCCACCGTTTATGTCACGCTCGAACCCTGCTCGCATACCGGGCGCACGGGCCCTTGCGCCGAGGCCCTGCAAGCCGCCGGGGTGGCCCGGGTGGTGGTGGCGATGGTCGACCCCAACCCCCTGGTGGCGGGTCGCGGTATCCGCCTGCTGGAGGAGGCGGGTATCGAGGTGGCGGTAGGGTTGTTGGCCGACGATGCGCAAGCGCTCAATCCCGGGTTTATTGCCCGCATGGCCGCCGGGCGGCCCTTTGTGCGCCTGAAAATGGCGATGAGCCTCGATGGCCGCACCGCCATGGGTTCAGGCGAATCCCAGTGGATTACCGGTCCCGAGGCGCGCTGCCAGGTCCAGCGACTGCGTGCCCGGTCAAGCGCAATCCTTAGCGGTGTCGAATCGGTGATCATGGACGACTCGCGGCTGACCGTTCGCGCGGAGCAGTTGGGTCTGGACGACGCTGCCGCGATCGCCAGCCGCCAGCCGCTCAGGGTGATCGTCGACAGCCAGTTGCGGCTGCCGCTGGCGGCGGCCTGTTTGCGAGCGCCGGGGCGGACGCTGGTGATGACTACCAGCGACGACGTCGACAGGCGCGCACGGTTGACCGACGCCGGGGCCGAGGTTCAGACCCTGCCCGCTGACGCCCAGGGCCGCGTTGACCTGCCCTCGTTACTTGCCTGGCTGGCGCGCCACGAAGCGGTCAATGAGCTGCTGGTCGAGACCGGCGCGACCCTGGCCGGCGCAATGCTCAATGCCGCCTTGATCGATGAATTGCAGCTGTTCGTCGCGCCTACGCTGCTGGGCGGAGAGGCGCGGCCGCTGTTTGCACTGCCGGGGTTGACCCTGATGGCCGACCAGCAGCGCCTTGATATTCACGATATTCGCGCCGTGGGGCAGGACTGGCGGATTATCGCCTCGCCCCTGGTGACTGGCGCAAGGGACGATACCAAGGTACCCTGACGCGCGAAATCGCACCCAATGCGACAACCTTTTTGGAGATTCCATGGCGCACGCTTCCTCTGGGGAACTAGCCCCCATTGCCGAACTGGTCGACGATATTCGCCAGGGCAAGATGGTGATTCTCATGGACGATGAGGATCGCGAGAATGAAGGCGATATCATTATGGCCGCCGAAAAGGTACAGGCCGAACATATCAACTTCATGGCCCGGTTTGCGCGCGGCCTGATCTGTCTGCCGATGACGCGGGCACGCTGCGAGCAGCTGAGCTTGCCGCTGATGGTGCGCGACAACGGATCGGGGTTCGGCACCAAGTTCACCCTGTCCATTGAAGCCACCGAAGGCGTGACGACGGGCATTTCTGCCGCTGACCGGGCGCGTACCGTCCAGGCGGCGGTAGCCCCCCACGCCAAGCCGACGGACATCGTCCAGCCGGGGCATATCTTCCCGCTGATGGCCGAGCCCGGCGGTGTACTGCGTCGCGCGGGGCATACCGAGGCCGCCTGCGACCTGGCCGCCCTGGCAGGCTGTGACCCGAGCGGTGTCATCTGCGAAGTCATGAACGACGACGGCAGCATGGCGCGTCGCCCCGAGCTGGAAGCATTTGCGGCGACCCATGGCATCAAGATGGGCACCATCGCTGACCTGATCCACTACCGCATCGTCAACGAGCAGACCGTGGATCAGGTGGAAACCTCACCGATCATGACCGCCCAGGGCGAGCTCACCCTGCACGTGTTCCGCGATCGCATTCAGGGTGCCCATCACCTGGCGCTGGTCAAGGGCCAGCCCACGCCTGAAACACCGACCACGGTGCGGGTTCACCTGGCCGATACGCTGCGTGACGTGCTGGGGCTCACCAAGGACGAACAGGGTCGCTGGGACGCCCAGCGGGCGCTGGTGGAAATCGCGGCGGCGCCGGCCGGCGTACTGGTGCTGATCGACGACGGCCGCCCCCATCAGGATCTCAAGGATCAGCTGGATATCTTTCTGGAGCGCGTGCGTCAGCCGCGGACCAGCGATTCCGATGGGGCCGGCAACTATCTCACCATCGGCACGGGCTCGCAGATACTGCGCCACCTCGGCGTGGGGAAAATGCGGCTTCTCAGCTCGCCGTGGAAGTTCTCGGCGCTTTCCGGCTTCGACCTGGAAGTCGTCGAGCGGCTGGGGCCGAACGATACTTCCGATGAGCCAACTCTTTAAGCAGGAATACATTGATGCAATCCCTTTCTCAAGTTGAAGGCACCTACGTCGACGTCGACGGCCGCTATGTCATCGTGGTCGGGCGTTTCAACCACCATGTGGTGGACAGTCTGGTGGAAGGTGCCGTGGACAGCCTGGTGCGCCACGGCGTCGATATGGAGCATATCGACATTGTGCATGTGCCCGGCGCCTGGGAGCTGCCGCTGGCCGTCAAGCGCGTGCTTGGCGTGGTGAAGCCCGATGCCGTCATCGCCCTGGGCGCGGTGATTCGCGGTGGCACCCCGCATTTCGAGTATGTGGCAGGGGGGTGCAACACGGCTCTCAACCAGCTTCAGCTCGAGTTCGACACGCCGATTGCCAACGGCGTACTGACCGTTGAGTCCATCGAGCAGGCTATCGAGCGCGCCGGTACCAAAGCCGGCAACAAGGGCACGGAAGCGGCGATGGCCGCGATGGAAATGGTCTCGTTGCTCCGCGCGATTACCTCAGGTGAAACCCATGAGTGAGCGTCGTGAGCGCAAGCCTTCCGCTGCCCAGCAGGGCCGGCAAGCGGCGCGCGAACTGGCGGTGCAAGGGCTTTACCAGTGGCACATGACCGGCAAGTCGATCAGCGCCATTGAAGCCGAATTCCGCAGTCACGTGCCCGATGACGACATGGAAGACTTCGAGAACTGGGCCAAGGTCATGGAGATTGCCGACAAGGCGCTGTTCCATGAGCTGTTACACAACACGGCCCGCTTCCGTGCCGAGCTGGACCGGGAAATATCGCCGCTGCTCGACCGCCGTCTGGAAGACCTGGACGCCGTTGAGTTGGCCATCCTGCGCCTGGGGGCATACGAGCTTTCCCGGCGTATGGAAGTACCCTATCGCGTCGTCATCAACGAAGGCGTGGAGCTGGCCAAGTCATTTGGTGCCACCGACGGCCATAAATACGTGAACGGTATTCTCGACAAGTTGGCGATTCGCTTGCGGAGTGCCGAGGTCAGTGCGCGTCGTCGCTAACCGACCCTCGGGATCGGGTGATTTCGCGCTCGTGCTGACGCTGCGTTCAAGGGGCCTTTGTGCTTGCCGAATTTGATGTGATTCGACGTTATTTTACGTTGCCGTCCGACGATGCCTGCCGGCAGGGTGTGGCATTGGGCGTCGGCGACGATGCGGCCTTGCTTGCCCCGCAGGCGGGGCAGCAACTGGTGGTCAGCGTGGATACCTCGGTGGCCGACGTCCACTTCCCAAGCGATGCGCCCGCTGACGCCATCGGCCACCGTGCGCTGGCCGTGGCGCTGAGCGATCTGGCGGCGATGGGCGCCCGATCGCGCTGGTGCGTGATGGCGTTGACGCTGGATCAGGCCTGGTTTGCCGATGATCAGGCGGCGCATGCCTGGCTTGCCGACTATGCGCAGGGTTTCAGCGCGCTGGCGAAGCAGCACGCCACCGCGCTGGTCGGCGGTGACGTGACCGCAGGCGGGCTTTCGATTGGCGTGACGGTCATGGGCGAAGTGCCGGTTGGTGAGGCGCTGACCCGACGTGGCGCCCGGCCCGGCGATATCATTGCCGTGACCGGCGCGTTGGGCGGCGGCGCTGGCGGTCTGACGCTCTGGCAGCAGGGCAAGCGTGATCGGAAACATCCCCTGCTGGCCCGCTACCTATGGCCGACGCCGCGCCTGGCCGCCGGCGAAGCGCTTCGCGAGTGGGCAACCTCGGCAATCGATATCTCCGACGGCCTGCTCGCCGATCTGGGGCATCTGCGCGACGCCTCCGGCGTCGGGGCGTCGCTTAATATGGAGGCTCTGCCGCTGAGCGAGGGCCTGGCAGACGCCATGGGCCAGGATGCCGCGCGTCAGGCGGCATTGACCGGGGGCGACGACTATGAACTACTGGTGACGCTGCCCGTCGCGCACGTCGAGCCGGCACGCCAGCGGCTTGCGGCGCTAGGGGTGGCCCTCACCGTGATCGGCGAGTGCAGCGATACCCCGGGCGTGCATGGACTTCCCGTTCAGCGCTATCAAGGCTGGCAGCATTTCAAGGGAGAAACGCCATGAATCGTGCCCCCGCGAGCGTCTGGCGCCGGCCCACGCATTTTTTTGCGTTCGGATTGGGTAGTGGTGCCGTTCCCTGGGCGCCGGGCACGTTCGGCACCCTGGCGGCGATCCCCTTTTATTGGTTAATGGCCGATTTATCACTAGGCTGGTACCTGAGTATCGTGTTCGTTGCCTTCGTCATTGGCGTCTGGCTGTGCGATAGAACGTCCCATGATCTCGGGGTGCATGACCACTCGGGGATTGTCTGGGACGAATTTGTAGGGTACTGGATTACCATGGCGGCGGTGCCGTTTTCATGGGAATCCGCGCTATGGGGGTTTGTGGTGTTCCGTATCTTCGACGTGTTCAAACCCTGGCCCATTCGCTGGGCGGATCGGCGGGTAGCCGGCGGGTTCGGGATCATGATCGATGATGTGATGGCAGGGATTTACGCCTGGAGCACCATGCACCTGTGGTTTTGGCTGCACTGATCGTTCAAAAACGCCGCTCGTTGGCGCGTTTGGCTCAAGGGAGATGCCGTGCGCAAGGAACGTCTGATTGTCCCTGCCCTGGCCGTCATTGCCGTGCTGTGGATGGCCGCGCAACTGCTTTCCAGCGTGCTGTTCGAACGCAGTCTGCGCCAGGCGCTGGACGATCTGGCTGCGCGCGGGGAGTGGCGCGTCACGCGTACCGAGAATCAGCAGGGGTGGCTGAGTTCCCATGGGCGGCTGATTCTATCGCCGTTGCTGGGGCGCCCCTGGCGGCTTGAGCTTGACTATACCGCCCGCCACGGCATCCTGAGCACCGACGTGGAAGGCACCGTGCTGCCGCGCCTCGATACGGCGTTGCAGCAGGCGCTGGGGGAGGTGTCGGCACCCTCGGTGCCGCGCTGGGAAGGGCGTTACCACACCCTGAGCGGACGCAGCGATCTGCGCCTGGCGTTGGCGCCTTTCACTATCCAGCAGAGTGGCAGAGAGCTGAGCGTGCGCGGTGGACGGCTGCACCTGGAAGGCGTTTACGGCGACTGGCGGGTGCGCGCGATGATGGATCAACTGACGCTTACCGACGATCCGGCCGAGCTCCGGGTTGGCCCTGCCATGCTGGAAAGCCGCTACACTTACACCGAAGACGCCTATCACTTCACCCAGCATGACTTCCTGCATATCGACAGCCTGGCATTGTCGTACCCCACCTTCGATATCCTGGCGGCGCCGCTCGACCTCAATAGCCGCATGATGCTTGACGAAGACGAGCTACGCATCAAAGGCGAGCTGCGCGTGGGCGAGGTCATGGTGCCTTCCGAAACGCCTGACACGCCGCTTTTGCAAAACGGCAGCATGGTCATGGAGCTTTCCCGAATCAATGCGGATGCGGTGCGCGACACCATCCGCCAGCTGCGTCAGGAGGCCGCCTGGGGGGATGCCCGCTTGCCCATGGCGGAAGGCACCTTGACACGACTCGAGCCGGAATTGCGCCAGCTGTTGAGCGATTCGCCGCGCCTGGATGTCTTCACCGTCACCGTGGACAGTCCGCTGTTGGGTATCCGTCTGGACGCTGACGGCGCGCTGTTTTTCGATAATCGCCGGTTGGACGAGCTGCAGGTCATGGAGTTGGGCGAGCCCGAGGAGCAGGCTCGCTGGCGGGAACGGATCGACGGTGACTTCACCTGGCACGATGCGCCCACCGTCGCCGCCCTTTGGTTGGGGCTGCCGCTGGGCACCCGCGAGCTGCAGTTCGACGTGGTTCGCGGCCAGTGGCGGGTCAACGGCCGTCCCATGCCCTCGCTATGGCCCTGATCGCCAGCGGTTGAAGTTTGTCCGATGCGCCCGCATTTCCATCACAAAGCCGAGCGGCAATCGCCTCCGGCAGGTGCTGATTGGAGGGTGCATGAGCGACCAGGAATTCGACCGAGACGACCACTTTGACGTGCAGGATGACAACGCCCCGGCCTCGCAGGACGAGGGCGATCAATTCCGTTCTGACGGCGAGCGGGATAACTCGCTGGTATCCGCCAGCGATATGCTTCCCGAGCGTATCTACCTGCTGCCTATTCATAACCGGCCTTTCTTTCCCGCCCAGGTGCAGCCGTTGGTGATCAACCGCGAGCGCTGGGAAGAAACCATGCGTCGCGTGGGCAACACGCCGCACCACACCGTGGGCGTGGCGTTTGTCGGCGAGCAAGGCGTGGACTCGCTGGACAGCGATGGCTTTCCGTCCATCGGCACGGCGGTCAAGGTTCACAAGATGAAGGGCGAGGATCATCAGATCCAGTTCATCGCCCATGGCGTACAGCGTTTCAAGATCCAGCGCTGGCTGTCCACCACGCCGCCTTACCTGGTGGAGGTCAGCTACCCCAAAGAGCCGGTAGATGCCGAAAACGAAGAGACTCGCGCCTATGCGATGGCGATCATTAATGGGATCAAGGAACTGTTGCCCATTAATCCGCTGTACGGCGAAGAGCTCAAGCACTATCTCAATCGCTTCAGCCCCCATCAGCCGGGGCCGCTGACCGACTTTGCCGCAGCGATTACCTCGGCCAAGGGGCCGGAACTTCAGGACGTGTTGTCGACCCTGGACGTCGCCGAGCGGATGCAGAAAGTGCTGCCGCTGTTGCGCAAGGAAATCGACGTTGCCCAGCTGCAAAGCGAAATCAGTGAACAGGTCAATGCGCAGATGCAGGACCGGCAGCGCGAGTTCTTCCTGCGCGAGCAGCTGAAGGTGATTCAGCGCGAGCTGGGCATCTCCAAGGACGACCGCGAAAACGACGTGGATACCTTCCGCGCCCGGCTGGAATCGCTGGTGGTGCCCGAGCGCGTCCAGTCGCGCATCGACGACGAGCTGGACAAGCTGAGCGTGCTGGAAACCGGCTCGCCGGAGTACGGTACCACCCGTAACTACCTGGACTGGCTGACCTCGCTGCCCTGGGGCGTGACCAGCCAGGATCAATTGGATCTGCCCCATGCCCGGGAGGTGCTGGATCGCGACCACGACGGCCTAAATGACGTCAAGGAGCGGATCGTCGAATTCCTCGCGGAAGGCTCGTTCAAGGGCGACGTGGGCGGCTCGATCCTGCTGCTGGTCGGTCCACCCGGGGTGGGCAAGACCTCCGTCGGCCGCTCGATCGCCGAAGCGCTGGGCCGCCAGTTCTACCGCTTCTCCGTGGGCGGCATGCGCGACGAAGCCGAGATCAAGGGGCACCGCCGCACCTACGTGGGAGCCATGCCGGGCAAGCTGGTTCAGGCCTTCAAGGAAGTGGAAGTCGAAAACCCGGTGATCATGCTGGATGAGATCGACAAGCTCGGTCAGTCCTTCCAGGGTGACCCGGCCTCGGCGCTGCTCGAAGTGCTCGACCCGGAACAGAACGTCGACTTCCTCGACCATTACCTGGATGTCCGTATGGACCTCTCCAAGGTGCTGTTTGTGTGTACGGCCAACACGCTGGATTCCATACCGAGTGCGCTGTTGGACCGGATGGAGCAAATCCGCCTCTCAGGCTACATCGCCGAGGAGAAACTGGCGATTGCCAAGCACCACCTGTGGCCCAAGCTGCTGAAGCGCGACAATCTGCCCAAGAAGCGCATTCAACTCAGCGATGCGGCGCTCAAGCAGGTGATCGAGGGTTACGCCCGGGAAGCCGGGGTGCGTCAGCTGGAAAAGCAGCTGCACCGCATCGTGCGCAAGGCCGCGGTCAAGCTGCTGGAAGACGATATCGAAACGGTCAAGGTATCGGTGAAGAACCTCGAGGAATTCCTGGGGGCGCCGACCTTCCGCAAGGAAAAGGTTCTGAAAGGCGAGGGCGTGGTCACCGGCCTGGCCTGGACCGCCATGGGTGGGGCCACCCTGCCGATCGAGGCGGGCAAGGTGCACTCGCTGGATCGCGGCTTCAAGCTTACCGGCAAACTGGGCGATGTGATGCAAGAGTCCGCCAACATTGCCTACAGCTATACGCTTGGCCATCTGCAGGAGTACGGCGCGGACAGTGACTTCTTCGATTCCGCGTTCGTTCACCTTCACGTGCCCGAAGGGGCGACGCCCAAGGACGGCCCTTCGGCCGGGGTAAGCATGACCACGGCGTTGCTGTCCCTGGCCAGGCACCAGGCCATTGACCGGCCGCTGGCCATGACCGGCGAGCTGACGTTGACCGGTCAGGTATTGCCGGTGGGCGGCATTCGTGAAAAAGTCATCGCCGCCCGCCGCAGCGATATCTTCGAAGTCATTCTGCCCGCGGCCAACCGGCGCGATTACGATGAGCTGCCCGACTACCTGAAAGAAGGCATGACGGTGCATTTCGCCGACCGCTACCGCGATGTCGCCAAGGTGGTATTTAAATAGTCGAACAAGCCAGCGATGTCATGTGAGTCGTCATACGGCCATCGATACTTAGCGTTAAAGCCATATGCTTAGCCTTTAACGTTAAGCCGGGTATAACCTTAAAGCGCTATCTATCTGATAGCGCTTTTTTCTTTGTAAATCACTATTTAGTTTTTTCGTTGCAGGCCGATAGGTATAAAAAGTTTTAAGAAAAAACATATCTTCCTCAAGGATCGCTATGCGCAATAATCAACCCGTGACCCAGCAAGAGTACCCGTTGACCGATGAGACTGTGCTCATCTCGCGTTCGGATTTGAAAGGCAACGTCACCTACGCCAACCCCAGCTTTGTGGAGGTCAGTGGCTACTCGCGGGACGAGCTGATTGGCGCACCGCATAATCTGATTCGTCATCCCGACATGCCGGAAGCGGCCTATGCCAACCTGTGGAAAACCCTAAAGGAAGGCACGACCTGGCAAGGGCTGGTGAAAAACCGGCGTAAAAACGGCGATCACTACTGGGTTCACGCCACCCTGGCACCGCTACGCGATGGCGATCGCATCGTCGGCTATACGTCGGTGCGCCGCAAGGCCAACCCCAAGGCAGTGGCCAAGGCGGAAAAAATCTACGCCGAGATGCGCAAGACGGGTAAGTCACGACGCTACACCCTGGTACGCGGCGCGCTGCGTCGCAAGGGGCTTACCGGCACCATCTCGCGCTTCAGATTTACCAGCCTGCGTGCCAAGTTGATCGGCATGGTGCTGGCATCCGTGGTGCTGATTGGCATCGCCGGCGGACTGGGTATCTACGGATTGATGGTCTCCGGGGATCGCCTGGATACCCTGAGCCGATCGGGACTGGATGACGTCGCGAGCCTTCAGGCCATCGAGCAGGCCGCCGGGCAGGTGGTCGGTGAGCTGGATCCCGCCGTGCTCAATCCGCGCGCCGTGGACGCCGAAGAGTTGGCCGCGTCGGTCGAGACCAAGCTGGAAAGAATCGAGGCGCGCTGGGGCGAATACCGCGCCGATGAAGACCCCGACGGTCAGGCGCTGCAGTCCTTTGGTACGGCGCTTGGCAACTGGAGCGACGGGGTCGATCAGGCAGTGACCGCTCTAGTCGAGAAGGAAAGCTACGCCGCCTTTGTCGCCTTCAACGATATTGTCAAGCCTGGCATGGAAACGTTGCAATCCGAGGTCAGCCAGCTGGTTGAAAGTGAACGGTCACTTGCTGCCGAGATGCTGGCGGAGGCGGATCAGGGTCGCCAGCAGATGATGATTGCCCAGCTGGTGCTGATGGCGCTTGGCGCGGCGATCATGATCGGCTTGAGCGTGCTGATCCTCAAATCGGTATTGCGCAGCCTCGCCGGCGCGCGCTACGTGACCTTCCAGATTGCCGCCGGTAACCTGGCCGCCCGGGAGCGTCGCCAAACCGGCGATGAGCTGGGCGAGCTGCTTTACTCGCTGGACACCATGCGCTTCAGCCTGTCCGGTATCGTTGGCGACGTGGAAAACCGTGTCTCGGTGGTGACCCCGGCCATTCAGCAGATTGCCGCCGAAAACGAGGAGCTGGCCTCGCGCACCGAGCAGCAGGCGTCTTCGCTTCAGGAGACGGCCTCCAGCATGGAAGAGATGACCTCGACCGTACAGCAGAACACCGACAACGCCCGTCAGGCGAGCGAGTTGGCGGTTCAGAATGCGAAGAGCACCCAGGAAACTGGCGATCAGATGCAGCAGTTGGTGGAACGCATGCAGCGGATCGCCCAGAGCGCTGAAAAAATGACCGAAATGATCAGCGTGATCGACGGCATTGCGTTTCAGACCAACATTCTTGCTCTGAATGCCTCGGTTGAGGCAGCACGGGCAGGCGAACACGGCCGTGGATTCGCGGTGGTGGCCAGCGAGGTGCGCAATTTGGCCGGCCGCAGCGCCGAGGCGGCTCAGGAAATTCGTCGCATGATCGATAGCACGACGGAAGAGGTCACCGGCGGCCGCAGCGCGGTTGAAATGGCCGAGAAGGCGATTGATTCGGTGATGCGTCAGGCCAGCAAGGTGAGCGAGCTGATGGAGTCGATCAGCACCGCGTCCAGCGAGCAGAGCAGCGGCATCGGTCAGATCAACTCGGCGATTGCCGAGATGGACGACGTGACCCAGCAAAATGCCACCAAGGTGCAGTCGATCGCGGCGTCGGCGGATAACCTGTCTATGGAAGCGTTCGAATTGGCTAACGTGGTGGATGCGTTCCGCCTGGAAGGGGCTCAGGAAGAGAGCATCAAAATAGCTCGCGCCCATCTGGAAAGGATGAATCAAGCGACCGCAAAAACGGCCAAGTCACTACCCAATCACTCTTCCACTTCAAAAGGTCGCGAAGTGGAAGGTGACACAGCTGATCAGTGGGATGAGTTTTAACGCTGGGATGCGCCCCGGCCATTGCGCCCGCTACTTGGCGGGCGCAATGAATAGCGTTCACTCGTCCGGGTGAAACTCCAGTGCCACCGAGTTGATGCAGTAACGCAAGCCGGTGCTCTGGGGAGGGCCGTCAGGAAAGACGTGACCCAGGTGGGCATCGCAGTGGGAGCACACCACCTCGGTGCGCACCATGCCATGGGAGCCGTCCTGGTGTTCCTCGACGCAATGACTGCCCAGCGGGCGGTCAAAGCTGGGCCAGCCGCATCCGGCGTCAAACTTGTGCTCGTTCTCGAACAAGGGGGCATGGCAGCACACGCAGTGGTAGATGCCTTGCTTGTCGCTGACCTGATAATCACCGGTGAACGGTCGTTCGGTGCCTTTTTCGCGAGTCACGCGGTATTGCTCCGGGGTGAGCTGTTCTTGCCACTGATCCGGGGATTTCTCGATTTTTGCCATGGGGGTCTCCTCTCCCGCTGAAATCTCGCTGGCTGATTCCATCACTGCCAATGACAGTGATGGTCTGCCTGAGTTCAGGATGCGCAATATTGAGCAAAATCGCCAGCCTTGCCGTTATACGCTTGCCGCGCCGCCGTTGCTCCGGGGGTCATGAGCGCTTTCAATCAGCCCGTCAGGGTGATGCACGATGCCCCCTGCATGGCCCATGGAATCGCTGAACGGCTCATCGAGGACTTCCACATCGTGGCCTGCGGTCTTCAGCGCCGCTACCAGCTCGTCATCGAAGCGATCTTCGAGCTTGAGGTTCATGCTGGACTCGCCCCAGGTGCGGCCCAACAGCCAGCGCGGCGCGCTGACCGCCTGCTGCAGCGGCATGTGATGAAACGCGTAGCGCGAGAACACAGCGGCCTGGGTCTGCGGCTGCCCCTCGCCGCCCATGGTGCCGTAGACCATGGTGCGCCCATCGCGGAACCGGGCCAGCGCCGGATTGAGCGTATGGAATGGTTTGCGTCCCGGGGCGAGTCCACGCAGCGCCTCGGGGTCGAGGGAGAAGCTGATACCACGGTTTTGCCACAGCACGCCGCTTTCCGGCAGCACCACGCCGCTGCCGAATTCCCAGTAGATGCTTTGGATAAAGCTGACCGCCCGGCCCTGGTTATCCACCGTGCCCATCCAGATGGTATCGCCTTTTTCGGCCTGATGGGGCCAGGGCAGCGCCTGGGAAGCGTCGATTTGCGCAGCCTCGGCGTCAATTCGTTCGTCGCTGAGCAACGCCTGGAGCGAGCCGGGGACACGCGCCGGGTCAGTCACGTACTGGTCGCGCAGCATGAAGGCGCGCTTGGTGGCCTCGATCACCCCGTGCAGATGACCAAACCCATTGGGCTCGGCGGCTTTCAGGCGTTCGTAAATGGCAATGATCATCAGCGACGCCATGCCCTGGGTGGGGGCCGGCAGGTTGTAGACACTGGCATCGGCCAGGCTGACTTCGAGCGGCGTGACGCGCTGGGCGCGGTAAGCGTTAAAGTCGCTCAACCGCAGCGGACTGCCCAGGGCTTCGAGGTCGCTGGCCATGCTGGCGGCCAGCGCGCCGCGATAGAAATCATCCAGCCCGGCGGTGGCCAACTGATTCAGCGTCGCGGCCAGACGTGGTTGGCGCAGGCGTTCGCCTTCGCGTGGGGCCTTGCCGTTCACCAGCAGCGCCTCGCTGAAGCCGGGGCTTTGCGATAGCCGTTCAAGGTGCTTGGCGGTCAGGGTTTCCTGGCTCTTGGTTACCGCCACGCCGTTTTGGGCATGGCCGATGGCATCGGCGAGCAGGGTGGGCAACGGCATGGCCGGCCCCCAGTCGGCGGCGACGGACAGCGCTTCCTGCCAACCGCTGACCGTGCCGCCCATGGTGAGAGCGGCCTTGGGGCCGCGCTCGGGAATCTGCGTTTCGCCGGCATAGAAATCCGCGTTGGCCAGACCCGCGGCGGGGCCGCAGGCGTCGATGGCCACCGGTGCCTTGCCGGGCTCGTGGATTAACCAGAAACCATCGCCGCCCAGGGCATTCATGTGCGGGTAAGCCACGGCAATGGTCGCGGCAGCGGCGACCATGGCCTCGACGGCGTTACCACCTTGCTTGAGGATGTCGCGTCCGGCGCTGGCGGCGAGGTGGTGCGGTGCGACACAGCTGCCGCCGTAGCTACGTTGGGTATGAAGCATGATGGATCCTTTTATTATTGAGCCCGTTGACTACCAGCCAATGGCGTCGGGTAGCCAGGTGGCAATGCCGGGAAATAGTACCACCATGGCAATGGCAATAAACTGCAAGGCGATAAACGGTAACACGCCGAGGTAAATGTCCAGCGTTGTCACCCCTTTGGGAGCGACGCCTTTCAGGAAAAACAGCGACCAGCCAAAGGGCGGCGTCAAGAACGAGGTCTGCAGCACCAGGCCGACGAGGATGCCGAGCCATACCAGGTCGACGCCTAGCTGAATGAAAAACGGCAAAAATAGCGGCAGGGCAATATAGCTGATCTCGATCCATTCGAGGAAAAAGCCGAGAATGAACATCAGCAGCAACATGAACAGCAGGGCGCCTATCTCGCCGCCGGGTACCCACTCGAACAGGCGAGCCACCAGGTGCTCACCGCCCAGTCCACGAAACGCCAGACCAAACACCTGCGCGCTGATCAGGATGAAAAACACCATCGCGGAAATGATCAGGGTGGCCTTGGCGACCTCATTGAGTAAGTGAAGGGTAAGCCGCCCGGAGCAGGCGACAAATACCAGGGCGCCCAGCGCCCCCATGGCCGCCGCCTCGGTAGGTGCAGCAATGCCGCCGATGATCGAGCCGAGCACAGCCACGACGAGCCCCACCGGCGGGCCCACGACCACGATGACCTTGCGCAGCAGCTGTGACTTGCTCAGCTGCGCGCGTTCCTCGGCTGGGATGGGCGGCATCAAATGCGGTTTCCAGGCCGCCAGAGCGAGAATTGCCATCATGTACACCGCCGCCAGGGTCAGCCCTGGGAGCATGGCAGCGGCAAACATGGTGCCCACCGACTCACCGAGGATTTCCGCCAGCAGAATAAGCACCAGGCTGGGCGGAATAATCTGCCCCAGGGTGCCGGAGGCGCAGATCATGCCGCAGGCGAGCGCTTTGGGGTAGCCACGACGTAGCAGGGTGGGCAGCGTGAGCAGTCCAAGCGTGACAATGGTGGCACCGACGATGCCCGTGGCCGCCCCGAGCAGCACGCCGACGAAGATGATCGCCACGCCCATACCACCCGAAACACTGCCGAAAAGGTGGCCGACCACGTCGATCAACTCATCGGCGAGCTTGGATTTTTCGAGCATCACGCCCATGAAGACGAACAGCGGAATCGCCATGAAGGTGTAGTTGGTCACCACGCCATAGATACGCGACGGCAGCAGGTTGAAGAGCATCGGGCCAAAGCCGATGAAGCCAAACACGAACGCGGTCGTCGCGATGCTGATCGCCACCGGTATGCCAATCAGCAGCATGACGAAAAAGGCCCCGATCATGCCGATCGCGAGCCATTCATTTAAAGACATAGGTCAGTCACCTTGTGCGGGAATCGCCAGCGCATTGCGCAGCGCATGAGCCAGCCCTTGCAGTGCCAGCAGGGTGAAGCCAAACGGGAGAAAGGCTTTCAGCAGCCAGCGCCAGGGGAGGCCGCCGGGGTTGGGTGAAGCCTCCCCACGGCCAAACGACTGGGCGACCCAGGGAAGCGTCAGCCAGGCAATGTATAGCCCCATCACCAGCAGTGTGAGGCCGCCCAGCACTTCGATGGTTCGTTTCACGGCGACCGGGAAGTGCTCGTAAAACACATCGACCCGAACCTGTTCGCCATTGAGCAGTAGGTACGCCATGCCAAACAGGGCGATGGGCGAGATCAGGTGCCATTGCAGCTCCTGCAGCCATACCGCACCGATATCGAACAGGTAGCGCAGCAAGACATCGCTGGCGACCATGAAAACCAGCACCACGCAGGTCCAGGCGGCGATCCGGCCAAATAGCCGGACCAGCGCCTCGATGCCGTAAACCAGGTTTTCGACGGCTCGCATATCAGACTCCGATGATATCGCTTAGCCAGGCGCGCTCGCTGGCACCTGCCCAGCGATCGTGCTTGGCTTTAAAGGCCATGTAGCTGTCGTGAATCTTGCGTACCGCCGGGTCGGCGTTCGCCTCGGTTTCGAGGGTATCCAGGGTGGCCTCGCGCAGCGCATTGACGATGGGTTCAGGTAGTTGGTTGGCGATAACGCCGTGGTTGTCGACAAGGTCGGTGAGGGCTTCGCCGTTCACGGCTTCGGACCAGGTCAGGCTTTCAAGGCAGGCCGCCATGCACGCCGAGCGCACGATCATCTGCAGGTCGGTCGGCAGGCTGTCCCAGTGGGATTTGGATATCAGCAGCTCGCCGGTGGTGGAAGGCTCGTGCCAGCCGGTGGTGTAGTAGTACTTGGCGGCATCCTGAAGCCCCATGCGACGGTCCTGGTAGGGGCCGACGAATTCGGCGGCGTCGATCACGCCGCGCTCCAGCGCCGGGAAGATCTCGCCGCCCGGCAGTACGCGGGCATCCACGCCCAGCGAGGCGTAGACCTTGCCGGCCAAGCCGGGCACGCGCATGCGCAGCCCCTCAAGCTGGCTGATCTCCTCGATGGGTTCGCGGAACCAGCCGGTCATCTGTACGCCGGTATTGTTGAGGGGGAAGGCGACCATACCGAAGGGTTCGTAGAGCTCGTGCCACAGTTCAAGGCCGCCGCCGTGGTAAAGCCATGCCATATGGCCCATGAAGCTCATGCCGAAGGGGACGGTCGTGAAATACTGCGCGGCAAAGGTGGTGCCCGACCAGAAATAGCTGTTGGCCGCGTTCATTTCGATCGTGCTGCTCTGCACGGCCTCGAAGCCTTCAAGCGCCGGAATTAGCTCGCCGGCGGCGAAATGCTGAATGGCCAGGCGCCCACCGGACATGGCGTTGATTTTCTCGATGACATCGGTGGGGCTGCCCGGCCCTTCGACATAGAAGGGGGATCCTGGCCCGTAAGCGTTGGTCATTCGCCAGTTGAAGGTTTCAGACGACTGGGCGCGTGCAATGGAGGGGGCTCCCAATACCAGCCCGGCAGTAGAGGAAACGGCAGCGGTGGTCAGGAACTTGCGGCGTGTGAAGGTCATAGGGCACCTCGTGGTGGCAGTCGATGAGTAAGTGTTGTCCCACTGAGGTGTTAGCAATCGGCGTGCCATAAAATCGATTTTATTTAAAATAAAAGATTTTTGCCGCCGTTGTCGCTTGTTACCCGTGGTTAATCGATGGTTCTTGCACTAGCGTCGCGCAGCCTGCGGCGGTAAGCGCACTGCTTTGAGGCATTGGGCGGCAGGTCGGCTTGGTGCTGAGAAAGCGGGGAAGGTGATGCGGACTACTTGACAGGTTAATGGGGTCTGGGTAATATACGCGCCACCTCGACGAGGCAAAGCGACGTCCCATTCGTCTAGTGGTCCAGGACACCGCCCTTTCACGGCGGTAACAGGGGTTCGAACCCCCTATGGGACGCCAACTGAATCGTTAAGGTATCGGAGTGCGGGAATAGCTCAGTGGTAGAGCATCGCCTTGCCAAGGCGAGGGTCGGGAGTTCGAATCTCCTTTCCCGCTCCAATTAGGTGTGTGGTAAAGCAGACGAGGGTCGTGAGCTGGAACGCCAGCCCGGTCGAATCTCCTTTCCCGCTCCAGTTAATTTTATGCTTGCACAGTGTCCCATTCGTCTAGTGGTCCAGGACACCGCCCTTTCACGGCGGTAACAGGGGTTCGAACCCCCTATGGGACGCCATCTCGTACTTGCCTATTGCGTTGCGGGAATAGCTCAGTGGTAGAGCATCGCCTTGCCAAGGCGAGGGTCGGGAGTTCGAATCTCCTTTCCCGCTCCAAGCGCACCCTCCGTTATCATCTCTATCTCTCGCCTCTTCAGTATCTGCCGCATACGGCAAAAATCCGATTGAAAAAAAAGTTTGCGCCCTAATATCTAGTGCTTACGCACTCAATGACTTTTTTCATTTTGCTGACAGGACATGTTCATGGCCGAACCGGCATTGTCGATACGTGGCCTTACCAAAGAGTACGGCAACGGCTTCCAAGCGCTAAAAGGGATTGATCTCGACGTCCAGCAGGGCGATTTTTTTGCGTTGTTAGGTCCCAATGGCGCAGGCAAATCCACCACCCTGGGCGTTGTTTGCTCATTGGTTCAGAAGACGCAGGGTAAGGTGTCGATCTTTGGTATCGATATCGACAAAGATTTCTCCAAAGCGAAATACCAGATCGGCGTGGTGCCTCAAGAGTTCAACTTCAACCAATTCGAGAAAGTGCTGGATATCGTGCTGGCCCAGGCGGGCTACTACGGCATGACGCGTCGCGAGGCGCTGCCTCGTGCTGAGCAGCTGCTGACCGATCTCGGGCTATGGGACAAGCGTAACGGCAGCGCCAGAATGCTGTCCGGCGGCATGAAGCGCCGGCTGATGATTGCCCGCGCCTTGATGCACCGTCCCAAGCTGTTGATTCTCGACGAGCCGACGGCGGGCGTAGATATCGAGCTGCGCCGGAGCATGTGGGAATATATGCGGCGGATCAATCGCGACGAAGGCACCACCATTATTCTCACCACGCACTACCTGGAAGAAGCCGAGAGCCTCTGCCGTAATATTGCGATCATCAATCACGGCGAAATCGTCCGTAATACCAGCGTGCGTGAGCTGCTCACCGAGCTGGATACGGAAACCTTCTTGCTGGATCTTGCCGCGCCAGTCAGCGACGCCCCCGTGGTGAAAGGATTTGATATTCAGCGGGTGGAGGCATCGCAGCTGTCGTTGGTGATGCATCGCGGCCAGCGGCTCAACGATGTGTTTGGCGCCTTGACCGACCAGGGGCTGCAGGTGGTGTCCATGCGTAACCGCGCCAACCGCCTGGAAGAAATGTTTGTATCGATGGTGGAGGGCAGTCAGAACGCCATCGACCAGCGGGCCGCAACGCAAAGGGAGGCGCGCGTATGAACGCTACTCAAACGCTCATCGCCCTGTGGACACTGGTCATCAAAGAGATCAAACGCTTCACGCGCATATGGCCGCAAACCCTGTTGCCGCCCTCCATCACCATGGCCATGTACTTTATTATCTTTGGCAACCTGATCGGTTCGCGGATTGGCGCCATGGATGGTTTCACCTACATGGATTTTATCGTTCCCGGCCTCATCATGATGTCGGTGATTACCAACAGCTATTCCAATGTGGCCTCTAGCTTCTTTTCGAACAAGTTTCAGCGTTCGATCGAAGAGATGATGGTGTCGCCCATGCCCAACTGGGTCATCTTGGCCGGTTTTATTCTGGGCGGTATGGCGCGGGGCCTGGGGGTCGGGCTCATCGTGACGCTGGTATCGCTGTTCTTTACCCGCCTGACCGTCGAGCATCCGCTACTGACCGTGCTGGTAGTGGTGCTTACGTCGGCGCTGTTTTCCATCGGTGGCTTTATCAACGCGCTTCTGGCCAACAAGTTTGATGATATCTCGATCGTGCCCACGTTTATTCTGACGCCGCTGACCTATTTGGGTGGGGTGTTTTACTCGATTTCCATGCTGCCCGATCTGTGGCAGGGCGTATCGATGCTCAACCCTATCTTGTACATGGTCAATGTCTTCCGTTACGGCTTCTTGGGGGTCTCGGACATTCCCGTTGGCTGGGCGCTTGCCGCCATAGTAGGCTTTATCGTGGTGCTTTTTGTGGTGGCGCTGCGCATGCTGGAGAACGGTAAGGGAATCCGGAGTTAATCATGTCGCATCGACCCGAAACGCTGGCGCATGCCCCGCTGGGCCGCGAGTCTGCCTATCCTGCCCAGTATGACCCCGCGCTTCTGTATCCGATTCCGCGCGCGGCCAACCGCGGCCCGCTGGGCATTGTCCAAGGCCAGCTACCGTTTATCGGTGAAGATGAATGGCACGCTTTCGAGGTGTCGTGGCTGAACGGGCGAGGCAAGCCGATCGTGGCCGTCGCACGCTTTCGGCTGCCTGCGGAATCGCCAAACCTGATTGAGTCGAAATCCTGGAAGCTTTATCTCAACAGTTTCAATCAGACCCGTTTTGCCGATCGTGACGAGGTCATTGACACGCTGGCCAGGGATTTGGCGCAGGCCGCCGGCGCTCCCGTGGGCGTCGCGCTTTTCGACGTGGACGCCGATGCCTTGACGCCCAGGCGCTTGCCGGGCGAATGCCTGGACGGGCTGGATATCGATGTCAGTGACTACACACCGAGCGCCGACCACCTGGCGGTCGGTGATGAGGTGGTGGAAGAGACGCTTTACTCGCACCTTTTGAAATCCAACTGCCCGGTCACCGGCCAGCCCGACTGGGGCAGCGTGATGATTCGCTATAAAGGCCACAAGCTTGACCGTGAAGGGCTGCTGCGCTACCTGATCGGCTATCGCCAGCACCAGGATTTTCACGAGCACTGCGTCGAGCATATTTTTACCGACCTGATGCAGCAGGCGGAGCCAAGCGAGCTATTGGTGCTGGCGCGTTACGTACGCCGGGGCGGGTTGGACATCAGCCCCTGGCGGGCAACGCCCGGGCTTGCGCCGCCGAGTCCGCTACGCCTGGCAAGACAATAAATGATTGCGCTAACCTGGCGCTCATACCATTGATCAGATGGAGTCATCATGGACGCACTTACGCTGCTGCACGAACGTAGCTCCATGGGCAAGTTGATGGAGCCTGCCCCCACCGCCGAGCAGCTCAGCGCTCTCTATCAGGCCGCCCTGCGCGCGCCCGATCATAAAGAGCTTCGCCCCTGGCGGTTTATCGAATTCAGCAGGGAAGGGCGCGAGCGTCTGGGCGAGCTATTCGCCGAGGCCGAGTTTCAGGAAGACCCGCATGCCGACGATAGCGCTCTCGACGCGGCCCGCAAGAAACCCCTGCGGGCGCCGATGGTGATCGCCGTTATCGCCAAGGTCACGCCGGATATTGCCAAGGTGCCCAAAATGGAGCAGGTGATATCGGCCGGCTGCGCGGCGCACGGGATTCTGCTGGCGGCCCATGCGCTCGGGTTGGGCGCCATGTGGCGCAGCGGCAAGTACGCCTTTGACCCCGTGGTACGCAAGGGATTGAGCCTGGAGGAAGACGACGAGGTCGTCGCGTTTATCTATCTGGGGACGCCCGGCGGACGCCATAAGCCGCTGCCGCAGCATCAAGCCGATGATTTTGTTGAACGCTGGGCGTAGTCATGGTCGTTACTCGCAAGGCGGGCGTATCGCATCCCCGTTTACCGCTACCCGAGGGCCCGGATGACCTTGTTGCCTTTCAGCAGTGGTTGGCTGAGGCAATTCCCATGGTCGGTTCGCTGGGTATCACGCACATGGCGCGTGAGGGCGATAGCCTGACCTGGCGCTTAGCGCTCGCGCCAAGCTTGAATGACAAGGGAACCGGCTTTGGTGGGGCGCTCACCGCACAAACGACGCTGCTGGGGTGGTGCTGGGCGACGCTCTGGCTGCGCGAGCGTGGCTTGGCCCGAGACGTGGTCGTGGCGGAAAGCAGTCAGCGCTTCCATGCGCCGGTCAAGGGTGATTATCGCCTGATATGTACCCCGCAAGATCCTCAAGGCCCCGACGCACTGGCTGTAAAACTGCGCGAGCGCGGCAAAGGGCGCATCGCGCTCGACCAAACCTTGTACTGCGGCGATACGCTTTGTCTCAGTGCCGCCGGCAGCTATGCCGTCCTGCCCGAGGCCTGATCCGAAAATGGCTTGCTATTTCGCAGCTTAGGCCATAGAATATGCGCCGTTCTGTAGGGAAAGGCAGCGCCTGTCTCTAAGGGCAAACAATGCGGAGGAGTGTCCGAGTGGTCGAAGGAGCACGCCTGGAAAGTGTGTAAGTCGAAAGGCTTCGAGGGTTCGAATCCCTCCTCCTCCGCCAAAAACATAGATTAAGCCGCTGATTTCAGCGGCTTTTTTGTTTCCTGCTTATAGCTGACCCACACCTTGGCCCACACTTTCGTATTGGCTTCTACAGAATCACAGTGAACGCCTTTGAACGATTCTCCTTTTTAGACATCGCAAATTTATCGGCTCGTAGTGGATTGTTTCCACTTTCATTGAATGGATGAAGCTTTCCACGCAGGCGTTTTCCCAGCAGTTGCCTTTAAGGCTCATACTTTGACGCAACTGCTGCGTTCGCAGCCGATCCAGGTAGGCGCGTGAACAGTACTGGCTTCCATGGTCACTGTGACAGATCACCCCGATGCGGAAATTACGTCGCCACAGCGCCATTTCCAGCGCATCGCAGACCAGGTAGGTCTGCCGTCATCTTGGTATTCATGGACCAGCCGACGACAGAGCGCGAATACAGGTCAATGATGACGGCTAGATACAGCCAACCTTCAGAGCTCATCAGGTACGTGATGTCACCGGCCCACTTCTGGTTCGGGGCGGTTGCCACAAAGTTCTGCTCCAATAAGTTGGGCGACACAGGCAAGCTATGGTCGCTGTCTGTGGTGACGACGAACTTGCGGGCAGCCTTTGGCACCTACGACTGGCGCCGCATAATGGCACCTATCTTTTTGACATCATATGGGTGACCATCGGTCGCCAGTGTAGCCTGAATGCGTCGAGCCCCATTGAGCTGCTTGCTCTGGCCGAATTCCTCTTTCACGCGACGAGCATCATGTCATGAGATATGACATTGAGTTTGTAGCTGGGTCGTTCGGGTTGCTCGCGTGCATTGCGTCGCTTCAACAGCAAAGAGTTGCTGATCACCGACAGCGAGCTGGTGGTCATGTCGATAACACCAATTATGGGGTGCAACAGGCTGATGGCGGCGCGTTTGTTGGTGCCGGCGATCATCATCACGACGTGGAGGCCCGAGGTCATGCATGACGCGAATGGCTGCTACCAACTCCTGCTTGAGGGTATCAGCCACGGCCACCTGACACAGAGCCTTACCACCGACGGCGATGGTTACCACGTTGCCCCTTTTTTCTAGTCCCTACTACAGTACCGATTAACGAAAGACTGCGTTTTAATGACAACTCCAAGGCTCTTTCTTGGCGTTGTCTTTAACGTTCTGGTCGACGAAGCGGTAATACTCTTCCTTGAAGCGGTTCCATCGGTCAGCGCTGACCTCGATCCCATGGCGTATAAGGATCTTTTCGACATCATCAATGCATAGCCGCAGCGCATCGTAAGCGAGACAGATATGCCTGTGTTTTTCGTCGTAGACTACCTTATCTATCCCGTAAAGCTGATCGATATCCGCTATTGCGTCGTCGATGCGCTCACGCTCATGGCGTTGGATTTTTAAATTCCGAGTCACTAATGTGTTTTCGGAAACGCCTAAGCGATGCTCTTGATGTTTCGGTTTCATAATGATCCCCCGCATGATTTAAAGGGTGTTTCACTCCTTATCTGCTTTATCGCCGTGCCCACCGTGATGTCGATGCATAAAAAAATGCATCAATGGACAGGCTGCCAAAAAAAGTAAAGGTAAGGCCTGAAAGAGGTGAAAGCGGTGATCTGTTCCCATCAAGTAACCCACCAAAATGACAAACCCGGCAAGCGGTATCCACATCATCAGCAGACGGCTAGTTTTTTGACTCATAGGCACTCCTATAGCACTTCCGGAGGTAAAGAGGTAACGGTTGTTTGTCGATGGTTATATGCCCACGTTACCCCAAAAATAGCCCGTTAATCTGAATTTAAACTGAAATTACACGCCGTAGTTATCTGAAGTCGCCTAGTTTTTTATAACATATCAACCTGAAACAGATTTCAAAACGGTCGACAAAAATTGACTTGTGACAATATTGAGGTATCGGGTTTGGTTTCTCTTTGACCTGCGGGCTACCTATAGGTTGTAGGCTTATAACGGAAGTTAACTCTGTCTTCTTCCATTTTTATTGGAGTAAGGCGACTTCTCGACCCGCAACACGATGAGAGGAAATTGATATGGCTAAGTATAAGAAGATCGTTGCCATTGCGTTGGCTGCAAGCCTTGGTGCCACAAGCAGCGCCACCTTCGCTCAAGGCATGAACCAAGGCGCCCAAGGTCAGGGCGGAATGATGGGCGGCCAAAGCGGCATGGGTCCTGGCATGATGATGGGAGGCCAAGGTGGCATGATGCCTTGCCCCATGATGGGTGGTATGGGTCCGATGTCCGGCATACTCGACGACGAACAAATGAGCTCGATGCGCGAGATGCGCCAGGAACATCGCTCTACTCAATTGGAGCGGATGGGCGAAATGATGAAACTGAGTGATGACATGATGATAATCATGCAGGCCGAGCGGCCTGATCCGGAGGAAGTAAAAGCGCTGCACGGTCAAATGGCTAACCTACATGGCGACATGATGGCCGATAAAGTGAGCATGCATAATCAGATGCAGGACCTGTTGACCGACGAGCAGCGACAACAGATGAAGGGAAACATGCCAAGCCACCATGGCCAGCAATAAGCCTTGGTGAGTACCACTTTGTGAATTAGGAGTGATGCCATGTGCCGATGGAAGCTGTGATGGCACTGTTTGACCAAAAACCGGATATCGACGGTACTGGTTTAGCCGGTATTGCGATTGATACACCGTGTACACCGAGGCCGCAAGACGAGCCTTACTAGGTATTCGCGTTTACGGATCAGGGACATAAACCCTCTATAATGCTATCAGTGGGGGCGGGCTATTCTCCCAGGCACGGCGCATAGCTTGCGGGTGCTCTACTATTTTTCGACTCTCGGTGGTCATCGACTTAGGTGCGGGACATGCTTGGTTGATTAATCAGGAGGTCAGATGATGACTCTTTTGGAGCAATACAGATTACTGCTGGCACTGGCGATTGGCGTCGTAGGCAGCGTTTTCTGTCTGTATTCGCTTGCCCGCGCGATAGGCCTGACACGTCAGGAGCCGGGCAAGGATGTGCCGGCGAGTTCCGGAGCTCTGTCGCGGGATCCGGTATGGGGGCGCTATCACGCCCGCTACTACGGATATGGGTTGCTGTTTCTGGCCTTTGATATGGAGATGGCGTTCATGTACCCGTGGGCAGTGGTTTACAAGGAAGTAGGGCTGGTTGCCTTGCTTGATATGGGCGTGTTTCTGGCGATTCTCTTTCTTGGCCTGCTTTACGGATGGAGCCAGGGGGCTTTCAGGCGGCAATGAGTTTTGATTCAGCAATAAACATAACGGGCGCACGACAGAAACGGCCCTCAGTGCTGCAGAAGCTGGTTTCTCGGGCCCTGGCGCGTAATCTGGGCTGTCTGATCGTTCCCGGGCCTGAGATTGCCCTGGCGCATGGTCTGGACGTGACCGCGGCAGGCATGCGAACCAGTACTACGCCTCGCGATGCAAGCGTGCTCATGATTGTTGGAGAGCTGTCGGAGAAAATGGGCGACGCCGTGGCCGTGCTCTACGCGCAGATGCCCCGGCCGCGTGCCATTCTCATCGTAGGCGGGCAGACACCGTCAACTTTACCTGGTGCCGATATTTCTGCAGGTCTCTCGCAAAAGGGACTGACCGAAGCCGTAGTTCGACTACAACGTGCATTCGCTGACGGTGCCTTTGTAGCCTCGCCGGAGGCGTTCGACGCCGATGTCCTGCACGCCAAGATTGAGTATGTCTGCCCCATGCATCCAGAAATTGTCGAGGATGAGCCGGGTAGCTGCCCCAAATGCGGCATGGACCTGGTAGCCCGAGAGGCAGGGGAGTCCACGCCCGACCACGATCATGAACACCAGCATGATCACGAACACCAGCACCATGGCCACAAGCATGACCATGAGCACGAGCACGAGCATTGCCATGATCAAGATCATAAGGGCCACCATGAACATCATCATGGCCATGATCACGAGCACAGTAACGAGCACCAACAGGAACACGCGCACGAAAATGCAGCGGCCGAATATACCTGCCCAATGCACCCGGAAATCGTTCGGGACGAGCCTGGAAGCTGCCCCAAGTGCGGTATGGATCTGGTAGCCCGTGAGGACGCGGAAGATGAGGGCGCCTCAGAAGAGGGCTCCGGGCACGGCCACAATCATCAACATAGCGAATCTGACCACCACTCAGAACATGAACATTCAGGCCATGATCATGGAGAACACGATCATGGTGGGCATAAGCATGGAGGGCACGATCACGGCGCCTCGGGATTCATGTCCATGATTGAAGTCACCAAAGATCTGCCACGCAGCGCCGATGGCCTGCAGATGGATTGGCTTGAGGTGCCGTTCGGCCCAGTCTTTCCGGGCTTACCAGGCGGACTGAAATTGACGTTGACCCTTGATGGTGACGGGGTGACAGAAGGGCAGGCGACCTCCCTGGCGGGTATGACCATCGAAGTTGAAGAGGGTGAAGAAAGCGAAGAGATAGATGTCGAGACCTTCATCGACCATCTGGCCACGGCAATGCCGCTGGCGCCGGTGAGCTATCGTCTGCTGGCCTGTCTTGCGATCGAGCAAGCGGCTGGGCTGAATGACGATCAGGCGACCACTCAGGCCCGGAACGGCGGACTTGAGCGTGAGCGCATCGCCAGTCATCTTGGTTGGCTGGCGCAACTGGGGCGCCAGCTCGGATTCGCTTGGCTGACGCAGCGGGCTTCGACTCTGCAACTGCAAGTCAGAGAGGCTAACCGGTACAGGCTTGCTGAGCTGGAACCAGCGTTGCGCACATTAGGAACCCGTCTTGGACGGACGCCTTTGCTCAAATCGCGGCTGAAGGATATCGGCGAACTCTCATCAGAATTTTCTGATCTGCGCGGCCCCTTAGCACGTGCTGCCAGCGAAGGCGGAGACGCCTGGGCTCGCCTGTGGCAACGTCTGGCCGAAATAACCGCCAGTCTCGACCTTATAAAGGCGAGCAGCGAACCGGCGCTGCCATCCCTGCGCGACATTGGCGATTTATCAGGAACCGGTGAGGTAACCGTTGATACGCCCCGCGGCGAAGCCCGGTTAAGTCTGAAACTGGAGCGTGGAAAGGTGAAATCCTACAAGCTGGACACCCCCTGCAGTCACCATATCGACCTGGTCCCGAAGCTTGTTGAGGGCCAGGAGTTGGGCGATGCGCTGCTGGCAGTCGGCTCACTGGATCTTTCGCCCTGGGAGGTGATCTCGTGACCGTCGCTAGCGTTCTTCTCGCATTGCTTGGCAGCACTTGGCTGCTGGCCGTGATCGAGGGCTGGATGACCACTGGCCGCCTGAGTCCGGCGGCGCCACTTTTTAGCGGGCTGGCGCACCTCGGTCGTGAATCCATTCTCCCGCGCTCGCCAGACCGGGTGTTTTTCGAGGCAGCGCCGGTGCTTCTCCTGGTTGTGGGGGTACTTGGTATGGCGGTCCTGCCGCTGGCGCCGGACCTGATCATTGCGGACCTTGGTACTGGTGCGCTGTTCATCAACGCGGCCCTGGCCTATGTGCTGGTCGCGGTGATCATGGCGGGCTGGGGACCGGACGGCGCCTACGCGATGATCGGTGGCTGGCGCTTTCTGGGCCAGCTTATTGCCTATTCCATGCTTATTGTCATGCCGATCACGGCCGTGGCCATGCGCGCCGAATCCCTGTTGAATACCGCGATCGTTGGCTCCCAGGCGGGGCTGTGGAACATCGTCTACCAGCCCCTGGGCTTCGTGCTGTTTTTCATTGCGGCCATGGCACTGGCGTTCCGGGCCCCGTTTGATCTGCCAACCGCAGAGGGAGAGCTTGGCGGGGGCGTGGACGCCGAATACACCGGGGTGCGCCTGGCAGTGCTTCGCCTGGCCCGACTGACTCTGGTGGTTACCCTGGCTTCCGCAACCACGGTCTTCTACCTCGGCGGCTGGCATGGGCCGCTACTGCCACCTTGGGCCTGGAGTCTGGTGAAGACCCTGGCCGTGGCCGTGTCGATGTTGCTGGTCGGTCACTATCTGCCACGCATTCGCGAGGCGGATCTGATGCGGTGGTGCTGGATTCTAGGCATCCCCCTTGCACTGGTGAATATCATTGTCGTCGGCTTACTGATTCTGGTGGTTCCCTAATGTACGCACAGGCTTTTTTCGTTGCCGTTTTCGGGTTGGCTGCCATCGGCTTTGGCGTGGTGGTGTTTCGCACATCGTCCATGGTCCGTTCTGCGCTGGCTCTGTTGTTTTCGCAGACCGCCGTCGGCTGCATGTTTCTGGCGATGCAGACCGAATTTCTGGGCGTACTGCAAATCATGATGATGGCCACGGAGATGAGTATCATGGCCATCTTCATGGTGATGTTCATGATGGATCCCGGTGGGCTTGGCGGTATGGACATGAGTCACCAGAAGCGTTTCTCTATCGGTGCTGGGGTGAGTGCGGCCGTTGTTGCTATCGCCGTTGCGCTGCTGTCCGACTGGGGCCCCGCAGCAAAGCAGGTGGTGGATGCGGAAGCGCAGACACGGGCGTTGGGCATGGAGCTGCTCGGGCGCTCGATGATGATCTTTGAAACCGCTGGTATCACCATCCTGACCGCAATGATTGCGGCCACCGCGGTGGCGATTCCGGTGCAGAACCTGGCGAGTAAAAGAGCCAAGGAGGCATCGGAATGACCGCAGTTCTGATAGTAGCGCTTGTGACCGGCGCCATCCTTTTCGGTATCGGCGTCTATGGCGCACTGTCCCAGACCAATCTGGTGATGATCATGATGGGCGTGGAGCTGATGCTGGCGGGGGCCATGGTGAATCTGGTGGCTTTCTGGCGCTTTCTACATCCCGAAGCTTATTCCGGCCAGATGTTCGTGCTGGTGGTGATGACGGTTATGGCACTGGAGATGGCCGTCGGATTTGGCGTCGCCATTGCGCGCTTCCGGGTTAAGGGCTCGGTTGAGATGGAAGAAGCGGAGGACCTGAAAGGATGAATGCAGTGCTCCTGCCAATACTACCGCCGCTGATCGCCGCCCTGGCTGTGTTGTTACTGCGCCGTGGGAGTGCTGTGTTGGCCCTGGCTGGTGCGACGCTCAACCTGGCAGGCAGTCTCTGGCTGATAGCCCGGGTGGTTGACGTTCAGACCGAAACCCTACTTCTGCCTGGGCTGCCGGACATGCCACTGCGCCTGGTCGCCGGGCCGATGACCTCGCTATTGACCGTGGCAGTGGCCACGGTGGCTACATTCGTTCTGATTTATGCCGTCGGTTATATGAAGCGGGAGTCCGGCCAAGCGCGCTTCTATGCCGTGATGTCGCTGTTCCTGGCGGCCATGCAGGCACTGGTGCTGGCGGGCGACTGGATTCTGCTGCTGGCGAGCTGGGAACTGATCAGTCTGTGCAGCTACCTGCTGATCGGCTTCTGGTTCCAACGCCCCGAAGCCGCGAACGCAGCCACACGCGCTTTCCTATATACCCGCAGCGCGGATCTCGGGCTTTACGTTGCGATATTCATACTCATAGGGTCAGCAGGTACCAGTGAGATTGCCGCTTCCCTGGAAGCTGACGCTGGAGCGCCCACCATTGCCGGGCTTCTGTTGCTGCTGGCCGCCATGGGCAAGTCGGCCCAGGTTCCCCTGCAGGACTGGCTTATGCGCGCCATGGCGGGCCCGACACCGGTCTCGGCGTTGCTGCACTCGGCCACACTGGTGGCGGCGGGCGCCATTCTGCTGATCCGCTCGGCGCCACTGCTGACGCCTGAGGCACTGTTCGCTGTCGGTCTTGTCGGTGGTATCACCACGGTGGCTGCCGGGGTGATTGCGCTGGCTGAACGTGATCTCAAACGTGTGCTGGCGGCTTCCACGGCCAGCCAATACGGCCTGATGCTCATCGCAGTGGGCGCGGGGGTTCCACTGGCCGCGCTGTTGCATCTGCTCGCCCATGCCGCTATTAAAAGCACCCTGTTTCTTGCCGCCGGTGACTTTCAACATGCTCGCGAGGGTACCGGTTTCGATCAGTTGAAGGGCGTTGGCCGCGCCAGGCCCTGGTCCTTTGGCGGCTTTGCACTGGCAGCGATGGCACTGGCGGGCATCCCACCACTGAGTGGGTTCTTCTCCAAGGATGCGGTGATCGCCGCCGCTCTGTCTGCGCCGGGCGCCGTCTTGCTCGGCGCTCTGGCCCTGGTCGGCACTCTGCTGACCGGCGCCTACATGGCCCGGGCTCTACGGGTGCTATGGCAGGGCTCGGGCGATACCCGGCCGGTCGAAGGTACTGGCTGGATGCGCGCTGGCATCTGGGGCCTGGCGATCCCTGCCGCTGTCCTGGGTCTGGCCTTTGGTCCCCTCGAAAAAATGCTTGATCTGGCGGCTCCGGAAACTGCGGGCATCGTCGTCATAGTGCTTGGGCTGGTCGCCGCGTTGGGTGGGCTGGCCTTGGGTTGGTTGGTGCCGGCCCAACGCCTGCTTGGCCCTGCCCATCAATGGGCAGAGTCGGGGCTGGTGGTGGCAGGCGGGCTTACTGCCTGGGTAGGTCGGCCCGCGATGGCGGTTGCCGGGGGATGTAACCGTCTGGAAAACCATCTGTACGCGGCCGCACTTGGCATTGGCGATGCTGCTCTCAGCATCGCCCGTGGGGGCGAGCGCCTGGAAAAGCGCCTGTATCAGGACGTGCTTGGCGTCGGCCGAGCAAATCTGGCGGTGGGTCGCTGGGTTCGGGGCGGTGATGAGCGCGGAATCGACGGTCTGATCTTCGCGCTGGTGGCCGCTGTGCAGGCCCTGGGCGCCCGGGCAAGATCCCTGCAAAGCGGCATGATCCACCACAGTCTGGCGATCAGCGCGGTAGCCATCGCTGTGCTTTTTGTTGTCATCCTGTTTTCAGCTTCACTGAGTTTCTAAAGGAACCCTGTACTCATGTTACCACTCGTATCCCTGACCCTCTTTCTGCCTCTCGTCGGCGCCGTGCTGATTCTGTGTCTGCCGAAACCGACGGCGCGCACGGTGCATGGCATCGCGATCGTCAGTGCCGCCCTGACGCTGGTTGGCGCTCTGGCCATGTGGCTGCAGGGGGTAAGTGGTGACGGCTTTTCCCAGGTCGAAGAGCTGGAGTGGATGCCGGTCATCGGCGCCGCCTACCGGGTCGGGGTGGATGGCATCAGCCTGCCGCTGGTGCTGCTGAGTGCCGTGCTTTTCCTGGTTTCTCTCATCTATGCGTCGTCGCTTCGCGATCGCCCGCGTGCCTATGTGGCTCTGATCCTGCTTCTTGAGACCACGGCAATCGGCACCTTTACCGCCCTGGACGGCATTCTTTTCTATGTCTTCTTCGAAGTTTCCCTGGTGTCGATGTACTTCATGATTGCCGGCTGGGGGCACGAGGACAGGCAGCGTGCCGCGCTGATGTTCTTTATCTACACCCTGCTGGGCAGCTTGCCATTATTGCTCGCGATTCTGGGGCTTTACCTCGGCAGCCCTGATCCTACCTTCGATATGCGGGCCTGGATTGCCAATCCTCCCCTGGAGGGAGCGGTGGCCATGTGGGCACTGATTGCCATGCTGATTACCTTTGCGGTCAAGATTCCTGCGATACCTTTGCATACCTGGTTACCTGCGGCCCACGTTCAGGCACCGACAGTCGGCAGTGTCATCCTGGCGGGCATCATGCTGAAGTTCGGTACTTACGGGCTGGTGCGCTTCGCCCTGCAAATGACCCCTGACGCTTTCCGCGAGGCCGGAATCGTTGTTCTATTCTTCGGCGTAGTTAGCGCAATTTACGGTGCCTTTGCCGCCCTGGCACAGACCGATCTCAAGCGCCTGGTGGCCTATACCTCAGTCAACCACATGGGCTACGTCATTGTCGGCGTCGCTGCGGCCGCGTTGACGCTGGATCCAGCGATCCGCGCCACCGCTCTGGATGGCGCCGTGCTGCAGATGTTCAGTCACGGCCTGGTCACCGGTGCCTTGTTCCTGCTGGTGGGCATGATTCAGGAGCGCACCCATACCCGCGAAATGGGGGAGTTTGGCGGCCTGCTCAAAACGGTACCGTTACTTGGCTGGTTCTTTGTGCTGGCGGCCTTCGCGTCGCTGGGTCTTCCGGGCTTGGCGCACTTCCCGGCCGAGTTCCAGATATTCCTCGCGACTCTCGGCACTGCTCCCATTGCGGTTATCGTGATTTTGGGCATTGCCATTATCGCCGGAACCTTTCTCAAGGCTCTGCGTGAAATATTTCTGGGTGAGCCCCGGGATCGCTGGAATAGAATGCCGGACCTGAGCCCACGCGAAATTCTCGCGGTGGCGCCCTTGCTGGTGCTCACCGTTGCCACTGGCGTGGCGCCATCCTGGGTGCTGGACGTCATTCACCGCACCACATCAGCACTGGTGCTGTAATGGGTCATGATCTCGCACTATTAATTCCGGAAATTGCCGTTCTGTTGACGGCTGTCGGTGCGCTGATCGCGGAGATGCTGCGCCGGCCACGAATTTCACTGGTCGTTGCCGTCATTGGACTGGTCGTCGCCACGGGGCTGACCCTGCGACTACTCGGCACAGACACCACGATATTTGGCGGCAGCTTCCGTATCGATACATTAAGTATCTGGGCCAAGCTCATTCTGCTGCCAACTACAGTGCTTTCGATGCTGCTGGCGAGAGTTGATGTCCGGGGTAGCGCCCGCGAGGGTACGGTCTACAGCCTGCTGATTTTTTCCACCCTGGGTGCCCTGGTGCTGGCGGGAGCAGGGGACACCATGTTCCTGGTGCTGGGCACACTGCTGACCGGCCTGGCGACTTTTGCCCTGGTTGCCTACCCGGACACCGACCCGGCGACCGAAGCCGCCATGAAATTCTTCGTGTTCGCTTCGGTCACCACATCGATCATGATTTTCGGCCTGAGCTACTGGTTCGGTGCCTCTGGCTCTACGCTACTCGTCGATCTGCCGGGCATGGATACGATGCCGCTGGCTGTGATTCTTGGGTTCGTGGCTGTGGTTGTGGGTCTGGGCTATAAGGCATCACTGGTTCCGTTCCACTTCTGGGCACCCGACGCCTATGAAGGTGCACCCCTGTCAATTGCCGCCTATCTGTCGGTAGTGCCCAAAATTGGTGCCCTGTTTGCGCTGGCGCAGGTGGTTCGTGAGCTGCCCCTGGAAACTGGCTGGACGGTAGTCATGGCGGGCCTGGCCGTGCTGAGCATGACCTATGGCTATCTTGCGGCGCTGGTGCAGGACAACGTTATCCGGCTGCTGGCCTATTCATCGATTGCCCAGTCCGGCTATTTCCTTCTGGGCATCCTGGCGGTGGGCTCCAGTGAGCTTGCCTTACCATCAATCATACTGTTCGCTGCCGCGTATGTGGCCATGAACCTGGGCGCATTCTCAGTTACTGCCACCACCGGGCGCACTCTGAGTGATTTTGACGGGTTGGGGCGCACGCGACCGCTGATGGGAATCGCAATGGTGATTTTCCTGTTGTCGCTGGTCGGCATTCCGCCACTGGCCGGCTTCGTCGGTAAGTTTATGCTTTTTGCTACAGCCATCGATGTCCAGTTTACCTGGCTGGCTGTGGTGGCAATCATTAACAGCGTGCTGTCTCTCGCGGTATATCTCCGCGTCATCGTGCCGATGTACCGGGCTGGGGAGTCGACGTCCGCGGCAACGGACCCATGGCACGGAATCGCAGTGATAACGGCGCTTGCGGCTACGCTTATCATCGGCTTCGCTGCTCAGTTTTTCCTGGTCAGGGCATTTGCTTAGTGGCGCAGGGCTACGTGCGGACGTATCTTATCTTTCCAATAAACTATGAATATCGGGAGATAACAGCGTCGTGTAGGATCAATCGCGCTATCGCAAATACCGATCTTGAGGCCGTGGACAAAAGACAGCGTCAGGCGCTAACCGATCACGGTTCGGGATGCTGACGGAAATTGACATCTAGGTCACCATGCAGAAAAAGCTGGATAAGAAAACAGTAAACGCGTGCTTTTGATCACATTTGTCCATCTGGATTACCGATATAGCATGCCAATATGTCATTGCAGCCGATGGATTTTTTGATTGGTGAGCTTTCCTGTATGTGGCCTAGGAATAAATGGATGACTGAAGCCAATTGGAGCAAGTGGTCGCATTCTTCGTTGCTCTATATGGAATTTGCTTCTGAAATTATACCAGCCTTCGCTAAAAGACCGCTTTTGGCCGGACAACGACGGCCCGAAATAGGCCGTCGTTGATCCTCATCAAACTTCTGTCTGTTCAGCCATTTCCAACGCGTCATTTACCTCTATCCCTAGATACCTGACAGTGCTTTCCAGCTTCGTGTGACCCAGGAGCAGCTGCACTGCCCTTAAGTTTTTCGTGCGACGGTATATCAGCGACGCTTTGGTGCGGCGCATCGTGTGCGTGCCATAGATTGACGCATCTAAACCTATTTCGGTGACCCAGACTTTCACGATACGGGCATATTAGCGCGTGGAGAGATGCTTTGCGCTATTGATTCGGCTAGGGAGCAAGAAGTCTTCGTTTCTGAGTTGAGCAAGCTGTATCCAGTCCATAATAGCGATACGGGTTTGCTCGGTTATTTCGAACTGGACAGGTCGATGCGTTTTTTGCTGCATCACGATGGCTCGTGGGGATATGCGTGCACCATGGGCTATATCGCGTACTCATAAATTGACGAGGTCGCAGCCCCTTAATTTGCTATCGATGGCTAAATTGAAGAGGGCAAGGTCTCTCGTCTTTTTCGCAAGTTGTAGCCGAACACGGATGGCCCAGATATCTCTGAGGCGTAGAGGTGTCTTCTGCCCAACCAACTTGCCTTTATTCCCAGGAGTAAAGGGGGGTTGAGTCGAAACGTTCATGGCAAGGTCCTCCATCGGGTGGAGATCGAAGAATGGAACATTTCACCTAAGCTTGTGCTGTGATGGCCAGTGTGCATGGTGGTCATCAATAACAAAAACGTGTCTATGCGAGCCTCGAGAATGATGGTGGGAATGGCGATGAGGTTCCGGCCCCTCCCACCCTTCATGATCGTGTTTATGGTGTTCATCGTGATAGTGAAGATGGCTATGACCTATAGGCGAGTGCTCATGCGCAATCTCTCTTGGGTCACGACGAGGCCAAGCAAGCATCGCAAGCCCTGTCGCGGTTAAAGCCAATGTCCCGAGCAAAACGAACGTTTCCGTCAGTCCCAGGTTCACCCCCAGCCAGCCAGCCAACGTATAAGTGAGCAGCCAACAGCTGTGTGACAACGAAAACTGGGCAGCAAACAGCGCAGGACGATCCTCCGGCTGGCATGAGCGCTTAAGCAAGCGACCGGTGGGCGTCATGACCAATGAGGCCCCTGCGCCCAGCAGTAACCATAGCCCGACAAGCCCCGCAAACGATGGTCCCAGCCAGCCCAGGTAGAGACTGAGTGCCATCATAACGCCACCTAGCAGCATGACTGGTCTTTCTGTCACTCGGTCCAGTATCTTGGGTAGCAGTAAGGCCACCAGCATGGAGCCCCCGCCTGCGGCAGAAAAGGCCAAAGCTACTTCTTTCTCGCCAAGTCCCAACATAGAGCGCACAAGCACGACCGTATTGACGATCTGCATCGCTCCGGCGGCTGAGACCGCCAAGTTCAATGCCAACAGCCCCCTCAGACGAGGTGTTTTTAGATAAATCCGTAAGCCGTGAGAAACGCGACGCCAAACGCCGGGAATTTCTTCTAGTGTTTGTGACTCAGGCAACATCACAGATATAGCCAAGGAAGCTGAGATCACGAACGCCAGGGCGTTGAGTACAAACAGGACATCAAAACTCATCACCATCAGCAATGCGGCTGCCACCATCGGGCTAAGCAGATTCTCTAAATCGTAGGCAAGACGTGACAGGGATGATGCTCGCGTGTACTGATCTTCGTCTTCTAGGATGTCCGGTATTGTCGCCTGGAAAACGGGCGTGAAGGTTGCAGAGCAAGCATTGAGTAGAAAGATTAGCAAATAGATTTGCCATACTTCTGTAACTAAAGGCAGTGCGCAAACCACGGCTGCACGCAGCAAGTCGAGGCTAACCAACAACATGCGTCGTGGCAGGCGTGAGGCGTAAGCACCCACCAGTGGCGCAATGCCCACGTAGGCGACCATCTTAATTGCCAGCGCTGTGCCTAATACGACACCCGCCTGCCCTCCAGCAAGATCATGAGCCAGTAACGCTAGGGCAACGGTGCTCAGACCGGTGCCAATCAGTGCAATGACCTGAGCGAAAAAGAGATGGCGATAGACGCGATGGGCGAGTACACCGATCATAGATCGCTCCTCAATGAGAGGGCTTAGATGCATTCACAGGTAGCGGGCGATGGCCTTAAAATCCCTGACGTGCTCACGCTGAGTCGCCGTTAAGGGACCTATCGCCTCCTCCATGCAGTGGTCGATATGGTCTTGCACCAAGGTTTTTTTGGCCTGTTGAATGGCCTTTTCGACGGCGTGCAGCTGCTGAGCAATGTCCAGGCAGGCGCGGCTGTCCTCTATCATCTGAGTCACGCTTTGCAGATGTCCGCGTGCGCGGTTCAGGCGCTTGATGATATCTGGGTGCGTCTGGTGCGTCTGGTGCGTCTGGTGCGTCGTTTGGTGGTTAGACGTTGTCATATTTTCCTCTTATTTGTTCCCATCCCCCTGGAGGGGATGTTAGGCTATTCGCCGTGTGATTGCCAGCAGTAGCGGTTCAATGGCTGAGAATGCACGCCGGTTACCGATTAAATGTGGGTAGTTTTTATGCTCCTTTACGTACGACACCGCCTTGGTTGCCTAATATTACTGCTGTTGGTCATGCAGGGGCTGGTTGTGTCTGGCGTGGGAGAAGCCCTGGTCCACGGGCCGGAAACCGCTGCTGACACAGGCCATTCGCATGGTGCTGTTAGTCACCAACCCAGCAGCCACCATGCAGAGGGGCGCGAGCAGGCAGCAGAATACAGCCCGCTGCATGTAGATGGCGGCAGTCACTTTCACGAATCGGCTGATCGACTGGCGATGTGCGTATTCCCCCCTATCGTGACCGCCCATTCCGTTTGAACGTGACCGTCTGTTCTGGATGATGGTGACCGCGCATTCCGTTTTATCGTGA